>NZ_CP061368.1:3194848-3519772 GCF_014725735.1 Wenzhouxiangella sp. AB-CW3
GAAGCTGACCAGGGCGACGATCAGTGCCACCGGCCGCACCAGTTTGGGTGCGCGCACGCCCAGAGCGGCAACGCCGAAGGCCGCGACGATCGGAATCCAGATCAGCAGGCTGAGCAATGGCCAGTCGAGCATTCTTCCGATCCTTCTATCTCAGGAGCACGAACGACGCCACGAGCGCCACCAGGGCGACGACCATGACGAAAGCGTAGTGGTAGAGGAAACCCGACTGAAGCTGGCGCAGTGCGCCCGCCATGCGTCCGACCAGGCGCGCCGAACCATTGACCAGCCAGCCGTCGATGACCGTACGGTCGCCGCCGCGCGACAGGCCGTCGGCTACCTTGAGCCCGGCACCCGTGAGCACCTTCTGATACAGCTCGTCGAACCAGTACTTGCGATCGAGCACGGTCCACAGGGGCATGACGCGGGCGCGAATGCGCTCGGCCAGTGACGGGTTGAACAAGTAAACATATGTGGCGATGGCCACACCCAGCATGGCCAGCCAGAACACCGGGGTGATGAAGCCATGCAGGGCAAAGGCAAACGGCCCGTCGAACTTGTCGGCCAGGGCCAGCACCACGTCGTTGGCGGCGCGCACGGTAATGGCATCGGACAGGGCACCGCCGAACAGCAGCGGCTCGACGGTAAAGTAGCCGATCAGCACCGAGGGAATGGCCAGCAGGATCAACGGGATGGTCACGACCAGCGGCGATTCGTGGGCATGGGATTTCGTTTCCTCGTCCATGCGCGTCGGGCCGTGGAAGGCCAGGTAGAGCATGCGGAAGCTGTAGAGTGCGGTGACGACCACGCCGGCGTAGACGGCGAAGGTGGCGAATGCGACGCCGGGACGTTCGGCGAGCTTGACCGCCTCGATGATCAGATCCTTGGAATAGAAGCCGGAGAAGAACGGAAAGCCGATCAGTGCCAGTGAACCGATCCAGGCGGTGGCTGCAGTGACCGGCAGATACTTTGACAGCCCACCCATCTCGCGCATGTCCTGCTTGTGGTGCAGGGCGATGATGACCGACCCGGCGGCCAGAAACAGCAGCGCCTTGAAGAAGGCATGGGTCATCAGGTGGAAGATGGCGGCGGTGTAGGCCGATGCGCCCAGCGCCACGGTCATGTAGCCGAGCTGCGAGAGCGTGGAGTAGGCCACCACGCGCTTGATGTCGTGCTGGACGATGCCGATCAGGCCCATGAACAGCGCCGTGACCGCGCCGATGATCAGGATAAAGCTCAGCGCCACTTCCGAGGACTCAAAGATCGGCGAGAGGCGCGCGACCATGAAGATGCCGGCAGTCACCATGGTGGCGGCATGGATCAGTGCCGAGATCGGCGTGGGGCCTTCCATGGAATCGGGCAGCCACACATGCAGCGGCACCTGCGCCGACTTGCCCATCGCGCCGATGAACAGGCAGATGCAGATAAAGGTCATCAGCGACCATTCGGTCGCACCGAAGATGGAAATGGTCGTGCCTTCGACCGTGCCGACCTGGCCGAAGACCTCGGCATAGTGCAGCGACCCGAAATACATCAATACCGCGGCAATGCCCAACAGAAAACCGAAATCGCCGATGCGGTTGACCAGGAAGGCCTTGAGGTTGGCTTTCGTCGCCGAATCCTTCCTGAACCAGAAGCCGATCAGCAGGTAGGAGACCAGGCCGACGGCCTCCCAGCCGAAGAACAGCTGCAGGAAGTTGTTGGCCATGACCAGCATCAGCATGGCGAAGGTGAACAGGTTGAGGTAGGCGAAAAAGCGCTGGTAGCTGTCGTCTTCGGCCATGTAGCCGATGGTGTAGACATGCACCATCAGCGAGACGAAGGTGACCACCACCATCATCAAGGCAGTGAGACTGTCGATCAGAAAGCCGATCTCGAAGCGGATGCCGTCGGTCACGGCCCAGGTGTAGACGCTGTAGTCGAGCACCGGCAGGCCGTTGAAGAAGACTTCCCATGCCACGTAAGCGGACAACAGGAAAGACCCGGCCACCGCCCCGATCGTGACCCAGTGCGCCCCGGCCCGACCCACCTGATGCCGGAACAGCCCCGCGATCAGACAACCGATCAACGGCAGCATCGGAATCAGCAAAATGACGGTCTTGATATTCACGGGGTTTCAGGCCTTTTGTTTTGAACCGCGGATGAACGCAGATCAACGCAGATAGAACGGAAAAAAGACCGATCCCCGCGACCAGAATTCTCTTGGCAGGAACTTTCCACAAACACCCGGTTTTTTGTTTGTCTATCTGCGTTCATCTGCGTTCATCCGCGGTTACAAATCAACCTTTCAAGTCGGCGATGTCTTCGACGTTGATGGAGCGGCGGCTTCTGAACAGCACCACCAGTATGGCCAGGCCGATGGCCGCTTCGGCAGCCGCGACGGTCAGGATGAAGAACACGAACACCTGGCCGTCCAGCACGTCGAGAAAACGCGAGAAGGCAACAAAATTGATATTGACCGCCAGCAACATAAGCTCGATGCACATCAGCAAGATGAGCACGTTCTTGCGGTTGATGAAGATGCCGGCCACGCTGATGGCGAACAGCACCGCGCCCAGGGTGAGAAAATGAGCCAGTGTGAGCATGTCAGCCGCCCTCCCCTTCGGACTTCATCTTGACCAGGCGTACCCGGTCTTCACGACGGACCTGGACCTGACGCCCGGGATCCTGCTGCCGGGCTTCCGGGCGCTTGCGGTGGGTCAGGGAGATGGCGGCAATAATGGCCACCAGCAACAGCACGGCCGCAATCTCGAAGGCATAGAGGTAGTCGGTATACAACAGCTCGCCGATAGCGCGGGTATGACTGTAGTCGTCGCCTTCATGCTCGGGCAGCGGCACCGACTCCATGCCCCGCGTCCAGATAACAAGAAACATCTGGATCGCCATGGCCAGTGCGACCAATACACCCGCCGGCAGATAGCGGGTAAAGCCCTCGCTGCTCGGGCTGATGTTGACGTCGAGCATCATGACCACGAATAGAAACAGCACCATGACCGTGCCCACGTAAACCAGCACCAGGACAATGGCCAGGAACTCGGCGTGCAGCAACATCCACAGGCAGGCTGCGGAGAAGAAGGCCAACACGAGAAACAGCACGGCGTAGACCGGATTACCCACGGTTACCACGCTCAGTGCCGATGCCACCAGCACCAGGCTGAACAGGTAGAAGACGATCTCGATCACGGGCATAGGATTCAGGCCTCAGCGATATCTGGCATCACGCTCGCGATTGGCGGCGATGGATTGTTCATAACGGTCGCCAATGGCAAGCAGTTGTTGCTTGTCGACCACTTTTTCGTCCCTGCTTTCCATGTGGTACTCACTGATGTCGGTCAGCACAATTGAATCGACCGGGCAGGATTCCTCGCAAAACCCGCAGTAGATGCACTTGAACAGGTCGATGTCATAACGCGTGGTGCGGCGCGTGCCATCCTCGCGCTGGTGCGAATCGATGGTGATGGCCAGGGCCGGGCACACGGCTTCGCACAGCTTGCAGGCAATACAACGCTCTTCGCCATTGGGGTAGCGCCGGAGCGCATGCAGACCCCGAAAGCGCGGTGACTTCGGCGTCTTCTCTTCCGGGTAGTTGAGCGTCGGCTTCGACGCACGACCGAACCGCCAGGTCACGGCCATGCCGCGCAGTAGTTCCAGCAGCATCAGCGACCTGAGATAGCGAACAATCGTATTCATGGCATCAGCTCCCGTACCAGCCCAGTACCCGGAACACGCCGGCCACCATGATCCAGACAATGGTGATGGGGATGAACACCTTCCACCCCAGGCGCATGATCTGGTCGTAGCGATAGCGCGGGAAAGTGGCGCGGAACCACAGGTAAAGGAAACAGAACACGGCGGTCTTGAGCAGGAACCAGTGGATGCCGCCGGCACCCAGGAAGGTATCGCCGATGACCGGAATACCCTGGAACGGACTGAGCCAGCCGCCCAGAAACAGCAGCGCGGCCAGTGCCGAGATCAGGATCATGTTGGCGTATTCGGCCAGGAAAAATACCGCGAAGGCCGAACCCGAGTACTCGGTATGGAAACCGGCGACGATTTCCGATTCACCCTCGGCGACATCAAAAGGTGCGCGATTGGTCTCGGCTACCCCGGAGATGAAATAGATCACGAACAGCGGCAGCAGTGGCAGCCAGAACCAGGTCCAGATGCCCCCCGACTGAGCCTGGACTATGGCGGACAGATTGAGCGTGCCGGCCAGCACGACCACGCCGACCAGGGCGAAGCCCATGGCGATTTCGTAGCTGACCGTCTGTGCGGCCGCGCGCAGGCCGCCGAGCAGGGCGTACTTGGAATTCGATGCCCAGCCGCCGATAAGAATGCCGTAAACCCCCATGGATGTCAGCGCCAGCACGAACAGCAGCCCGGCGTCGATGTCGGCCAGCACCAGCCAGTGGTCGAAGGGAATCACCGCCCAGGCCGTCAGCGCCGGTGCCAGCGCCAGCACCGGTGCCAGCAGGAACAGGAACCGGTTGGCATTGGTCGGAATGATGATTTCCTTGAACAGCATCTTGAACACGTCGGCAAACGGCTGCAGCAAGCCCAGCGGCCCGACCCGGTTGGGGCCGCGACGTGAATGCATGTAGCCGAGCACCTTGCGCTCGAAGTAGGTGAAATACGCCACGGCAATCGTGATCGGAAACACGATCATCATGATCTTGGCCCAGGTCCAGGCCAGCACGCCAAGCTGCTCCATCATGGGCAGGCCTCCAGGCGAATCTCGCCGCTGGCCGCACCCAGTTCGTGGGTCACGCAGCTTGCCGCCGGCAGCCACACCCCGCCCGGGGCGATGCGATCGTCGATCACCAGCGGCACCTCCACCGAGGCCTCGCCCTGGGTGACGCGCACGCGTTCGGCTTCTTCCAGGCCGAGTCGCTTGGCGGTGGCCGAGTGCACGTGTGCCCGGGTCGGGCCGGCGTGGGTGGTCTGTTGCAGTGCCGGGGCCCGGCGCAGCAAGGTATCGCCCGCGTAGATCGGCACGTCGCCGATGCGCCACAAGGTCTCGGCATCCGTAACCGCCGCTTCCTCAAGCTCCGGACTGCCGGAGACGACCGGCTGATGCTCGCCGATCAGATCGCTGACTTCATTCAGGGTCGCGAAGTCGAATCCGTCGACCGAAGCCATTTCGCCGAGCCGTCGCAGGATCTTCCAACCTTCGCGCGCCTGCCCGGGCGGCTTGCCGACAGCGTCAAGCCATTCCCGGTGACCGTCGGCGTTGATCCAGGTGCCGGCGGTCTCGGGGACTGGCGCCAACGGCAGCATCACGCTGGCCAGTCGCTCCATTTCTTCACTGACAAAAGCAGTCACGGCGATCACCGACTCGGCCTGTTGCAGCGCCGAGTCGGCCAGGTGCGGATCGGCCAGGTCAAAGCCGGGCTCGAGATCCCACAGCAGGTAGGCGCGCCGGGGTTCGCGGAGCATGGCGCGGGCATCCAGGCCTTCTTGGCCCGGCAGTGCACCGGCCACGGCTGCCCCGGCACTGTTGGCCGGCCCGGGCAGGATCATCAAGCCGACGCCAAGCGCCTCGGCCAGCCATTCGGCCAGCCCGCGCAGCCAGCCGCTGCGGGCATGGTTGAGTGCCCCGTCGCCGAGCAGCACGATGCCGTTGTCAGCCTCGTTGAGCAACTCGGCGACGCGATGATCGCGACTGTCGGGTTCGCGTGCGGCAATAAAGTTGCCCAGCGTACCGTCGGGCAGGGAATGTCCGCTTTTCTCCACGGCTGCCTTGGCCACCCGGCCCAGCGTGTCGACCATGGCCTGCGGCGCGACGATCAGGCGCTCGGCCAGATTAAAATGGAAATCGTAGGCGACCGGGTTGAGATCCACGATTTTTGCATCGCGCTTGCGCCAGGCCGTGCGTACCCGGTGACCCAGAATGGGTTGATCCTGGCGAATATTGCTGCCGACCAGGAAGATGGCATCGGCCTCGGACAGGTCTCTTGTCGGGCGGTCCAGTCTGGACAGCCCGGCAAGCGGGTGTGAGAAATCATTGACGCGCAGGCGGTGGTCGATATTCTCGCTGCCCAGCCCACGGGTCAGACGGGCGGCCAGCAGGTGCTCCTCGGTCGTGGCGCGCGGTGACATCAGCACGCCCAGCTCCTTGCCAGCCTGCTGCAGGCTGTTGGCGGCCGCTTCCAGTGCCGTGTCCCAGTCGGTTTCCTGCCACTGGCCATCAACCCGAATGCGCGGGGCCGTGAGCCGGTCGGCACTGGCCAGGCCGCAATGGCCGTAGCGATCCCGGTCGGCCAGCCAGCACTCGTTGATTGCTTCGTTGGATCGAGGCACGGCGCGCATGATGCGCCCGGCACGAACGTGGTAGTAGAGATGGGAGCCCAAACAGTCGTGACTGCCGACATGGGGACGGGCGCGCATCTCCCACGGCCGGGCGGTGTGGCGGAACGGTTTGTTGGTCAGCGCGCCGACCGGGCACAAATCGATGATGTTGCCCGACAGTTCGGATTCGATATTGCGTTCGATGAACGTGCTGATTTCGTGGTGTTCGCCGCGATTCATGCTGCCCAGCTCTGCCGTGCCCGCAATCTCGGACAAGAATCGGGTGCAGCGCGTGCAGTGAATGCAGCGAGTCATGTCGGTGGCGACCAGGGGCCCCAGGTTCTTGTCCCTGACCACGCGCTTGCGTTCGGTAAAACGCGAGACCGACCGACCATAGCCCATGGCCAGATCCTGCAGTTCGCATTCGCCGCCCTGATCGCAAATCGGGCAGTCGAGCGGATGGTTGATCAGCAGAAACTCCATCACCCCACGCTGAGCGTCGATCGCACGGCGTGATCGGGTAAAGACCTTCATGCCGTCGTGCACCGGCGTGGCACAGGCCGGCAATGGCTTGGGAATCTTCTCGACATCGACCAGGCACATGCGACAACTGGCCGCGACCGACAGCTTCTCGTGGTAGCAGAAACGGGGAATATCGATACCGGCCCGGTCGGTAACCTGGATGATCATCTCGCCCTTGCGCGCGGAGAGCTCGCGGCCATCAACCTCAATGGTGACGGTGTCGGTCTTCTTTTCCTCGACGGTAGCCATCGTGATTACACAATCCTTGAGACCATTGAAACCGCAGATGAACGCGGATGAACGCGGATCAATTGACCATAAGTGCAACCTTTGCCAAATCCCACAGTGAAGCGGTCATGCATGGATTCCGGCAAGGCAATCCATGCTGCAACCAATCTGTGTTCATCTGCGTTCATCTGCGGTTCCAAAATCCCTATGCCGCCTCACCGAACTTTTCGGTGACCGAAGAGCGGCCGTGTTCGATGAAGTGCTCGAATTCTTCGCGGAAGTGGCGGATGAAGCCCTGAACCGGCCAGGCGGCGGCTTCGCCGAAGGCGCAGATGGTGTGGCCCTCGATCTGGCCGGCCGCCGAGAGCAGCAGGTCGATATCTTCTGGCCGTCCCTGTCCGGCCAGAATGCGCCGGAGTACTCGATACATCCAGCCCGTGCCCTCGCGGCATGGCGTGCACTGACCGCAGGACTCGGCATAGTAAAAGCGTGCCACGCGGGTGCATGCCGCCACCATGCAGGTCCGCTCATCCATGACGATGACCGCGCCGGAGCCCAGTCCGGAGCCGGCCTTCTGGATGGAGTTGTAATCCATGGTCAGATCCATCATGACATCGCCCGGCAGCACCGGCATGGACGAACCGCCCGGGATTACACCCTTGAGCCGGTTGCCATCCCGCACGCCGCCGGCCTTTTCCAGCAGCTCGGAAAAAGGAGTACCCAGGGGAATCTCGTAGTTGCCCGGCTGGTTGACATGCCCGGACACCGAAAAGATCTTCGACCCGCCATTGTTGGGCCGCCCCAGCTCCAGAAACCAGGCCGGCCCATTACGCATGATGGCCGGCACCGAAGCCAGGGTCTCGGTGTTGTTGATGGTCGTCGGCCTGCCCCAGGCACCGAAATTGGCCGGGAAAGGCGGCTTGAAGCGCGGCCAGCCCTTCTTGCCTTCCAGAGACTCCATCAGTGCCGTTTCCTCGCCACAGATGTAGGCCCCTGCGCCCAGCACATTGTGTATCTCGATATCGATACCCGAACCCATGACATCGCGCCCCAGGTAGCCCGCTTCGCGGGCCTCGTTCAGGGCTGCCTCGACACGCTCAAAGGGCTCGTGGTGGAACTCGCCACGTAGATAGTTGTAGGCCTGCGTCACCCCCATGGCATAGGAGGCGATGGCCATGCCCTCGAGCAGGGCATGCGGGTTGTAGCGCAAAATGTCGCGATCATGGCAGGTCCCCGGTTCCGACTCGTCGGAATTGCACAGCAGATACTTCTGCCCCGGCGCCGAACGCGGCATGAACGACCACTTCAGACCCGCCGGGAAACCGGCGCCACCACGACCGCGCAGGGCCGAGTTCTTGATCGTCTCGATGATCTCTTCCTGCGGCGTCTTCTCACGCAGAATCTTCTCCCAGGCCTGCCAACCGCCATGCTTGCGGTACGCCTCCAGCGACCAGCAGTTCTCCTCGTCCAGATGCGTGAAGCAGACGTGGGGGTCAGCCATGAGCGGTGCCTCCGACAACGGGAGCGGACTTCTGTGTGTTTTGTGACTTCGGGTGAATCCGGGACTCGGGACTCGGGACTCGGGACTCGCTACTGTGGGCATGCTGTCGGCCGCTGCCGAGCTGGCTCCGGCAGAAGTGGGGATACTCCTTCGTTCGAAATCCGGGGTTTTCCCCGAGTCCCGAGTCCCGAGTCCCGAGTCCCGATTCCAGAGCCTCCGGCATGGCACTCCGCCAAACGAACCACCCTGTCACACCGAAGCCCCCCATCATTCCAACCCGTCGAGAATCTCGTCGACCTTCTCGGGCGTGAGATTCTCGTGGTAGTGGCCGTCGACGATCATCATCGGGGCCCGTACACAGGCGGCCAGGCATTCTTCTTCGCGCTTGAGGAAGATGCGGCCGTCGGGTGTGGTCTTGCCGATGGGGGTATCCAGCTTGTTCTCGATGTATTCGACGATGCGGTCCGAGCCGCACAGCATGCAGGATATGTTGGTGCACACCGATATTGAATGGCGCCCCACCGGCTCGGTCTCGATCATGGAGTAGAAGGTCGCCACTTCGTAGACCCATACCGGCGGCACTTCGAGGTAATCGGCTACGGCGTCCATCAGGTCGCCACTGACCCAGCCGCCATTCTGTTCCTGGGCGGCAACCAGCGACTGAATGATGGCCGAACGCCGTCCTTCAATGCCTTCGGGAAACTTGGCCCGCCAGTGGTCGATGGTCTTGCGCGTCTCCTCCGTGAGAAGGTTCCTTTTGCCCTCGAGGGGGTTGTCGGTGGCTTCGATTGTCATCGATCAATCTCCCCGAACACGATGTCCTGGGTGGCGATAAGGGCGGCGATGTCGGCCAGCATGTGGCCTTTGGCCATCTCGTGCATGGCCGACAGGTGCGCATAGCCCGGCGCTCGCAGATGCACGCGAAACGGCTTGTTGGCACCGTCGGAGACCAGGTAGCAGCCGAACTCGCCCTTGGGGGCTTCCACCGCGGCGTACGTCTCGCCTTCGGGCACACAGTAGCCTTCGGTAAACAACTTGAAGTGATGAATGAGCGCTTCCATGTCGTCTTTCATCTCTTCGCGCGTGGGCGGCGAGACCTTGAAATTGCGGATCATCACCGGACCCGGGTTGTCCCTGAGCCAGGCGATGCACTGCTTGACCATGCTCGCGGACTGACGCATCTCCTCGATGCGTACCAGGTAGCGGTCATAGCAGTCGCCGTTGCTGCCGACCGGAATGTCGAAATCCATTTCGCGGTATTTGGCATAGGGCTGCTTCTTTCTCAGATCCCACTCCACGCCCGAGCCGCGCAGCATGGGACCGGTAAAGCCCAGTTGCACCGCCCGGTCGGGCGAGACGGCGCCGATACCGACGGTGCGCTGCTTCCAGATTCGGTTGTCGGTCAGCAGCGTTTCGTAATCGTCCACGCGATCGAAGAAATCATCGGCAAAGGCTTCCAGGAAGTCCAGCAGCGAGCCTTCGCGCCATTCGTTCATGCGCGCCAGGTCCCGCCCCTTGCGCCATGGCGATTCGGCTACTTTCGGCATCTCGTCGGGCAGGTCGCGATAGACCCCGCCGGGGCGATAGTAGGTGGCGTGCATGCGCGTGCCCGACACGGCCTCGTAGGCATCCATCAGGTTCTCGCGCTCGCGGAAAGCGTAGAGAAAGACGGCCATGGCACCGAGGTCGAGGGCGTTGGAACCGATCCACATCAGGTGATTGAGGATGCGGGTTGCCTCGTCGAACATCGTGCGGATGTACTGTGCCCGCTCCGGCGGCTCGATACCGAGCAGTTGCTCGATGGCGCGCACGTAGGCGTGCTCGTTGCACATCATCGACACGTAGTCGAGCCGGTCCATGTAGCCGATGGAATGGTTGTAGGGCTTGGATTCGGCCAGCTTCTCGGTCGCGCGGTGCAGCAGGCCTACATGCGGATCGACGCGCTCGACCACCTCCCCGTCCATCTCGAGGATCAGGCGCAGTACGCCGTGAGCAGCCGGGTGCTGCGGGCCGAAGTTCATCGTGAAGTTGCGAATCTCGCTCACTTCTCACCCCCATCGATGCCCTGATCGACATAGCGACTGTCGCGGCGCACGACCCGGGCCACCGTCACGCGCGGCTCGATTTCGACCGGCTCGTAGATCACCCTGCCCTTGTCCTCGTCGTAGCGAACGGTGACATTGCCGATCAGCGGAAAGTCCTTGCGGAACGGATGACCGATAAAGCCGTAGTCGGTCAGCAGGCGTCGCAGGTCGGGATGGCCCTCGAAGGCAATGCCGAACAGGTCGAAGGCCTCGCGCTCGTACCAGTTGACCGAGTTCCACACCTCGACCAGCGAGGGCAATACCGGCAGTTCATCGTCGGGGGCGAAGCAGCGCAGGCGCAGCCGACGATTATGTTGCAGCGAGAGCAGGTGAACGATCACGGCAAAGCGATTGGGCACATCACCTGATACCGGCCGTTCCGACCAGGCAAAGCGACCGGGGCCAAGGGCGTCGGCGGCCCGGGAGTAGCCATAACGAGTGGCATCGCCGGTTTCCCACTCGTCATCGCCATAGCCGAGATAGTCGATACCGCAAAGATCGGACAATTGCTCGAAGGCCAGCGCCGGCTCATCGCGCAGCACGTAGGCCGCATCCAACCAGTGTTCATGGCTGATCTCGACGGTCAGCTGCCGGCGATGCTCGGTGATCGCGACAATCCGTTGCCCGAGCGCGTCGCGCAGTTGCTGAACCAGCAGCTGATTGCGCTCCGATACGCTACTCATGAGCGCGCGATGGTGTTGGTGCGACGGATCTTCTTGTAGAGCTGGAGCACGCCGTAGACCAGCGCTTCGGCTGTCGGCGGGCAACCGGGCACGTAGATGTCAACCGGCACGATGCGGTCGCAGCCCCGGGTTACGGCATAGGAATAATGGTAGTAGCCACCGCCGTTGGCACACGAACCCATGGAGATGACCCACTTCGGGTCGGGCATCTGGTCGTAGACCTTGCGCAGTGCCGGCGCCATCTTGTTGCACAGGGTGCCGGCCACGATCATGACATCGGACTGCCGGGGGCTGGGGCGAAAGATCATGCCGAAGCGGTCGAGATCGTAGCGCGACGCGGCCGAATGCATCATCTCGACGGCACAGCAGGCCAGCCCGAAGGTCACCGGCCACATGCTGCCGGTTCGCGCCCAGTTGATCAGGGCATCGGCACTGGTGGTCACGAAACCCTTTTCCAGCAGCGGGTTGTCGGCCTCCGGGCGCAGGATGTCATCGACCGGCCCGTCCGGTGACGGGTTATGCAGAAGATTGCTGACTACTCCCATTCCAGCGCCCCCTTCTTCCATTCGTAAATGAAACCGATGACCAGGATGAGCAGAAACACGCCCATGGCCACCAGGCCGGTCATGCCGACATGATCCAGGGCCACCGCCCAGGGAAACAGGAAGGCAATTTCCAGATCGAAAATAATGAAGAGGATGGCGACCAGGTAGAAGCGCACATCGAACTTCATGCGGGAGTCTTCAAAGGCCTCGAAGCCGCATTCGTAGGGTGAAAGCTTTTCGTCGGAGGGGTTGCGCGGTCCGAGAATACCGCCAACAATCAGCAAAGCCACACCCATCCCGGTTGCAATCGCCAGGAACAGCAGGATAGGGAAGTACTCTGCCAGCATGGTCGTACGCCGCTTGTCCGGATGCGACACCCCTGGTGGAGGGAGGCATCGCTATATTGAAAAACATGGTGCCGAAGGCCGGACTCGAACCGGCACGGCCGTAAGGCCACTGCCCCCTCAAGACAGCGTGTCTACCAATTCCACCACTTCGGCATTTGTATCAGATCCCCCGTGAAGGATTTATTCTTCCGGCGGCTCCGGGAACACTTCATCGTCCATCACGGACTCATCTTCATCCTCTTCGTCGCCCGGCAGTGCGAGGAACTCCTCGGCATCACCTGCCTCGACTTCCTCGGCCGTGGGCAGCGGCGCGACCTGGGCGGCCACACCGAGATCATCGGGCGCTTCGCCCACTCCGCCGGAGCGAGCCACCATGACCGCCATTGACAGGCTGATGGCAAAGAATCCGACACCCAGCCAGCTGGTGAGCTTGGTCAGAAAGCCGGCAGCGCCGCGCGAACCGAATACGGTGCCCGAGGCGCCTGCACCGAAGGCCGCACCCATGGTGGCACCCGGGCCCCGCTGAACCAGCACGATGGCGATCAACGCCGCGGCCAGCAGAACGTGAAATACGATTAAAACCGTGTACATTGGTTATCAGTCTCTGAACATGCTGTCTTGTCAGGCCGCCTGGTAGATGGCCATAAACGATTCGGCCTTCAGCGATGCGCCGCCAATCAGGCCACCGTCGATGTCTTCACAGGCAAACAATTCGGCGGCATTGTCGGGCTTGACGCTTCCGCCGTAAAGGATCCTGACCCGACCGCCTATTGTAGCATCCTCTGCTGACAATTGCGCACGGATACCGGCATGGATTTCCTGTGCCTGTTCCGGCGTCGCTGTCTGCCCGGTGCCGATGGCCCAGACAGGCTCGTAGGCCACCACCGCCCTGGAAAAGGCATTGATGCCGGCCGCTTCGATGACCGCACCGATCTGGCCGCCGACCACCTCGCGGGTCCGCCCGGCCTCGCGCTCGTCCAGGGTTTCCCCGACACAAAGGATCGGCTGCAGACCGGCTTCCTGGGCCGCGACGAACTTCTCGGCGACCTGCGCACTGGTTTCACCGTGCAGGGCGCGGCGTTCGGAGTGGCCCACCAGGACGTAGCCGCAGTTCCAGTCGGCCAGCATGGAACCGGACACATCCCCGGTATAGGCGCCGGAAGCATGCGGGCTCAAATCCTGCCCGCCGAGCAGCACCGGGGTGTGATCGAGTAGAGACTGCACCAGCGGGATATACGGAAACGGGGGCAGCACCATGACTTCGGCTGACCGCTCCGGGTCCAGTCGGGAAAGAATGCCGCCTATCAGACTCCGGATCTCCGGCTTCGTACCGTTCATCTTCCAGTTGCCGGCAATCAGCTTGTTTCGCATTTCGGATACCACCCCTGTTCGAGTGGGGGGAGATTTTACTGGTTTTGGGGGGGGACAACAAATGGGAAATTTGCGCTGAGTGTTAAGTGTGAGGTGTGAAGTGTTAAGTGTTAAGTGTTAAGTGTGAAGTGTGAAGTGTGAAGTGTGAAGTGTGAAGAGCGGCTTGCGGTTGGGTTGGGGTTGGATTGGCTGGCGGGGCTGCGAGGGGGATGGGGGTTAGGTGGGGGTGGGCGGCGGGGTGGGCCGCCGCCCCGGGGAGGGTTAGTCGTCGGTTTTCAGGATGCCTTCTATGTCCAGGATGATTTTGATGACTTCGGCTTCTTCGCCGAGGTCGTAGTCGATGCCGAAGTCGGCCAGGCGGAAGGTGGTGGTGCCGTGGAAGCCGCGGCGGTAGTTGCCCCAGGGGTCTTCGCCGGCGCCGACATGTTCGACGTCGATGTCCAGTTCGCGGGTGACGCCGAGCAGGGTGAATTCACCGGTCATGCGGTACTGGCCTTCTTCGACGCGCTCGAAGGCCGTCGAGCGGAAGTGGGCCTCGGGATACTCTTCCACGGTGAGGAAGTCCTCGTTGCGCAGGTGATCGTCGCGGCGCTCATGGTTCGAGTCGACACTGGCGGTCTGCACTGTCACTTCCACCGAGGAGTTTTCGGGGGTGTCGGGGTCATAGGTGAACTCGCCCTCGAAGTCGTTGAAGCGTCCATACAGCCAGGAAAAGCCCAGGTGGGAAATCTTGAACTGGATGAAGGCATGGGCGCCGGGGGTGTCAATCACGTAGTGCTCGGCATGGTTGTCGGCCTTGAGCGGAGCGGCCAGTGCCAGCAGGCAGATGGCGGCGATGATTCGGGTCTTCATGTCCTGTTCTCCTCGTGAGACGGTTTCGTTCGGATGGGCATTGTTGCTGCCGTTAGCGTTTCCGGCGGGCCGGGTTGTTCCTGGCCGCCTGGCAGTCCGTCGATGGCTGCCGGCTTGCACGCAGTGCACCCGGCAACTATCACCCGGTTTGAGACAACACCAGGTGAAGGTGATTCATCGGCGGTTCAATGAGGAGGATTATCATGGATCCCATGAGCATGAGATTCGTCCTGATTGCCGGCCTGCTGTTGCTGCCGCCTGCCGCCTGGTCCTCGGCCGATTCGCTGCATTGCGGATCGCGGCTGGTGCGCGCCGGCGACCCGATCTGGCAGGTGGCGCGCCAGTGCCCTGAACCGTTCTGGCGCGAAAGCTACGACCGGGCCAGCGGCGCCGATCGTCGGGGCCGTCCGCTCGCCATGCAGCGCGTGGAGATCTGGACACTCAATTTCGGGCAGCGCCGTTTCATGCGCCAACTGGTGTTTGTCGACGGTCGCCTGAGCCGCATCGATTCCCTGGGCTACGGCGTCGACCACCGCCCCGGAAGCCGGCGCTGCAATCCCAACGAACTGAGAAATGCGGGCGACACCATTGCCGAGGTCTTCGCCCGCTGCGGCGAGCCGGACTACAGTTACGAACTGCCTTCACCGGCCCACTACGGCTACCACGGCGGCCGGACGGACACTCGCGAAAGATTGAGCTGGACTTATGACTTCGGCCCCCGCCAGCATCCCCGGGAGTTGCTGTTTGTCGACGGCCGGCTGCACAGGATCAGGTCCGAGCGGCGTTGAGAATCCTCAGTCATCTCCCTGGCCGGCCACGGTCATTTCGTCAAGCAGCAGCGACCCGGTGCGGATGTTGTGTCGAGGATCAATATCGGTGCCGGCGGCACGCAGATTGCCCAGCATGTCGCGCAGGTGTCCGGCGATCGTGATTTCCTCCACCGGCCAGGCGATTTCGCCGTTTTCCACCCAGAAGCCCGCGGCGCCGCGGGAGTAGTCGCCGGTGACCAGGTTCACGCCCTGCCCCATGAGTTCGGTCACCACCAGCCCGCGCTCCATGTCCTGGATCAACTGCTCCTGGGTGGAAGCGCCGCCGACCAGCTCGAGGTTTCTCACGCCCCCGGCGTTGGCGGTTGTTTTCAGGCCCAGACGCCGCGCCGAATAGCTGCCCAGCACATACCGCTTGAGGACACCGGCATCGACCAGGGCCGATTCCCGGGTGGCCACGCCATCGCCATCAAAGCACGAGGAACGTGCCGCGCTCGGCAGGCGCGGCCGCTCAACCAGCGACGCCCAGTCCGGCATGACGGACTGTCCGGCCGCATCAAGCAGGTAGCTCGAGCGACGGTAGAGATTGCTGCCGGAGGCCGCGGCTACCAGGTGTCCGATCAGCCCCCGGGCCGTTTCCGGGCTGAACAATACCGGCACCCGGCCGGTCGGGATTCGTTTCGACCCGAGCCGGCGCAGCGTTCGGCGGGCGGCTTCGCGGCCGGTTACCTCTGGAGCGGCCAGCTCGCCGAAGGCACGCGCCGTGTCATAGTCGAAATCCCGCTGCATGCCGGCCTCATCACGCGCGATCAGCACGCAACTCTGGGAAAAGCGGGTACCTCGGCTGCTGGCGACAAAGCCATGGCTGTTGGCATACACGGCCACGCCGGCCTCGGTGCTGACACTGGCGCCCTCGGTATTGGCAATGCGCGTGTCGGCATCCCGGCCAACCGCCTCGATCTCTCGCGCGCGCTCGGCCAGGACATCCAGCCCGAGATCGGCGGGATGCCACAGGTCCAGGTCGGTGATGTCGGTGGCCATGAGGGCGGCATCGGCCAGGCCCGCGTCGCGGTCAGGCTGGGTGTGCCGGGCAATGGCCAGGGCCCGCTCGACGGTTTCGTCGATGACATCGGCTCTGAGGTCGCCCGTGCTGGCGCTGCCGGCGCACTGCTGCCGATAGACCGTCACTCGTACTCCGCGATCCCGGGCCTCTTCCAGGGTTTCGATTTCGCCCATTCGCACACCGGCTTCACGGGCCAGGCTGGAGTTGATGCTGACCTCGGCCTGGTCGGCACCGCCAGCCCTGGCCTGGTCGATGACCCGGGTTGCAATATCGATCAGCAAGTCGATCTCACGGTCCGGATCGTGCAGCAGGGCATTGATCCCGCTGCCTTTCAGTTCGCTGTTACTCATACCTGCAGTGTTCCTGAATTTTTTGGACCGGTTGCGGCGCCGCACCTCACCGGCACGACGCACGGAAGCAACCGGTCATCGGTCTGATCCTGGTTTCAGTCGGTTCCGCCGACAGTCAGCCCATCAATACGCAGTGTGGGCTGCCCCACGCCCACCGGCACTCCCTGGCCTTCCTTGCCGCACACGCCCACGCCGGAGTCCAGGGCCAGGTCGTTGCCGACCATACCCACCCGCGTGAGCACGTCCGGTCCGTTGCCGATCAGGGTCGCCCCCTTGATGGCCGGGCCCAGCTTGCCGTTCTTGATGCGGTAGGCCTCGGAGGCGGCAAACACGAACTTGCCGGACGTGATATCGACCTGCCCGCCGTTGAAGTTGACCGCGTAGATGCCATCGTCGACCGAGGAGATGATTTCGCCCGGATCGTGCTCACCGGGCAGCATGTAGGTATTAGTCATGCGTGGCATTGGCAGGTGGGCGAATGACTCGCGGCGACCATTGCCCGTGGGCTCGACGCCCATGAGCCGCGCATTGAGCCGATCCTGCATGTAGCCGACCAGCCGGCCGTTTTCAATCAGGGTGGTGCAGTTCGTCGGCGTACCTTCATCATCGATGCTGAGCGAACCACGACGGTCAGCCAGGGTGCCGTCATCGACCACGGTGCAGGCTTCGGTCGCCACCCGCTCACCGATGCGCCCGGAAAACGCCGAAATGCCCTTGCGGTTGAAATCCCCTTCCAGGCCATGGCCCACTGCTTCGTGCAGCAGAACGCCGGGCCAGCCGGAGCCCAGCACCACGGTCATGTAGCCGGCCGGTGCCGGCTCGGCTCCCAGGTTCACGGTCGCCTGGCGGACCGCCTCGCTGGCATGATGCTGCCAGAACTCCGGCGCCATCAGCTGCGCAATCCGGTAACGTCCGCCACCGCCGGAAAAACCCTGTTCGCGGCGGTCACCGTCTTCCATCAGCACCCGGATATCCAGACGCACCAGGGGCCTGACATCGCCGCCGACCACACCGTCGGTGGCCGTGACCAGGATCGACTCGTGACTGGCGTTGAGACTGACGCTGACCTGGCTTACCCGGTCATCGAGAGAACGCACGTAGGCATCGATGGTTCTGAGCAGCTCGACCCGGTCGGAAGCACGGCCACTGACGGTGGGGTCGTCGGAAATGTAGCGCGCCGGCACCGGTGCGGCGCGGCCCACCTGGAGACTTCCCGAACTGCCCTGGCGGGCAATTGCACGGGCACTGGCGGCCGCGTCGATCAGTGAGGGCAGGCTGATGGTGTCGGCGTAGGCAAAGCCGGTACCGGCACCGGCCACGGCGCGCACGCCAATGCCCTGGTCTGCATCGTAACTGCCGCCCTTGACGGCTCCGTCCTCCAGCGACCAGCCTTCCGACACCCGTCGCTGGAAGTAAAGCTCGCCAAAATCGATCTGGCTGGACACCAGCCGGCCCAGTGCCATTTCCAGCTCGTGCTCTCCGAGCCCGGCCGGCGTGAGCAGTTGATCGAGAACCCGTTCGTACATGAATTTGCTCGCAGACTCTATTGTGTAAGGCAACCCCTGAGATATTCGGACGACAGCGGCGCCTTTCAATCCAGGTCCAGCTCCTCGGGCAGCAGAATGCGTTCCTCGCCCTCTTCATCGGTGACCCTGGCCTCGACCAGATCGACTTCCGGCGCCTCCCAGGCCCCGGTGACCGCGTAACGAGCCTCGGCAATGCCTCGCAGGGGGCCGTCGAACAGGGTCTGCAGCACGAGACCGGCCGCCGCGCCCATCGGCCCGCCGGCCAAGCCTCCGATCAGGGGCAAGGTGCCGCCCACACCCGGCTCGACCACCAGGTACTGGTCGTAACGCCGGTCGATCAGGTCGGTCTCGCCGCTGACCTTGATACTGGCAGCCGGCGCATCAATCAGCAGCTCGTCGGTACTGGCCACGCCGTCGGCGATGCGGAACCGGCCCTCGATTCGGTCGAACTTCAGCCCCTGGGCGAAGACATCGCGGAAATCGAGCGTCAGACGGCGGGGTATGGTGCTGATGCTGATCAGGCCCAGCAGCCGACCCGCGCCGGGACGCGCCTCGGGGATCAGCCCGTCGCTGACTTCGATATCCAGTGCGCCGTCGAGACGCTGCAGCGAGAAATCATGCGGCGCCCCGGGCCAGCGCCCGGCCAGGTCGGCCTGGGCGCGTGCGGCCTGAATGCCGATTTCATAACCCAGCGCCGTCATCAGCTCGGTCAGGCTGTCGGTGATCAACCGCCCCTCGAACTCGCTGTAAGGACCGGCATCGCCCTCGACCCAGCGGCCGCGCCCCTGCAGGCTGAGCGTCTCGCCGCTGGCCTCGACCCGCTCGATTTCCACGCCGCTGTCAGTAGCGTGGCTTTCGACGCGCACCCGTCCGAGGTCGAGATCCCGGTAGCGAAGATCCTCGATCAGCAGGTGCAATGGCGGGTACCCCACCGGACTGGCGGTGGATGTCTGTCCGGGCCCCAGCTCGGCGATCAGTTGAGTCGGGTCGGGTTCGGGGCGGTCATGATCGAGATGCAGGCGGGCGAGGTCCACAGCCAGAACGCGGCCGGAATCCAGCGGCGACGGGATGGTCGCCCGCCCCCGGGCACCGTCACCATCGAAACTGGCTTCCCATGCACCCTCTTCACGAACCAGTCCCAGCTCGACGGCATCAATCGACAGGTTCTCCCAGGCCAGTCGACCCAGCGACAGCGCGATATCGGCCCGCCCCACGCCGCGGGCATCGGGCAGCGGCAGCGCATCGATCAGGCTCACCCAGGCGCCAAGATCAAGGTCGTTCAGCTGCCCCCGCACGACCGTTCCGGGGTTGTCCGGACGCGCCGGCCTGGGCTGGTGGAGACCGACTGTGGTGGTCCAGTCTCCGGCCTCGCGCCATGCCGCCATCTCCAGGCTTTCGGCCAGGCTCAGGTCGAGTTCGATATCCTGATCGACCAGGCGCACATCGGCCCTGAACGGCCAGGATTGCGGCATCAACTTGTTGGCCGGCTCGGGCAGTTCGAACCCTATGCCTTCGAGGTCGCTTTCCAGCGTGATCGACAGGCCATCCTCCACGGCATCGAGTCCCAGGCGCCAGAAAGTAGTGCCGGTGACATGCCGGGCCACCAGGTCAGCCAGCTCGTCGTCGGCCAGCAGGTCTGCCGGGTGCAGCTCGGCGCCGATATCGAGCCGCGTCGGCGCATCGAAGTCCGCGGCAAGATCCAGGGTCAGCATGCGTTGCCCGGCACGCGCCTGGAGTGCCGTTGGAACAATCCGGTGTCGATCGAAGAATGCCGCGCCATGCAATGCCGAGAGCTCGATACCCAGCGCCGGCAGGGCCACCCGGGCGTCGTTGATCTCCACTTCGCCATCAAGATGCCACTCGCTCATCTGGCGCAGCGGCAAAGTCACCTCCGTGGCAAAGGCCAGCGAACCCGACCACCGCGTCTGGTCAAACAGGGCCTGCCAGCCGGCCACCGGCATGTCGGCGAGGGTCGCGGCCAGGGCCGTGGCATCGGCATCGTCGGCGGTGGCCAGGAAAACCAGTTCCGGCTGGGTCAGGTCGCCAATGACCACCTGGTCTACCGACAATGTGGACTCGCCCAGGTGCGCCGAGGGCACCTGGCCGTAAAGTGACCGTCCGAGAAACCGGACCTGCCCTTCATGCAGGCGGGCCAGCGGCCATTCCGGCCAGTAGTCCATGCGGGCCCCGGCAAAATCGATCTCTGCCTGAAAGTCGCCGGGATCGAAATCCGCGGCGCGCTGGCCGGCGCGCATGTGAAACAGCAGTTGCCCGCTGGCATGATCCACATGCACCAGCGACTGTTCCAGCCATTCCAGTGCCCTTGGCGGCACGATGCCCCGGGGCAGCCAGGGTCGCGGATCACCGGCCTCGATGCGCTGCACGTCGATTCCGAAATCGAGGAACGGGCGTTCCGGGCCCAGGTAGATCCAGCCATCGGCCCGGGCGGAGACGATATCTCCGGCAATCGACAGCTCCCGCATCTCGATGCCTTCGGGGGCCAGCAGCAACTGGCCGGCAATGGCGTCCAGCTCAACCGACTCGCGCAGTTGCTGCGGCCACATCACGGTCGCCGGCCCCGATGGGCTCAATACGACGCGGTCACCGGCCAGACCCAGTTCAAGGTCCAACCCTTCGACGCCCGGAACGGGGCCGGTAGGGGCCAGCACGAGCTCCCGGATCCGACCGTTCACGGCGTGCAGGCTTTCATCAAGGTCAAGCATCAGCGATACCGAATCCACCTGCCCTTCCAGACGCTCCGGCCACCAGGGCAAAAGACCGGACACAGGCGCCAGGAGGCGATGCAGGCGATCCAGATCCAGCGCATCGAAGGCCAGCGCCGCGCGCCGATCATGCCAGGCCAGTGCCAATCCGCTCACTACGGGCTCATCGCCGATTTTCATTTCCGGCAGATTCAGGTCCACCCGGCGACCGATGCGCTCGGCCAGCAAGGTGCCACTGACTGCCTCGTCTTCGCCGCCGGTCAGGGCAAAATCCAGGCTCAGACCGGCCCCGGATTCGCGCGACCAGTCCAGCCAGAGGTCCGCCTGCAACAGGCGTTCGCGTGTGTCCACGGCTTCGGGCACGAAGGGAGCAAAAAGGTCAGCTCCCAGATCGAGACCGGGCAGCCCGAACCAGGCCCGGATTGCTTCCAGGCTGCCGGCGGCATGATCGGCCAGCAATCGCAATTCGAGCACGGATGCAGCGTCAGCCTGCGGATGAATCCGGCCGATCAGGGCCGTGCGCTCGGCAGAGCGCTCCAGCTCCGCCTCCGGCAAGTGCCAGGCCGTGGCCGGCCATTCCTGCGGCTGAATGCGCACCTCCACCTCGCGCAGCAGCAGGTTGCCGGTCAGCACACGCTCGGCGGGCAGACCGTCACCACCCCCCAGTTGACCGCCCCGCACCAGCTGCAGCCCCCACGATCCGTCCTCGTCCTCGGTCAGTTCCACATCCAGACCGATGACGGTCAGATCGAACAGGTTGCCGGCGCCCCCGGCCAGGCCGGGAAGGTGGACATCCAGGCTGGCGCTGTCGATGCTGGCCAGCGGCGCATCGGGCTCGCCGACCCGAACCCCGTTGAGTTGCAGTTGCGGCGTGAGCCGGGGCCAGTGCGCCTCGACCCGTTCAATGGCGACCGGCAGACCCAGCCGGTCGGTGAGCGCCACTTCCAGCCAGGGGCGCATTTCGTCGGCATGAGGTGCCAGGGCGCGGCCCACCCCGACCACGATCGCCAGTCCGATGATCACCAGTGCACAGGCATAGAACAGCAGGCCCACCAGGCGTCGGATCATTGTGGGCAGCCAGGGTCTTGGGCGCACTTCCTCGGTCAAAGCAGAACCACGTCAAACTGTTCCTGGCCGTATCCTTCCTCGGGCTGAAAGCAGATGCTGGTACCCAGCTGCTCGGTCAGCTCGGCAATGGTGCGGTGGTGTTCTTCAAGGATACGATCGACCACCGGCGGGCAGGCCATGACCCTGAGCTCACCGGTATCGAACTGTCGTACCGCGCGCAGAATTTCGCGGAATATCTCCGAACAGACCGTATCCACACTTTTGACCCGGCCCGTGCCCTCGCAGGCCTGGCAAGGTTCGCACAGACGATGTTCCAGGCTTTCGGTGGTGCGCTTGCGGGTCATTTCCACCAGCCCGAGAGCGGAGATGTCCGACACGGTGGTGCGGGCATGGTCTCGCGTCAGCGCACGCTGCAGCGTGCGCAGCACCTGGCGCTTGTGCTCTTCATCGTACATGTCGATGAAGTCGATGATGATGATGCCACCCAGGTTGCGCAGCCGCAGTTGACGGGCAATGGCCTGAGCCGCCTCGAGGTTGGTCTTGTAGATGGTTTCCTCGAGATTGCGATGGCCGACGTAGCCGCCGGTATTCACATCCACCGTGGTCATGGCCTCGGTCTGGTCAACGGCCAGGTGGCCGCCGGACTTCAGCTGCGTGGTGCGACTCAGCGCCCGCTCGATCTCGCCCTCGACGCCGTAAAGGTCGAACAGCGGGCCATCACCGCCGTAAAGCTCGATGCGTTCGACCCACTCGGGAAAGAAATCACCGGCGAAACGCTTGGCCCGGCGCCAGGTCTCCTCGTCGTCGATCCGGACCCGCTCGACACCGCCGTGCATGAGATCACGCAGGGATCGGAATGGCAGGGCCAGGTCCTCGTAGACGCACTGGCCCGGGCCGGCCTCCCGCGCTTCGGCCTCGATATGCGGCCAGAGCTGGCGCAGGTAGGCCAGATCGCGCCTGAGCGCCTCGGGCCCGACGCCCTCGGCATTGGTGCGGATGATGAACCCGGCCTCGGCCGACTCGCCGAGCAGTTCACGCACGTCATCACGCAATCGCTGGCGCTCGTCCTCGGCCTCGATTCGAATCGACACCCCCAGGCTGTCGACGCCGGGCAACAACACGAGATAGCGAGACGGGATACTCAGCTGGGTGGTGAGCCGGGCGCCCTTGGTGCCCAGCGGGTCCTTGATGACCTGCACCAGCAGTTGCTGCCCCTGGTGCAGCAACTCCGTGATCGGTGGCGTTGGCAGCGGTTCACCGTCGTCGTTGAGTTCGGGCTGGCGCGGCACGACGTCGGCGGCGTGCAGAAACGCGGTGCGGTCGAGCCCGATATTGACGAACGCGGCCTGCATGCCGGGCAGCACGCGCTCGACCCGGCCCATGTAGATATTGCCGACAAACCCGGCATCGTTGATCCGCTCCAGGTAGAGTTCCTGGAGCAGGCCGTTTTCGACCACCGCGACGCGCCGCTCGGTCGGGGTGACATTGATCAGGATATCGTCGCTCAAGGCTCGGGCTTTCCGGGGCAGTTGCTCTCAACGTGCAAGAATATCACCCTGCCGCATGGCGGGCGGTTGCGCATCAGCACAGACCGGCGGCGCGCAGCAGTTCGCCGGTCTCGAACTGTGGCAGGCCGACCACCCCGGTATAACTGCCCTCGAGCCGACGCACCCAGATCCCGGCCGCACCCTGAATGCCATATGCCCCGGCCTTGTCCATGGGTTCACCCGAGTCGACATAGGCATCAACCCAAGCTGCGGGCAGCGGGGCAAAATCGACGATGGTGGTACTGAGTCGGCTGTCGACCTCGCCATCGGGATGCACCAGGGCCACGGCCGAAAGCACGTCGTGCCGGGTGCCCGAGAGCCTCAGCAGCATATCGCGGGCCTGCGCGGCATCAACGGGTTTGCCCAGGCACTCACCATCCAGGGCCACGGTCGTATCCGACCCCAGCACAAAACCGCCCGGGCAGTCGCCAGCCACTGCCCGCGCCTTCTCCACGGCCAGACGCAAGGTGTAATCGGCCGGCGTTTCACCATCCAGCACCGACTCATCGATATCAGCCGGCCTGACCTCGAAATCGATACCAAATACACCAAGCAATTCCCGGCGACGGGGAGAAGCGGAAGCGAGGATGAGGTTTTTCATAACAGGTGAAAGGTAAGAGGTAAGAGGTAAGAGGTAATAGGGGAGAGGAGGAAGCCAGTGTTCAGGAACGACATTGCCGAATTCACTTTTTACCTTTCACCGTTCACCTTTTACCGTCTCTCAATCACCCCCGATGATAAGGATGCCCACTCAACACAGTCCAGGCACGATAGAGCTGTTCGGCAACAACCACGCGCACCAGCATGTGCGGCAGTGTGGCCGGCCCCAGCGACCAGCGCTCGTGGCAGGTGTCGAGCACGCTGCGATCCAGCCCCCTGGCGCCACCGATGAAGAACCATACGGCACGGCCTTCGAGCTGCCAGTGCTCCAGACGTGATGACAGCTTTTCGGTCGACCAGGGTCGGGCGCCGATTTCCAGCGCAACGCGGCAGGCATCCTCCGGGGCTCTGGCCAGCAGTCGCTCGGCCTCGACGGTTGACTCGCGGCCAGCACCGGCCTTGCCGGCCACGGGCACTTCGATCAGTTCCAGCTTCAGGTGGGGTGGCATGCGGCGGGCATACTCCTGCCAGCCATCGGCAATCCAGTCGGGCATGCGCGTCCCGACGGCGGCTACCACAAGGTCCACCTTCTACCCCGCAGCGCTCAGGCTTGCGCCGAATGCGTTGCCGCCGGCGGCGCCGACCAGAGTTTCTCAAGGTTGTAGAAGGCGCGTGCCTGCGGTTGCATGACGTGCACCACCACGTCGCACAGGTCCACCAGGACCCACTCACATTCGTCGGTGCCCTCGATGCCAAAGGGCCGGACGCCGGCCGACTTGGCGCGCAACGCCACCCGCTCGGCCGCGGCCTTGACCTGGCGCGAGGAGGTACCACTGCAGATGATCATGAAGTCGGCGAAGGTGCTGCGTTCAGCGAGGTCAATGACCTGGATATCCGAGGCCTTGGCGTCTTCGAGGGCGGCGATGGCGAGATCGCGCAACTGACTCGGGGAGAGCGTTTGCTGTTCAGTCAAGTACGGAGTTTGCTCTAGTAAAACCGGACTCTATTCTAACCCGTATCGCCGCCGGCATCATCACGCGAGCGACCCGGCAGGATGTCCGGTCTTTTCACCCGCCTCTGGCGTCGTACAGCCCGTGCTTGCGAATATAGGCCAGCACCGTGGCCGGCAGCAGGAATCGCGGGTCTCGGCCGGCCGCCAGCCGGTTGCGGATATCGGTGGAGGATATGGCCAGCTGGGTCACTTCCAGGTTGCGTACGCGGCCCGCCGGCTCGTTCATCAGCGCTGCAGTCGATCGCGCGCGACGCGGGGCCAGCTCCCGGGCCACGGCATCGGGATAACGTGGTCGGCTTCGCGGCCGCTTCATGACCACCAGGTGGGCGAGCTCAAACAGCTCGCGCCAGCGATGCCAGCCGGCAAGCTGGTTGGCGGCATCCTGCCCGAGACACAGTATGACCGGTGCATCCGCCGACTCGCGCCGGATCGAATGCAGCGTCTCGACCATGTAGGACGGCCCTTCGCGACGCACTTCGCGTTCGTCGACCGTCAGATCGGGATACGGTGCCAGCGCCAGCTCCAGCATGGCCAGACGATGATAGGCCTCGGCCCCGGTCAGGTCGCGGTGCGGCGGTTGCCCGGCGGGCAGAAGACGAAAGTCGTCGACATCGAGTTTTTCGCTGACCTCGGCGGCCGCCCGCAGGTGACCGTAATGCACCGGATCGAAGGTCCCCCCGAAAACGGCCGTGGCGCGATTCATGCCGCGCACATCCCGGCACGATTGGTCGCCAGACCAACGCACAGCCGTTCCAGGGCAACCCAGAATTCGCCCTGCCGGCTGGACTTGGACATGGCATCGAGATCGGCCAGCCGCGACTGCGCCTGGCGCACGATATCGGGCTGCAGACGGCGTGATGCTGCCATGAGTGGCTGCTGACGGCTTTTCCAGACGCCCAGCTCCGAAAAGGCCTGGGCCGGGGACATGTGGCGCGTCAGGGCCTGAAATGCCGCGATGCCCTGCAGCTCTCGCGCCAGCGCACCGACAATCAGGGGCATGGCCGTCTCGGCCTCGCGCAGCCCGCGAATCGACCGCACGGCCGCTCCCGGCTGGCCGGCCAACACCAGTTCAACCAGGCGAAAACTGTCGAAACGTGCGTTGTCGGCCACCGCTTCACGCACCTGCTCGAGCGCAATCGGCCCGGCCCCGAACAACAGGCCCAGGCGTTCTATCTCCTGGGCGGCGGCCAGCAGATTGCCTTCCAGGCGCTCGGCCAGGAAAGTGGCCGTGGCACGGTCGGCGCGCAAGCCGCGCGCCGCCAGACGGCGCGTGATCCAGTCTGGCAGCTGGTGAGGCTTGATCTTCCAGCACGGCACATAGACACCCGCGCCATCGAGCGCCTTGACCCAGGCCGAGCGCTCGCTTTTCATGTCCCACTCGTCGCACTTGACGAGAATCACGTCGTCTCCCCCACGCTCGACAAAGGCGCGCAGCGCCGCACCGCCTTCGCGCCCGGGCTTGCCGGTGGGCAGCCGGACCTCGATGAGTCGGCGGGTGGCGAACAGTGAATGCGTTTCGGTGGATGATTCCAGCTGGCTCCAGTCGAAGCGGCCGTCTGCCTCGAGGACGATGCGCTCGGCAATCTCGGCGCGGCGCGCGGCCTGCCGGATGGCATCGCAGCACTCCTCGATCGACAACGCTTCCTGACCGGCAACCAGGTAGACCGGATCGATTTCCCGCTCAAGGCGGGTCGAAAGCTTGTCCGGAAACAGCTTCATGACTCGGTGACGGCCTCCAGCCGGCGCAGCAAGCGGGCCACCATGGCACGCCTGAGGTCATCTTCCAGAAACTCCTGCTCGCGCTGTGCGGCCAGGATTTCCTGCTCGTCGAAACTGTATTCTCGCGTCAGTTGCAGGGTTTCCGGGCCGACCAGGGTATCGCCCTGCGCATCGCGCAGCTCGAACGCCATATCGTAGATGAGCAAGAACTCCCGCACCCTGGCCTGACCGGTAAAGGTCAGGGCCTCGCGCCGGATCTGCTCGCGATGTATCTTCAGGTGGGCCGCACCGTCCTGGTGGGCATCGAGCACCCGAATGCCGTTGGCCTCGAGCTGACGGGCCAGATCGCGGCCAAAATCCGACCCGGCATCGCTGACTTCCAGCCAGGTGCTGCCCATCACTGCGGGCAGTCGCGCCTCGCCGCGCAACTGAAAGCCGCAGGCGGCCAGTACCAGGCAGAACAGCAGCAGCGACAGCGCACGCAGCGGCATCAGGCAGCCACGATATTGAGCAGCTTGTCGGGCACGTGAATCACCTTGCGCACGGTCTTGCCCTCGATGAAACGCGCCACGTTGGCATCTTCCAGGGCGGCGGCCTGCACGCTGTCGCGGTCGGCACCGGGGGCCACCTCGATACGGCCACGGACCTTGCCGTTGACCTGCACGACCAGGGTGACCGAGGCACGCACCAGCGCCGACTCGTCGACCTCGGGCCAGCCCGCCGCGAACACCGAGCCTTCGCGACCCAGCCTGCGCCACAGGGCTTCTGACAAGTGCGGCGTGACCGGCGCGATCAACCGCACCACCGCCTCCCAGCACTCCTGGACCAGGGCGCGCTGGTTGTCGTCGACCGGCTTGAAGCGCAGCAGGCCATTGCAGAACTCCATGATCGCGGCAATCGCGGTGTTGAAGGTGTAGCGCCGGCCCATGTCGTCGCCGACCTTGGCAATGGTCTCGTGCAACTGGCAACGCAGGTTGGCCGCATCGCCTGTCAGCGCGTCCGGCCGGACACCCGGTTGCACACCCTCGGCGGCATAGGCATTGACCGCCGTCCACAGCCGCTTGATGAAACGCCAGCCACCCTCGACACCGGCATCGGACCATTCCAGCGACTGCTCCGGCGGCGCGGCAAACATTGAAAACAGGCGCACGGTATCGGCGCCATACTGGTCGACCAGCTCCTGCGGGTCGACGCCGTTGTTCTTCGACTTGGCCATCTTCTCGATGCCACCGGGCTCGACCGGCTGGCCGTCGGACTTCAGCATGGCCGATTCGATGCCGCCCTTGCCGTCGCGCCTGATGTCCACATCAGCCGGATTGAACCACTCCAGCCGGCCCTGATCGTCTTCACGATAGTAAGTCTCGGCCAGCACCATGCCCTGGGTCAGCAGCCGGGCAAACGGCTCGTCGACCTCGACCAGCCCCTCGTCGCGCATCAACTTTGTCCAGAAACGCGCGTAGAGCAGGTGCAGGATGGCGTGCTCGATGCCACCAATGTACTGATCGACCGGCATCCAGTGATTGGTGCGCTCATCGACCATGGCGTCGTGATTGTCGGCACAGGTGTAGCGCAGGAAGTACCAGGACGAATCGACAAAGGTGTCCATGGTGTCGGTCTCGCGCTTCGCCGCGGCTCCGCACTTCGGGCAGGTGGTGTTGACGAAGGCCTCGTGGCGGTTGAGCGGATTGCCCGAGCCGTCGGGCACGAGATCCTCGGGCAGGCGCACCGGCAGATCCTCTTCGGGCACCGGCACGTCGCCGCAGTCGGGGCAGTGGACGATGGGAATCGGACAGCCCCAGTAGCGCTGGCGCGAGATGCCCCAATCGCGCAGGCGGAACTGCACGCGGGCCCGGCCGGCTCCCTTCTTCTCCAGGTCGGCGACGATGGCATTGAACCCGTCCCGACAGCTCAGCCCGTCGTAAGCACCGGAATTGACCAGTTCGCCGTCCTTGGCAGCGTAGTCGTCATGCCACTGTCGATCATCGTAGACTTCGCCGCCGGGCCGGCCGATGACCTGGCGGATTGGCAGGTCGTATTTCAGCGCGAACTCGAAGTCGCGCTCGTCGTGGCCCGGCACGGCCATGATGGCGCCCTCGCCGTAGCCCATTAGTACGTAATTGGCCACCCACACCGGCAGCTCGTCGCCGGTCAGGGGATGGATGGCTTTCAGGCCGGTGTCCATGCCCAGCTTTTCCTGGGCGGCGATTTCAGCCTCCGACACGCCGCCCTTCTGGCACTCGGCAATGAACGTGGCCAGTTCGGGGTTGTCTTTCGCGGCCTCGCGCGCCAGCGGATGTTCGGCGGCCACGGCCATGAAGGTCGCGCCCATAAGGGTATCGGGGCGGGTGGTGAAGACCTTGATGGTCTCGTCGCCACAGGCGAACTCAATTTCGGCGCCTTCGCTGCGGCCGATCCAGTTGGCCTGCATGGTGCGCACGCGCTCGGGCCAGCCGTCGAGCTCATCAAGACTGCTCAGCAACTCGTCGGCATAGTCGGTGATGCGCAGGTAGTACATCGGGATCTCGCGCTTTTCGACCAGCGCACCCGTGCGCCAGCCGCGACCGTCGACCACCTGTTCGTTGGCCAGCACGGTCTGATCGACCGGGTCCCAGTTGACCGTGCCGGTCTTCTTGTAGGCAATGCCGCGTTCGAGCAGCTTGAGAAAGAACCACTGGTTCCAGCGATAGTAGTCGGCATCGCAGGTGGCGACTTCGCGCTCCCAGTCGATAGCAAAGCCCAGGGCCTTGAGCTGGGTGCGCATGTGATCGATGTTGTTGCGCGTCCATTCGGCCGGCGGAACCGCATTGGCCATGGCGGCATTCTCCGCCGGCAGGCCGAAGGCATCCCAGCCCATGGGCTGCAGCACGCGCCTGCCCTGCATGCGCTGGTAACGTGAAATCACGTCGCTGATGGTGTAGTTGCGCATGTGCCCCATGTGCAGCTTGCCCGACGGGTAGGGAAACATGCTCAGGCAATAGAAACGGTCGCCGTCGCCGCTGTCGGCACGGTGGACATCGCTGGTTTGCCAGTATTCCTGGATTTCCGGCTCCAGTACGCCGGGATCGTAAGTCTCTGACACTTTGAGTCAGTTCCGATTGTGTGGGTCTTGTTCAGCTAAACAGAAGCGCCGCCCCGGGCATGCCGGGGCGGCGCAGGGCACCTCTGGGACAGCGGCTCAGTAGTCGCCGTTATCCTCATCGTCATCATCTTCGTCGACGAGCCTTGCCCAGGCCGCTTCGGCCTCTTCCCAGGCCTTCTCGGCCCGCTTCCGGGCATCGTCCCGGGCATCGCCGGTCAACTCGGTGGCCTCTGCCCAGGCCTCCTGTGCCTGTTCGCGGGCCCGCTCGGCTGCCTCGCGAGCTTCCTTCATGGCCTCGTCACCACCTTCACGGGTGGCTTCCCAGGCTTCCTCGGAACGCTCGCGGGCCTCCTCGGCCAATTCGACCGCGCGCTGCCACATGCGCTCGACGGCATCATCGTTGTCGTCGTTCTCGACCCGGTCGCGGACTTCCTCGGCCGCGTCCTCGGTCGTATCAACGGCCTCTTCATAGGCATCAGTTGCCTCTTCCTGCGCCTCATCCAGCGCTTCGGCGGCCTCCTCGGTCAGCTCGGGCTCGTCAGCATCATCTCTCTGACAGCCGGCCAGCATCAGGGCGGCAGCCATCAACAGTATCACCAGGTAACGCATTGCCTTACTCCTCAACAGTTGTGCTTCACGGCACACGGAGGGATATCGTAACGCCAAATCCTCCGCCTGGCACCCTGCGACACATCAATGCTGCGACTTCAGCCACTCCCACACGGCGCGCAGGCCCTGGCACTCACCACCGGCGGGCCGACCCGGGCGGTCGCCAAGGTTCCAGGCGTAGATGTCGAGGTGATACCAGTCGATGCCGGGGTCGACAAAATGATCCAGGAACAGCGCGGCAGTCAGGCTGCCACCCATCTTGCTGGTGCCGGTGTTGGATATGTCGGCGATGGCCGGCTGGATGAGCTTGCGGTAGGGCTCGAACAGCGGCATGTGCCAGAGCGGATCTTCCTGTTTGAACGAAAGCTCCTGAATGGCGCGGACCGAGTCGGTATCGCGGCCATAGATCGGCGGCAGGTCCTCGCCCAGCGCGATGCGGGCCGCACCGGTGAGTGTGGCAAAGTCGATGATTCGCTCGGCCCCTTCTTCCGAGGCCAGGGTGAGGGCGTCCGACAACACCACGCGGCCCTCGGCGTCGGTGTTGCCGATCTCGACGCTGGTGCCGTTGCGCGTGCGGATGATGTCGGAAGGACGATAGGCGTTGCCGGCGATGGCATTCTCGACGGCCGGGATGTAGACGCGCAGGTTGACCTTCAGCCCGAGGCTCATGATGACCTTGGCCAGGCCCAGCACGTGGGCCGCGCCACCCATGTCCTTTTTCATCAGCACCATGCCGGCGCCGGGCTTGATATTGAGCCCGCCGGAGTCAAAGATCACGCCCTTGCCCACCAGCGCCAGCGGCGGATCGGCCGGATCGCCCCACTGCATGCGAATCAGGCAAGGCGGTCGGCTGGCCGCCTGGCCCACCACATGGATGGCGGGAAATTCACTTTCCAGCCGCTCGCCGTCGATTTTCTCGCAGGCGGCGTTGTGGGTTTCGGCCAGTTCGCGGGCGACATCTGCCAGGTCGGAAGGGCCCAGGTCGATTGCCGGCGTGTTGACCAGGTCGCGCACGAAGGCGGAGGCCTCAACCAGGGCGCGGATTTCCTCCGCCGAGGCCTCGGGCAAGACCAGTCGCGCCTTCGGCTTTTCAACGGACTTGTAGCGATCAAAGCGATAGCAACCCAACCCCCAGCCGATGGCCGCCCGCTGGTATTCCTCCTCGGTGAAATCAGCCTCGAGCCGATAGTCGCCTTCGGGCAGCACCCCCGGCAGATGCGCCAGCGCCCAAAGCCGGTCGTCGGCTTCGCGGCCGGCCAGGACGCAGGCCATGCCGTCATCGCCGGGTACCAGCATATAAGTGCCCGCCGCGGCCTCAAAGCCGGCGGCATTCACCCAGTTGCGCTGGGCGTCGGGAGCCGCTTTCCGCCACTCGTCAAGAGCAGCCGGGTCGAGAGAATGAATGGGGATGGCGGTATTGCTTGCCTGGCAGAACATTGGACGCTTCGACTGTGGGAATCAGTGGAGCAGGATAGCGTATGAAGGGCGGGAAGAGGGGAAGAGGGGAAGAGGGGAAGAGGGGAAGAGGGGAAGAGGGGAAGAGGGGAAGAGGGGAAGAGAGGAAGAGAGGAAGAGAGGAAGAGAGGAAGAGAGGAAGAGAGGAAGAGAGGAAGAGAGGAGGAGAGGAGGAGAGGAGGATGAGGAGGATGAGGAGGAGAGGAGGATGAGGAGGAGAGGAGGATGAGGAGGAGAGGAGGAGAAGGGGAGAGGGAAAACCCCTGCGTTCTCCTCCCTCTATCCCTCTACCCCTCTCGTCGTCCACCCCTCTTCACCACTACCCGCACACACCAATCATCCAATCTCAATCCGCTTGCGGCTGCCGTTTCCTTCCTTGCTGCGCGGAATCACGATCTTGAGCACGCCTTTTCGGAAGTTCGCGGTGATGCCATCGGGATCAGCGTCGCTGGGCAGCGTGAGGACTCGGCGGAAGCTGCCGTAGCTGCGTTCGATGCGGTGATATCCGTCCTCGTCCTCTTCGCTTTCCTGGCGCTTTTCACCCGAAATGATGAGTGCGTCGCCATCGAGCGTCAGATCGATGTCTTCCTCGTCGACACCGGGCACTTCCACGGAAATGCGATAGGACTTCTTCGACTCGGCAATGTCGATACTGGGCCGGAGTACCAGCCCGTGTTGCAAGTCGGAGGGCCGGTCGATGGCACCGAAGAAGCCCTCGAACAGGCGATCAATCTCCCGGTGCATGCGCGTGAGTGGATCGTCGCTGCCCCGGGCCGGCAGCAGATCGCCACTGCCGCCCTGCTCTTCTCGCTTGAACCAGTTCCAAGGACTAAGTTTCTGCAGGTTCATGCCTACCTCCTTCAATCAAGTACCGGAATAGCACTCTCATTAGTTCTGAAATGGCCGATTTTCAAGGCGTTAGAAGTCCGGCCCCAGCCGGGGAATCATTCACCCGACTCACCGTCTAATATCACCATGTGCTCAAGTGCCGCAAGTAAAACATCGCTGATACGCCCGATCATGCTTCTGTCGGGGCTGTTTTTTTCATGCCCGTGGCATGGTCCGGCGCCGGGGAGACATTCAGGGAAGAACTGCGCCAGCGGCTGGAACGGCCGCATGAAATCGACGCAGTGCCGGTGGCCGGCAGCATGCTGATGGCGCACGGTCCGCTACGCTCAGTGTATGAAGCCAACGGCTGGGAACCCTTGTGGTTTGAGCGTCTGGAGCCTGTTGACCAGCTTCGGCAGGTGCCCGCCACGCTGGAACTGGCCGCCAGCCACGGGCTGGAGCCTGATCATTATCATCGCGAGGCACTGACTGTCGCACTGCAGGGGCTGCGGTCATCGTCCACCCCGAATTCAGTCCCCGCCCTGGTCGATGTCGAGCTGATGGCCACCGACGCGCTGCTCGCACTGGCGCATCATCTCGCCCATGGCCGCATCGATCCCGAATCCATCGATCCGGAATGGTTCATCGAACGCGAACAGCCAACGCTGACATCATCGGTCATGCGCCATGCACTGGGGGGCAAGGGCGGCCGAGAGCTGCTGGAAACCCTGCTGCCGAGCCATCCCGCCTATCATCGCCTAGTCGAGCAACTGGCACTCAAGCGCGAACTGGCCGACAACGGCGAATGGCTGGCGGTCGACGCGGCACTACCGCTGATCCGGCCTGGCGACAGCGATGAGCGCATCCCCGCCATCCGGCGCCATCTTGCGCGCCTGGAAAGGGGCGAGGCCGTACCGGCCGATAGCAAGCCACAGTATTTCGATGATGCGCTGGAACAGGCCGTGCGTGCATTCCAGCAACGTCACGGACTGGCCGTCGATGGCATCATCGGACCTCAGACCCTCAATGCACTGAACGTGCCTCCGACAGCCCGCGTCGAGCAGTTGCGCGCCAACCTGGAGCGCTGGCGGTGGTTGCCGCAGTCGCTGGGCGAGGAGTATGTGCTGGTCAACATCGCCGGGTTCGGCATGCAGGTGGTCAGCAATGGTGAGGAGGTCATGCGCCAGCGGGTCATCGTTGGCCAGCCCTACCGGCGCACTCCGGTGTTCACCGGACGCATGAGCTACCTCGTACTCAACCCTTCCTGGGAGGTGCCGCCGCGACTGGCCGTGCGCGACCAGCTCCCGCGCATCCGTGCCAATCCGGACTATCTTGCTGACATGGGGTTTGCCGTGCTGCAGGGCTGGGGCGCGGAGGAACGCCGCATCGACCCGGCCGACGTCGACTGGAACAGTCTCTCACCGCGCAATTTCCCCTACCGCTTGCGCCAGGCGCCCGGTCCGGACAACGCACTGGGACGGGTGAAGTTCATGTTCCCCAATCGCCATAACGTCTACCTGCACGACACACCGGCACGCGAACTGTTTGGCCAACACGAGCGCGCCTTCAGCTCCGGCTGCATCCGGCTGGAGGACGCCGACGAACTGGCTCGCTGGCTGCTCACCCAACGCTCGGATCTGATGAGCAAGGAACGCATCGAGTCGACATGGAACCACGGCCGCGAGACAACCGTGCGACTTGACCGTCACATGCCCGTCTACCTGCTTTACTGGACGGCCTGGGTCGGCGACGACAACCAGGTCCATTTCCGGCGCGATATCTACCAACGCGACCAGCGCCTGATCGAGGCACTGAATACGCCACCGCCCGGCCCCGAGTCACCCGACATCACCCTGACGAGAGGATACGACGCTTGAAATCGCTCATCATGCTACTGGCCGGCAGCCTGCTTGCCGTCGGCATCCTGGCTGCGGAGTCCGACTTCGACCCCGGCACGCTGGACTATGAGATCAGCTTCAATGGCAAGCGGATGGAGTGGCGGGAGCTTGCCTTCTTTGTCATGCCCGGGCAGGAGCGCGAGCTGACACTGCACCTGCCCGACGGCATGCAGGCCGAAGCCGTCGTCAACGGCGGCGAGCTGCGACGTCTCGGCCCGGCCCGCTGGGTGTGGACCGCGCCCGACGAGCCGGGACTGGTGCGCTTCGACATCCATCCAGGACAGGCACAATCGGCACGCCTGAATGTCATCGTCATGGTACCGCTGGCCGAGGTCGAGAATGGATATCTCAACGGCTATCGGATCGGCCGATACCCGGACAAGCCACTCAGAGGCAACCCGATCTATCTGCCACCGCCCGGACTGATCGAGGTGTCGCCGGAGCTGGCTGACCTGCCGGTTTCGCCCCACTTCACCCTGGGCCAGTTCCTGTGCAAGCAGCAGCCCGATCACTGGCCCAAGTACCTGGTCCTGCGCGAAGCGCTGGTGGCCAAACTGGAAATCATCCTGGCCGAGGTCAACGATCGGGGCATTCACACCGACAGCTTTCACGTCATGAGCGGTTACCGCACGCCCTGGTACAACAGGGCCATTGGCAATGGTCGCTATTCCCGCCATGTCTGGGGCGGAGCCGCGGATATCTTTATCGACACCAACGGCAATGGCCGTATGGACGACCTCAACGGCGACGGCCGCAGCGGTGTCAAAGACGCCCGTTTGCTGTTGTCCATCATCGACGATCTTTACGACAGTGGTCGCCATGAACGCCTGCACGGCGGGCTGGGGCTGTATGGGCCACGTCCGCACCGCGGCCCCTTCGTGCATGTCGATGCCCGTGGGCACGAGGCTCGCTGGACGGTTCCGTGACCGGATATGACCCTGCGCGTCAAGTTCGACCGCGTGGCCGCGGCAACGGCGAATGCGCACAGGATCGACTTTCTCGCACACGCCACCGGAAAAAATTGACCGGACACGACAGGACAACCATATTGGCGCGGTAATTGCAAGAAAGACTGCATGAACGCCGTCAGCCAACAAGAATTCTCACCCCGTCCGCGCATTCTGTTTGTCGATGACAGCCGCCTGATGCGCATGTGTGCAACCAAGGTACTGGAAGAGTCGTTCGAGCTTGTGCTTGCCGAGTCGGCCGAGGCCGCCTGGGAGCTGCTCGAGCAGGACGAACATATTCAGGTGCTGTTCACCGATCTGCGCATGCCTGGCAAGAGCGGGTTCGATCTGCTCGATCAGGTGCGCTCAAGTGACCAGCCACGGCTGGCCGAGTTGCCGGTGATCCTGATTACCGGTGCAGAAGACCGAGAGGAGTTGCGGGCGCAAGCACTTGAGCGCGGCGCCAGCGATTTCATCTCCAAGCCCTTCCAGGCTCCCGAATTGCTGGCCCGGGCCAGCGCCCACGCCGACTCGGTGCAGTCCCGGCGCGAGGTACGGGCGCTGGAGCGCGACCACCACCTCGACCGCGAGACCAGCCTGGGCAATCGGCGCTATTGTGCTCAGCGGCTCGGCCAGGCCATGAGTTTTGCCGTGCGCCACAACCAGGAGCTGACCCTGATGCACCTGCATCTTGACGGCCTGACCCGGTTGCTCGACGAGCTTGGCGAGCCCTATGCCAGCCGTGCCCGGCAGCGTGTCGGCCAGACGCTGTCGGAGAGTATTCGCCGTGAGGACACCGTCTACCGAACCGGCCCCGAAAGCTTCACGTTCATTCTTCCGGCCACCTCGGCCGACGGCGCCAGGCACCTGCAGGACCGCTTCACGCCCGACCTGGCCGATCTGGGACTGACCGGAAGCGAGCAGACACTCCAGGTGCGCGCGCGCTTTTCCGTGCAACCGCTGCCGATCGATGACTCCAGAGATGTCAACGAACTGCTCAAGTCCGGCTTGTCAGGCGCAGCCGAACCGGCGCCGGCGACAGCGCAGCACGAAAGCGTCGGGCATCAGGACGAGCCCGGCCTGGAAGAGGCGCTGGAATGGATCGCTCGCGGACAAGCCGATCGGGTCCGCCAGCATCTGCCACGAATCAGGAAGCAGTTGGCCCCCTTGCTGGACCTGATCGAGGAGAGCAACTGACGCGGCACGCATGCACAGATGCCGTAGTTTGGCGTCTCAGCGAGACTGTCCACGCCGCTCGGAACCCGACGCCCGTTCGCGCCAGCCCTCGCGCCGCTCCTGCATCTCTGCAGCGGCCGTCTCGCCGTTCTCCACGGTCCACTGCGTGATATCCAGAAAGAGCCGGGACATGGCCTGCTCGAATGCATCAACCGCATCGTCCAGGGATCGCCCATCGACGCGTTCGGCCTGTTCAAACGAATGCGTGGCCATCACACTCCCCGTGGGCTGGTGCACCAGGTTGATGCGCACAGCCAGATCGACCGAAAGACGACCGTCACCGTCATCGACCACCTCGAAGCGGCGGATGTCGCTGGTCAGGCCAAAGCGCGAACGCAGCCCACCGGCCCGGCCGACACCGGCAAAGTGCCCCGAGTCTTCCAGGGTCTGGATCAGCATCGCGTGAACCATGTCAGGCATGCTGTCCAGCCAGGCCGCCTCGGGCCAGGGCTGCAGTCGCGACCGCGATACCCGCACCATGATCCGGTCCGAGTCGCGCATCTGGTCGGCACTTGGACGCTGCACCCCCACGGACCAGTCGACCACCGGCTCGCTCTCGGCCTCGACCGGCTCAAGCTGCGGGGCAATGATGCTGACCGACCCGGGCGAACGTGCCAGCATGCAGCCGCCGAGCATCAGGACACTCACGGCCAGCAGAACCATCCGCCCGCCGAAATTACGATGACTCACGGTACTCACTGTGGCTGATACTCCTCTGGCTGATCGCCCCCAAGCAGGAAGCGCGTGGGATGTCGCTGGAATCGCGAACTCAGTCGCGACAGTTCGCGGACCAACTGCCTGAACTCCTGCACTGTCGGCCCCAGTGGTGCGAGCACTTCGACACCAAACTCGCTGAAGGCCGCCTCGTTGTCGGCCAGCACTCGATCAATCCGCTCCGACGCCCTCGCCAGCCGATCCATGGTGGTTGACAGGTCTTCCGACAATCCGGGCAGATCGCTCAGCAGGTGTTCGTCGACCTCGGCCAGTGCTTGGCTCATCTGTTCCATCAACTGCTGAGAACGGGTCATGACGCCGGCCAGTTCCGCACTGCCGGCATGCAGATTGCCAATGGTCTCGGCGATCATGTCGCCTTCGGCCAGAATGGTCTGCGAAAGACGGTCGATGTTGTCAAGCGTGTGAGTGACGCGCTCGGCGTTGTCCTCGCTGAGAAATTCGAGCAGGCGCAGCATCACCTCGCTGGCCATGGAGGCAATGTCCTCGGATGCATCGATGAGTTTCTGCAACCCCGACTCCTCGGCCAGTATCTGGGGCGGCTTGCCGTCCGGGCCGGGTTCCAGTGCCGGGCTTTCCGGGCTGCCGCCACGCAACTGGATAAAGGCCACGCCGGTTAGCCCCGAGACCGTCAGGCGCGCCACTGTATCCTCGCGTACCGGGGCACCGGCCTCCAGGCGAATGCGGGCAATGACCCGGCTGGGATCATCCGGCGACAGGCTCAGCTCGCGCACGCTGCCCATGTTGATGCCGTTGTACTGCACGGTCGACCCGGACGACAGGCCGCTGACCGGGTGCTCGAAGACCACCTCGTATTCCTTCCAGGCATCATCTGCCGCGTAGCGGGCCGCCCATAGACCAATTGCCAGCATCATGATGAGCCCGGCAATGGTGAAAGCACCGATAAGGACGTGGTTGGCTCGCGTTTCCATAGGATTCAACTCCCGGCCTTCCCGGCCTGGCTGGCGGCACGTGCGCGTGGCCCGTGAAAGTAATTCTGGACCCACTCGTGCTCGAACTGTTCCACTTCAGACAACGGGCCACTGACAAGAATTCTGCCGTCACCGATGACCGCCACGCGATCACAGATGGCATAAAGCGTATCAAGATCGTGGGTAATGAGGAATACGGTCAGGCCCAGCGCCTGACGAAGGGTGACGAGCAGTTCGTCGAAAGCCGCCGCGCCGATGGGATCAAGGCCGGCCGTGGGTTCGTCGAGAAACAGGAGCTCGGGATCCACCGCCAGGGCACGCGCCAGGCCGGCGCGCTTGCGCATGCCGCCGGAAAGCTCCGAGGGCAGCTTGGCCCCGGCAGCGACCGGCAGGCCGACCATGCGAATCTTGAGTCGGGCCAGGTCACGACGCAGTGCGGCCGACATGGCCGGGCAGTGCGTTTTGATTGGCACCTCGACGTTCTCGCGAACGGTCAGTGAAGAAAACAGGGCACCATCCTGAAACAGCACGCCGGTGCGGCGCCTGAGCAGACTGCGCGCCGATGCACTCTGTTCGATACGCTCGCCCAGCACCTCGATGGTGCCGGCCTGCGGGGGGCGCAAGCCGAGTATGGCCCGCATCAGCACCGACTTGCCCGAACCCGAGCCGCCCACGATGCCAAGGACTTCACCACGTCGAACGTCCAGGTCCAGCCCCTGGTGCACAACGAACTGTCCGAACTGGTTGCGCAGGCCACGCACCTTGACCACGCTGGTTTCCGAAGTCTCCGGCGTACTCACCATCCCATCTCCATGAAGAACACGGCGGCCAGCGCGTTGATGACGATGACCAGCGAGATCGACTGCACCACCGCGCTGGTCGTACGCTCGCCGACGGACTGCGCGGTTCCGGTGACCTTGAACCCTTCCAGGCAGCCGATCAGCGCAATGACAACCGCAAACAGCGGCGCCTTGATCAGCCCGACCAGGTAATGACGCAGGTTCAGAGTTTCATGAATACGCGACATGAACAAATCGGGTCCGATATCAAGCGAAAGCGCCGATACCGTCATGCCACCGGCCATGCCGGCGATGGTCGCCGCCGCTGCCAGGATGGGAAGCATGACCAGCAACGCCACCAGCCGGGGCATGACCAGCAGGATGAACGGATCCAGCCCCAGCGTGCGCATGGCATCGATTTCCTCGCGCGACTTCATGGTGCCGATCTGGGCGGTAAAAGCGCTGGCCGTGCGCCCGGCCAGGATGATGGCGGTCACCAGCACGCCCATCTCCCGGAAGAAGGCAATGGTGGTCAGATCGACGACAAACAGCTCGGCACCGAAGTCCTTGAGCACCGTGGCTCCGAGGTAGGCAATGACTGCACCGATAAGAAAGCTGAGCAGCACGACCAGCGGCAGGGCGTTCAGCCCGGTCTGTTCCATATGGTGGATGGTCGAGGTAATGCGCCACTGGCGGGGCCGGAACATCGTGCGCAGAAGGGAACTGACCCCCAGACCGAGAAACCCCAGAAACTGCTTGAATCCGCCACCGAAACTCACGGTCACCTCACCGACATGCGCCAGGAAACTGAACCACGCCGGCTCCGTCCGGGGCTCCGGCTCCGCTTCGCCCGAGGCGGCAATAACGGCGTGCAGAAGTGGCTGGTGAGATTCGCTCAGGACAATACTGGCCGGATCGATATCCATCCGATCTGCGAGCTGGACGAGCAGCAGGGCACCGACCGAATCCAGTCGCTCGATGGCGGTAGCATCCAGCTCGACGGCATCGTCGGGCAGCGTCGCCGGAACGAACCCGCGTCCCCTGACGGCATCGATACGCCAGTCACCCGTGGCCAGCAACCTGCCAGGGCGCTCGGGGTCGGATTGAAGGTCGGGCTTCTCGGTCATGCACGACGCCGGGTCGAGTCAGGAAACGTCGCTGATTATGGCACGGCGCATGCGGCAATCGATCAATGGCTTGCCATTAGGAAGCATCAGAAAACGGAGACCGGCAGCGGCCTCGGACGACTGCCGGCTTGGCATATGTCCCCTGCGAAGCCGCGGGACATATGCCAACGCCGACACTGGGAGAATCGCCAGGCACTCAGAACGCGTAGATGGTGGCGAACTGCAGCCGGTTCATGTTGCCCTTGAGGCCCGCTTCGATTTCGCGACGGGCATGCTGGTATTCCAGCCCGAAGCGAAGCTGCGGGGTGGCCTGGTAGATCAGGTTGGCATGGGCGCTTTCGGCGCTTTTCGTCACGTTCATCCCGGTCAGATCGGTGTCGTTGTCGGCACGGAAGGCCGACAGGGTGAAGTTTGAACGCCAGCGATCATTCCACAGGTGACGGTAGGACAGGAAGCCGCCATAGGCATCGATGGTGTCGAGTCGACCATCGGCGTCGAGCACGGCTTCGTTGGCCGTGTTGAGCCCCAGGTAACGACCGATGCCCGGTCCGCCCGAGACCATCCAGCGGATGTCGTTCTGGCCGACATCGAAGCGTCCTGACAGACTCAGCGCGAAAGAGGTCTCACGATCGGGGCCATTGACCCCGTCAATGCCCAGTTGCCGCCCGAGCGCGGCCACCGAGAACTGGCCCCAGTCGGCATCGTGGTTGTAGCGGGCCACGAGATCCGGAATCGACGCGGTATCGGTGACGATGCGCGCCCCGCCACCAAAGGGAGTGACCGTGGTTTCGGGGTTTTCCAGTGCAAACTGCCAGGGACCGTTGGTATAGCGAAGCTGGGCCTGGCGCACGAAAATGGTGCCCTCGGCGGGACCGATGAAGTCAACGTTCTCCGGCAGGGCGCCGACGTTGAAGAACGTGGTCCAGGTCTGCCCGGCCAGCAGATCGTTCCAGCGCACGAAGGCATGCCGGATGTTGGGGCTGGTTGTATTGGTCAGACGCTCGTCGCCCCCCGTACCCGCCGAGAAGTCGAACTCAAGATAGGCCTGCAGGTCGTCTTCGAGCCGTTGCACGTCAAAGATGAATCGCGTCTCGCGGATATGGGTATCGAAGTCTGTCGCCGAGGTCTGGCCACCCACCGGAATGGCGGCCGGCACGTGGAAGTCACGCAGGATGGAGTTGGGCGGCACAGAGCCCGCGCTGTAGCGGCTGTACATCATGTCGTGCTTGATGAAGCCGGTGAAGTTGAACTCGGTGCCTGATGGTGTTTTTTCGGCATCACGTTCCTCGAGTGCTGCCAGCTCCTGGCGCAACTGCTCCATTTCACCGCGAACAGCCTCGTCTTCGGCATGCGCCTCACCGCGCTCATCAAGTAATCGCTGCACCATGCGCTCGAGCGATTCGATGCGCTCTTCCAGCGCACGCTCGCGCTCGCCAGGCGATGCATCGCCGAAAACCGGTACCGAGGCAAGCAATACCACCAGCGCCAGGATGCCAAGGTGTCGTGTAGCCATAGGTTTCTCCCGTTCTGTTCCCGAGTGCGGACTGTCTTGCGCCCGACTATGCGGGGTTTCACGGGCATCGACCATTGGCGATTGGTCTATTAGACGAAGGTCGGAGTAGTGCGGGGAGCGGGGGTGGTTTCTGGCGAAAGCCCGGGCGATCGGCCAACTCGATGCGGATGGCTTGGAGAAGGTTGAAAGGCAGCAATGTCGTGGCGATTCGAAACCTTCTTCCACCTTTTCAGGCCGGGTGGTATGGGTCGCGGTGGAACAGAGGCGGTCCGGACGCCGGCAACCGGTCAGCCGTGCCATCCGCAACGATTGCGCCTGTCGAGGTCAGCGCATCTCGCCAACACTCCAGCCTGATTTCAGTGGCACCAGAACGCCTCCGACACCCGAGCAGCCAACACCGCCGAAGACCGCCGGCGGCCCACCGCGACCCATACCACCCGGCCCGCCCCCCCACACCCCGTGTAGACCAATGTCGCATTGGGTCCGACACCCCATGCCTGCTAAGATCAGAATTCTGAAAACCAAAGGTTTGATAGTGAGCGTAAGGATTATGGCCAACGACAAGACCTACCCAGTACCCGACTCCATGAAAGACGCCTTATACGACCGCGACCGCTATCGCGAAATGTACCAGGCCTCGATCGACGACCCGGAAGGCTTCTGGGCCGAGCAGGCGCGTGAGCGACTGGACTGGATGAAGCCATTCAGCAAGGTCAAGGACGTGTCGTGGAAAAAGGATGACCTGCACATCCGCTGGTTCGAGGACGGCACCCTGAATGTCACCGTCAACTGCCTGGACCGTCACCTGGAAAAGCATGGCGACGAGACCGCTATCATCTGGGAGGGCGACGACCCCGACGACGACGCACACATCTCCTATCGCGAATTGCACGAGAAGGTCTGCCGCCTGGCCAACGGGCTGAAGGACCAGGGCGTGAAGAAAGGTGATCGCGTCACGCTCTACATGCCGATGATTCCCGAAGCGGCCGTGGCCATGCTGGCCTGCGCGCGCATCGGCGCGGTGCACTCGGTGGTCTTCGGCGGCTTCTCGCCCGAAGCGCTAGCCGGTCGTATCGTCGACTGCGAATCGTCGGCGGTGATAACTGCCGACGAAGGTATTCGCGGCGGCAAGAAGGTGCCACTGAAAAATAATGTCGACAAGGCACTGGCCAGCGACGAGGTCACCACGGTCGACAAGGTCGTGGTGGTCAAGCGCACCGGTGCCGACATCGGCTGGACCGAGGGTCGCGACGTCTGGTACGAGGACATCACCGCCAACGCCAGCGCCGAGTGCGAACCGGAAGAGATGAACGCCGAAGACCCGCTTTTCATCCTCTACACCTCCGGATCCACGGGCAAGCCGAAAGGCGTGCTGCATACCACCGCCGGCTACCTGCTCTACACCGCACTGACCCACGAGGCGATCTTCGACTATCGTCCCGGCGAGGTCTACTGGTGCACGGCCGATGTCGGCTGGATCACCGGCCACAGCTACATTGTCTATGGACCGCTGGCCAACCGCGCCACCACGCTGATGTTCGAGGGCGTGCCCAACTACCCCGATCATTCGCGCTTCTGGCAAGTGGTCGACAAACACGACGTGAGCATCTTCTACACCGCGCCGACGGCCATCCGCGCACTGATGCGAGAGGGTGACGAGCCGGTGACGAAAACCTCGCGCAAGTCCCTGCGCATCCTCGGCACGGTGGGCGAACCGATCAACCCGCAGGCCTGGGAGTGGTATCACCAGGTCGTCGGCGAGGGCCGTTGCCCCATCGTCGATACCTGGTGGCAGACCGAAACCGGCGGTATCCTGATCTCGCCACTGCCCGGGGCAACCGATCTCAAGCCCGGCTCGGCCACGGTGCCGTTTTTCGGTATCAAGCCGGGGCTGCGCGATACCGAAGGCAAGGTACTCGAAGGCGCCACCTCCGGCGCGCTGGTCATCACAGACTCCTGGCCGGGCCAGATGCGTACCGTCTACGGCGACCACCAGCGCTTCATCGACACCTACTTCGCGACCTTCGATCAGCTCTACTTCACCGGCGACGGCGCCCGTCGCGACGAGGACGGCTACTGGTGGATCACCGGGCGCATGGACGATGTGCTCAATGTCTCCGGTCACCGCATGGGCACTGCCGAAATCGAGTCTGCGCTGGTGGCCCACCCGGATGTCTCCGAGGCCGCCGTGGTCGGCTTCCCGCACGACATCAAGGGCCAGGGCATCTACGCCTACGTGACGCTCACCGCCGGCGTGGAAGCCAGCGACGACTTGCTCGGCACGCTCACCCAGTGGGTGCGGGAGCGCATCGGGCCGATCGCCAAACCGGACTTCATCCAGTTCGCGCCAGGCCTGCCCAAGACCCGTTCGGGCAAGATCATGCGACGCATTCTCAGGAAGATCGCCGAGAACGATTACAGCAACCTCGGCGACACCTCGACCCTAGCCGAACCGGCGGTGGTCGATGATCTGATTGGCAACCGGAAGAATCGATAGGAGGTGGTAAAGGGTAAAAGGAAAAAGGTGAAAGGTGGAAGGAAAGACGACTTTCCGGGGCTTCCTTTTTACCTTTTACCTTTCACCTTTTACCTATAACCTGTCATCCCATGACAACCGTCATCGTCGCCGACGATCATCCGCTGTTTCGCGAAGCGCTGGGGCTGGCGTTGCAGAAGGCGCTGGGCGGGGTCGATATCGTCGAGGCCGGCAACATGGCCGAGCTCGAACAGGTATCGCGCGAACACGAACAGGCCGACCTGGTTCTGCTCGACCTGCACATGCCCGGCGTGCAGGGCTTTTCGGCGCTGATCTACCTGCGCGCGCACCACCCCGAACTGCCGGTGTGCATCATCTCGGCCAACGACAGCACGGTGGTCATGCAGCGCGCGATGGACCACGGCGCCGCCGCCTTCATCCACAAGTCCGCGTCCGTGGATGAAATCCGCGAGGCCCTGCAAAGCGTACTGGCCGGCGACATCTGCTACCCGCCGGAACTGGATACCAGCGCCACCGGCACCCCCAGCGAGGAACTCGATATCGCCGGACATATCGGTGAGCTGACACCACAACAGTTCCGGGTGCTGATGATGGTCGCCGAAGGGCTGCTCAACAAGCAGATCGCCTTCGAGCTCGATATATCCGAGGCCACCGTCAAGGCACACATGACTGCCATCTTCCGCAAGCTGGGAGTAAGCAATCGCACGCATGCCGTGTTGCTGACTCAGCGGCTTTCGGTGGAAGCTCCCAACTCTTCCGACGCTCGGCCCTGACATTTGCACCTGCATAAGTTGTCCTGATTGCGCATGTTTGTCAGCCATGGCCCTGATTTGAATTACGCAACCGCAGATGAACGCGGATTAACGCAGATTCATGGACCTACATCAGCAATAGCAGCTGTACTCGCCCCCAACCCAAGAGCGTCGCATTCATATGTCTCAGCTCCTGGACGCATGAAAGCCTAAGCCGTATAAGAATCGCTGACCCCAGCTCCTATCCATGATCCATGGGACAGATCAACAATCTGCGTTTATCGGCGTTCATCTGCGGTTCCCAAAGAATCCGACCGAAGGATGGCTGCACCATCTGCGCAATCAGGCAAGTTGCTGCCTCATTCAGTTGTTAGCAAGCCGCTTTCCGGCAGCAGCCCGGGTCCGGGCTGTGATAGTCTCCGCAAGCTCTCTCACCGCCCAAGCCATTTGCCAATGACCTGGTTTCGCCTGATCAGCATCGCCGAAGGCATTTCCCTGATCACCCTGCTGTTCGTGGCCATGCCGCTGCGCACGCTGGCCGACATGCCCATGGCCGTTACCTGGGTGGGCTGGATCCACGGCATTCTGTTCCTGAACTATGCTGCCGCCAGCCTGATCGCCAGCCACCTGCGCGGCTGGTCGATACCGAAGTGGCTGCTGGTACTGGGAATGGGCGTGGTGCCATTCGGTTTCATCTATGTAGATCGCATGGTTCGCCGCGAAACCTCTTCGAAGGAGATGGCGCACTAACGCCGACGCTCCCACTCCTACGACCAAAGTCGGCCCTACCAATGTCGTATGGGCACCCGGTCAGGTGATCGCTAGACTCGGATGAAAAGCTCCCCGTGGACTTTCCACGGGGAGGCTCGACACCCGAACATACAGGGAGCGATACGCCATGTCCGACGATAGATCCGCAGCCGCCTACTGGAAGGCGAACATCCGTGTCATATCCATCTGCCTGGTGATCTGGGCGCTGGTCTCGATCGGTTTCGGCATCGTGCTCAGGCCCTTGCTGGCCATGCTGCCGATCACCATCGGCGGCACCGACCTGGGCTTCTGGTTTGCCCAGCAGGGTTCGATCCTGACCTTCATCGCCCTGATTTTCTACTACACCTGGTACATGAACCGGCTCGATCGCGAGTTCGGCGTGGACGAGCAGGAATAAGGGAGAGACACCATGGACCAGTTCACACTCAACCTGATCGTCGTCGGCGCCACCTTTGCGCTCTATATCGGCATCGCCATCTGGGCGCGTGCCGGCACCACCGCCGACTATTACGCCGCCAGCCGCGGCGTCAACCCCGTCATCAATGGCGCGGCCACGGCCGCGGACTGGATGTCGGCCGCCTCGTTCATCTCCATGGCCGGGCTGATCGCCTTCGTCGGCTACGGCAACTCCAGCTTCCTGATGGGCTGGACCGGCGGCTACGTGCTGCTGGCCCTGCTGCTGGCACCGTACCTGAGAAAGTTCGGACGTTTCACCGTGCCCGAGTTCATCGGTGATCGTTTCTACTCGACCACCGCGCGCATCGTTGCCGTGATCTGCCTGCTGGTGATCTCGATTACCTACGTGATCGGCCAGATGACCGGCGCCGGCGTGGCCTTCTCGCGCTTTCTCGAAGTGCAGAACACCACCGGGCTGCTGATCGCCTCGACCGTGGTGTTCATCTACGCCGTGCTCGGCGGCATGAAGGGCATTACCTACACCCAGCTTGCCCAGTACTGCGTGCTGATCACTGCCTACACCATCCCGGCGGTGTTCATTTCGCTGCAACTGACCGGCAACCCGGTGCCGCCGCTGGGCCTGTTCTCCACCCACGCCGAGTCGAGCCTGCCGCTGTTGACCAAGCTCGACCAGGTGCTGACCGAACTGGGCTTCCATGACTACACCGGCCACCACGCCTCGACGCTCAACATGGTGCTTTTCACGCTGTCGCTGATGGTGGGCACGGCCGGTCTGCCGCACGTCATCATCCGCTTCTTCACCGTGCCGCGCGTGGCCGACGCCCGTCGCTCGGCCGGCTGGGCGCTGGTATTCATTGCGCTGCTGTATCTCACTGCCCCAGCCGTGGGCGCGATGGCCAAGCTCAACATCATCACCACCATCTATCCCGACGGCACGGCCGAAGATCCGATCCGCTACGACGACAAACCCGACTGGATGATCAACTGGGAACAGACCGGCCTGCTGGCCTTCGAGGACAAGAACGAGGACGGTCGCATCCAGTACTACAACGACCGCTCCGAGGAGTTCCAGTCCGTGGCCAAGGCGCGCGGCTGGGAAGGCAACGAAATCGTCACCTTCAACCAGGACATCCTGGTGCTGGCCAACCCCGAGATCGCCAACCTGCCCGGATGGGTGCTGGCCCTGATCGCCGCCGGTGGTCTGGCCGCGGCCCTGTCGACCGCCGCCGGCTTGTTGCTGGCCATCTCGTCGGCCATCAGCCATGACCTGCTCAAATCGGTCTTCATGCCGAAAATCACCGACCGGCAGGAGCTGATGGCGGCGCGCGTATCCATGGCCTTTGCCATCGGCCTGGCCACCTACCTGGGCATGAACCCGCCCGGCTTCGCCGCCCAGGTGGTGGCGCTGGCCTTCGGGCTGGCGGCGGCCACCCTGTTCCCTGCCCTGATGATGGGCATCTTCTCGAAGAAGATGAATACCCAGGGCGCGGTGGCCGGCATGCTGGTGGGTCTGATCGCCACCCTGCTCTACATCTTCACCTACCTGGGCTGGTTCTTCATTCGGGGCACCAACATGCTGCCCAATGAACCCGACTACTGGCTGTTCGGCATCTCGCCGCTGTCGTTCGGAGCCGTGGGCGCGATACTCAACTTCGCCGCCGCCATCGTGGTGATGAAGCTGACCGCCCCGCCGCCGGAGCGCATCCAGGAGCTGGTCGAATCCATCCGCGTCCCCCGCGGCGCCAGCGGTGCGGTCGATCACTGAGGTGAGCCGCAGGCGCGGGCTTGAGCCCGCGCCTGCGGCGGGAAAGGTAAAAGGTAAAAGGATTGGTTCCACCTTTCGCTGCCCACCCTTCCTTTTTTCCTTTCACCTTTCACCTTTCACCTTTCACCTTTCACCTTTCACCTTTCACCTTTCACCTTTCACCTTTCACCTTTCACCTTTTACCTTTAACCTGCCCCCATGCTTCTTGAATTCATCGCCACCATCGCGCTAGGACTGGGTATCGCCGGTCTGGTCATGGCGCTCAATCTCGTGCTGGGGCGGCGCCTGCCGCGCTGGGCCATGCCGGCCGCGGCCGGGCTGGGCATGATCCTGTTCCTGGTCTACCTGGAGTATTCCTGGGCGCCGCGCACTGCCGAGCAGTTGCCCGACGGCATGGTCGTGACCTCGAAGAGCAGCCAGAGCATGTGGTACCGGCCCTGGACCTATATCTCTCCATTGAGCCTGCGCATGATCGCCGTCGACACCCGGCGCAACCGGTCCCACCCGGACTGGCCGGGCCGCGTGATGACCACCATGGTGCTGTTCGAGCGCTGGATGCCGACGCGCGAAGTGCCCGTGGTCTTCGATTGCGATGATCATCGCCGCGCCGATCTGCATTCCGGTGTCGAGCTGGGCGAGGACGGCGCGCTCCACGGTGCCGACTGGTACCGCCTGGAAGCCGACGACCGCGGCCTTCAGGCTGCCTGCGAATCCGCTGCTCGCGGCAGACCGGCTTCGGCTGAGCGCTGAAGCTGAAGCGGCAGCCACAAGATCTCACCACAGAGACACAGAGAACACAGAGCAAGTCACCGCGGATCCGATGGGGGGTCTGCTGCGCCACCAATTGACCATCTCGCCGTTCAACCCGCTGCCCTCTTTCACGCCGGGCGAAATCTGATTCCTCCGCAGTAGCGTTTGACCTTTTTCATCGAATATTTTATGTTTAACGTAAACTGTGATATGTTTTAGATAAAATATACTTTTGGCATTCATGTCCATACGCATCAATCTGGATATCGAGCTGGCGCGCAACAAGATGTCGCTGACCGAGCTGTCGGAGCGAGTCGGGGTGTCGATGACCAACCTGTCGCTGCTCAAGAACGGACGGGTCAAGGCCATTCGATTCTCCACGCTGGAAGCCATTTGTCGGGCGCTGGGCTGTCAGCCCGGTGATTTGCTTGAATTCGTCGATGAGGTGCAAGGGAGAGCAGAAGAATGAACCGTGAGTTTCTGATTCCGGGCATCGTGGCCCTGGCGCTGGCCGTGCTGTTTCCGCTTTACTGGTTTTCGGGTCTGTTCTCCACAACCGGCGAATCGTTGCTGGAAGCGTTCAAGGCCGACGCCAGCAGCCTGACACTGATCGATGGGCTGTTTGTCCTGATCGGTACCATGGAAATCTATCTGCTCCTGAGTTTGCGGCGAATCCTGCAGCATCAGCTGTACAGCGCCTTTGCCGCCGGCATGGCCTTGGCCATGGCTATTGGCATCGGTGTTTTCACGGCCACCGTCCTGTTCGATGTATCCATTGCCCTGACACCGGGCATGGCCGAGAGCACCCGCTCAACCCTGGTGCTGGTCGCCGGTTTGGTCAGTCTCGGGCTGTCGGTACTGGTCGGTCTGATTGGCCTCGCCCTGTCGATTGCCTTGCTGGCGCTGCGAAACGACGGAACGGTTCTCCTGAAGATCTTCGCCGCAATGCTGCTGATCTGTTCGCTGATGACGATGACCGTCATTCTGGCGCCGGTGGTCTACGTGTTCTACCCGGTGGCGCTGGTGTTGCTTGCGGCGTTTTTCCTGCGCGGCGGCGGCGAGGTAGAGGTGGTATGAGAGTGGCCATGAAGAAACTGTACACACCGATTGCGCTTCTCGTTGCCCTGGCTGTGTCTCAACCGGCTCTAGCGAAGTCAGAGCTTGTTCATGGCCATCCTGTTGAGACGGACAATCTCCTGATTGTATGGGCAGACGAGTATGATGAAGAGACTCAGGAGTCGGTGAAGCTGATCTCGGAGCAGCTTTATGACAACACCGTGGCGTTTCTTCAGAAGGAACCGGCGGAGAAGGTCACTGTTGTTTTCAGAGGCAGGGCACGTGTCGGACCGGGGCCAGCCAGAGATTATCCTTTTGTAGACAGCGCCGGCGTGATCAGCCTGTTCCGCTATACCGACGAGATCAGGAATTATTTTCATGCGTTTGTGCATGAGCTGGTGCACGCGCTTCGAATCGACAGGGCCGAATCTGCCGACTGGTTTTTTGAAGAAGGATTTGCCGAATTTGTCCGATTGCGGGTTTTCGAATCCATGCACGGATTCCCCTGGCATGGGTTTTCTCCTTCAATTGTTGCAGCCGGTCATATCGTGGAGGGCAGCGATATCCCGCTGGAAACCCTGAGAGATCAACACGAGCAATTGAATATTCCATGTCGTGCACAAGCCTACTCACTTCGTTCCGCCTTCTTTGAATGGCTTGGAGACAGCTTTGGAGATGAAGCCGTCCTGAAGATGTCGCGGGAGCAAGTGGCGGGCCAGGCGCATCAATACGAGCAGTACTTTGGGTCTTCCCTCTCTGCGCTTGCCAAGCAATGGAGAAAGGAGACCAGAAAGCTTCACGACGCTGAAAAGTTCAGAGACTATCGCAGCAATACGCCCATCAAGCACATTCCATTGTGCAACTATTGAGGAGCCTCTGAACAACTCTGTGACCTCTGTGTCTCTGTGGTGAACACCACCTCCTCAATCACTACCATGCTTTGTGGTATCGACCAGCCGTCCCAGCAGTGCGCGCAGTGCTGCCGGGCGGATGGGTTTGTGCAGCACGCGGCAGTCCTGGGCGCGTGCCTCGTTGCGCACGGTCTCGGTCTGGTCGGCGGTAATCAGGATGGCGGGGATGGCGCTGTCGTAACGCGCCCGGATACGGCTGACCAGGTCGATGCCGTTCTTTTCGTCGTCGAGATGGTAGTCGGCCAGGATGATGTCGGGGCCGCCAACCAGGCGATCAACAACCTCGGCCACTTCGTCCTCGTCGCTGGCAGTGTGCACTTGACAGCCCCAGGGTTCGATCAACGAGGCCATGCCGGACAGAATCTCCGGCTCGTTGTCGATGCACAGCACCACCAGCCCGGCCAGATCGCGGGCAGAGCGACGCGGTCCACTGCGTGCGGCATGCGCCACTTCCCCGTCCTGCCCCAACGGCACATCGATGGCAAAACAGGTGCCGTGTCCGGGCTCGGAACGCACGCTGACGGGATGGTCGAGCATGCGTGCGATACGTTCGACGATAGCCAGTCCCAGCCCGAGACCGCGTTGGCCGCGACCGCGCGAGCCTTGCAGGCGATGAAACTCGCGGAAGATCGCCTCGGTCTGGTCGGCCGGAATACCGGGCCCGGTATCGATGACCTGGATGCTCAGAATGCCCGCCCGACGACGACAGCCCAATAGCACCCGGCCGGATTCGGTGTAGCGCAGCGCATTGGACAGGAAGTTCTGCAGCACGCGCCGCAGCAGCTTGGGATCGGAGACCACCCGCGCCCGGCTGTCGACCTTGGAGAACGCCAGCCCGCGTTCACGGGCAATGGCCGAGAATTCCGCATACAGGGGATCGAAGATCTCGGCAATCGAGAATTCACGAACCGAGGTCGGCATGGCGCCGGCATCCAGGCGCGAGATATCGAGCAGTGCCGAGAGCAGTTGCTCGGCACTGTCGAGCGAGCCGGCCAGGCGTTCGACCAGGTGGCGCTGCTCGTCGTCGAGCCGGTCCTGCTGATCCAGGGCCGATGCGAACAGGCGCGCGGCATTGAGCGGTTGCAGCAGGTCGTGGCTGGCCGCGGCCAGGAAACGGGTCTTGGACTGGTTGGCCTCGTCGGCCTCCTGCTTGGCCACGCGCAGGGCTTCCTCGACGCGGGCGCGCACCGTCACCTCCCGGCGCAGCTCCTCGTTGAGCTCGGTCAGTTCGCGCGTGCGCTCGGCCACGCGCTTTTCCAGTCCTTCCTTGGCCTCGGTCAGGCGCCGCTCGCTCTCGCGCAAGGCCTCTTCGGTGCGTTTGCGCTCGGTGATGTCGGTAAAACTGGTGACAAAGCCGCCGCCGGGCATGGGATTGCCGCGGATCTCGATCACCCGGCCATCGGTACCCACGCGCTCGTAGAAATGCGGGCTGCGCTTCTTCAGCCAGTCGAGGCGGCGCGCGATCAACTCCTCCTGTTCGCCCGCGCCCAGCCGTCCCTGGCTGGCGTTGTAGCGCAGCACGTCCTCGATCGGCCGGCCGATGTGAATCAGGCCTTCCGGGTACTCGAACATCTCCAGGTAGGCACGGTTCCAGGCCACCAGCCGCAGGTCGGCATCGACCACGCTGACCGCCTCGGACAGATTCTCCATGGCCGATTGCAGCAACTCCTGGCGGAATTTCAATTTCTCGGAGGTCTGGTCGAGCAGGTTGACCACCGCATCGAAGGGCATGCCGGAACCGGCCAGCGCCGAGGACAGTACCTGGCGCGCCGAACTCGCCCCGATCACGCCCGAAAGCACACGCTCGGTGTGGCGGACCAGCTCGCCGTCGGCCGGCTGATCGATCGCGAGTTCCCGTCCGCGCTGACCGGCGTAATCATCAAAGGTCTCGCGCGTGCGCCGCTCGCCGAGAAAGCGCCGGGTCAGGTCCATGAAGTCGGCCACCGTGGCAATACCGGTGCGTGGCAACACGCTGGTGGTGGTGCCGCCGGCCGCGCCCATGAAGGCATTGGCCTGGATGCGGTCGATGGGACGTTCACGCCCGGCCAGCGAGCCGATGACCAGGGCACAGACATTCAACGTCAGTGACCAGAACACGCCGTGACTGAGACGGTCGTCGAAAGCAATTCCGAACAGCGCTTCGGGGTGCAGCCAGGTCAGTCCCGCCGGACCGGTCTCCAGCCAGCCCGGCAACACCCCGGTGCCACGCAGGATCACCGGCAGCATCAGGCAATAGAACCACACGACAAAACCGGTCGTCAGCCCGGCCATGGCCCCGGGACGATTGGCGCCGCGCCAGTACACGGCAGCCACCACCAGCGGCCCGAACTGGGCGACCGCGGCAAACGACAGCAGACCGATTCCTGCCAGGCTTTCCTCGTAGCCGAACAGCCGGTAGTAACCCCAGGCAAGCAGCAGCAGGGCAACAATGACAATACGCCGCACCATCAGCAGCAGCCGGCCGAGGTCGGCATCGCTGCGCGCCACGGCCTGTCGGTTGCGCAGCAGGGCCGGCATGACGATATCGTTCGACACCATGATCGACAGCGCCACCGCCGCCACGATGACCATGCCGGTGGCCGCGGAGAATCCGCCGAGCATGGACAGCAGGGTCAGCCATTCCTGGTCGGCCGCCATGGGCAGGGTCAGCATGAAGGTGTCGGGCGACACGCCCTCGCCGAAAGTCAGCAGGCCGGCCACGGCCACCGGCACGATGAACAGGGCGATCAGCACCAGGTAGGCGGGAAACAGCACGCGCGCCCAGCGCACGTCACGCTCGCTGGTCGACTCGACCACGGCAACATGAAACTGACGCGGCAGACAGAAGGCCGCCAGCATGGCCAGCACCATGATGGTGAGAAAGCTCAGCCTGAGATTTTCCGGCGCGAACATGCTCGCGACCAGCGCATCGTCGACCGTGAACGGATTGAGCGTATCGAGCCCATCGAACATCGCCCAGGTCACGAACACCCCGACGGCGAGAAAGGCCAGCAACTTGACCAGCGACTCGAAGGCCACCGCCAGCATCAGTCCCGGATGGTGCTCGGTGGCATCGAGCTGGCGCGTGCCGAACAGGATGGTGAACACGGCCAGCAGCAGGGCAATCAGCAAGGCGGTATCGAGAATCGGACCCGGTTCTTCCGGCAACACGGTGGTCGCACCGGGATCGCTGGTGAGCAGGTTGAAGCCCATGGCGATGCCCTTGAGCTGCAGGGCGATGTAAGGCAGCACACCCAGCACGGCGACCACGGTGACCAGCACGGCCAGGCGCTGGGTCTTGCCGAAACGCGAGGCGAGAAAGTCGGAGATCGAGGTGACGTTCTGTTCCTTGCTGATGCGTACCACGCGCAGCACAAAGCCGCCGAACACGGCAAACACCAGCAGGGGACCGAGATAGACCGGCAGGAAATCCCAGCCGGTGGTGGCGGCCTGGCCGACCGCGCCGTAGAAGGTCCAGGAGGTGCAGTAAACGGCCAGCGACAGCGAGTAGATCACCGGCTGGGAGAACAGCGGGCGCCCCTGGACCGAGCGCCGGTCACCCCACCAGGCGACCAGAAACAGCAGCGCCACGTAGGCCAGCGAAACCAGAATGATGAGCGTGGCGGAGAACAATTTGCTCTTGTCTTCTCGTGGTCTTCCCGTGGTCTTCAGGCGGTGGGCCCAGTCCCACAAAAAACAGCATCATAGCAGTCGATTCCGCCCGCTCGGCCACACCCCGACCAAAGTATAAGCGCGGCCTGTCGCCCACCCTGCTAACCTGATCATCGAAGCCCGCGGAATCGGGAGGGCGGCTTGATGCCGAGCGCCGATCAGGTCACCGGCCACGCGCCGGAAACGGCAATACTGCTTGATCATGTCAACCAGGCCAGCGACGGGCGGGCGCTAGCCGACATGGCCTCGCGGATGGGCAGGTTGATGCTGAAGCTGCAAGAGCGCAAGACTGGAGCAGCGGAGATCGCGCTGGCCGTCAGCCGGGTCGGCCGCGCCGTGACCGACCGCCTGCTGGCGCTGGCCGAACGAGACCTGGGACCGCCGCCGGTGGCTTATGCCTTCATCGTTGCCGGATCGCAGGCCCGCGGCGAACAGATCGCCGGCTCCGACCAGGACAACGGTTTGATCCTGTCAAATGACTACCGCGAGGACCATCACGGCTCCTATTTCGAACAACTGGCCGACCAGGTCTGCAGCGGCCTGGCCGAGGCCGGCTATCGTCGCTGCCCCGGCGATATCATGGCCATCAATCCACGCTGGCGACGTCCTCTGGCCGACTGGCGGGGGCGCTTTGCCCAATGGATCGAACGCGCCGACCCGGACGCCCTGCTCAAGGTATCGATCTTTTTCGATTTGCGCTGCATTCGCGGCGAGGCCGGCCTGCTCGATCAGCTTCGTGAAGAAGTGCTCGGCATGACGCGCTCGTCAACGCTTTTCCAGCCCCGTCTGGCAGCCGCCGCGCTCGGGTTCCGGCCGGCGCTGGGCTGGTTCGGGAGACTGCGATTTCATCGTGATGGCGATAAACAGACCATGGATCTGAAACGCCATGGCATCACGCCGGTGGTCGACCTCGCCCGGGTTCATGCACTGGCGCTGGGCGAGGCGGCGTTGTCGACCCGCAAGCGCTTGAAGCTGGCTACGTCAGCCAACCTGATCAGCGGCGACGATGCCGACAGGCTCATCGATGCCTTCGACCATGTCGGCGGCATTCGCATCGCCCACCAGTGCCGCCGCATCCGCGACGGTGAACACCCGGACTACCAGCTACGCGCCGACGAGATCGATCAGCGCGACCGCAAGGCGCTGAAACGTTCCCTGGCAACCATCCGCGATGCCCAACAGGCCATGGCCCGGCGCTACCACGCCGAGGCATTCCGGTGAAAGGGCGCCTGAGCCAGTGGTTGGTGGTGCTGTTTGCAGCCGGCTGGCTGCTGTTCGGCTTTCCGCTGATGATGCTGTGGGACCGAGAAGCCGCCCTGTTCGGCCTGCCCCTGTTTCCGCTGGGACTGTTCATCGTGTGGGGTGTGCTCATCATCGCCCTGGCCTGGCTGATGGAAAGCGGAGGACGCCGCTGATGCTGCCTCTCTGGCTGGTCATTGGCGTCTCGTTCGCCTACCTGCTGATCCTGTTCGCCATCGCCTGGTGGGGCGACCGGCGCGCCGCGGCCGGACGCTCGGTCATCGGCAATGCCTGGGTCTACGCGTTGTCGATCGCGGTCTACTGCACGGCCTGGACCTATTTCGGCAGTGTCGGGCGGGCGTCGGAAGAAGGCGTGTGGTTCCTGCCCATCTATCTCGGCCCCATGCTGGCGATGATCCTGGCCTGGCTGGTGATCCGCAAAATGGTGCGCATCGCCAAGACCTGGCGCATCACCTCGGTGGCCGACTTCATCGCCAGCCGCTACGGCAAGAGCCCGCTGATCGCCGCGTTGGTCACGCTGATCACGGTGGTCGGCATCGTCCCCTACATTGCCCTGCAGCTCAAGGCCATCTCGGCCGGCTTTGCCCTGATGACCGGCCCGGAGGCCACGACCGTGACCGAGGCAACCGGTGCCTGGTGGCAGGACAGCACCTTCTACCTGGCGCTGGCCCTGGCCGGCTTCATCATCGCCTTCGGCACCCGTCATCTCGACATGACCGAACGCCATGAGGGCATGGTCGCGGCGATCGCGTTCGAGTCGGTGGTCAAGCTCATCGCATTTCTTGCCGCCGGCATTTTCGTGGTCTGGGGACTGTACGGAGGCCTGGGAGACCTGTTCGGTCGTGCCATGGCCGACGACAGTCTCAAGGGACTGCTGCGTTTCGACCAGGGCACCAGCGACTTCATCTACACGCAGTGGTTCGCGCTGATCCTGCTGGCCGGCCTGTCGGTGCTGTTCCTGCCGCGCCAGTTCCAGGTCATGGTGGTCGAGAACGTCGACGAGCGTCACATCAAGCGCGCCGCCTGGGTGTTCCCGCTCTACCTGTTTCTGATCAACCTGTTCGTCATTCCCATTGCGCTGGGCGGCCTGATGTACTTCGGCGCCGACACGGCCAACCCGGACTTTTTCGTGCTCTCGCTGCCGCTGGCCGAGGGGGCGAAAACGCTGGCCCTGTTCGTGTTCATCGGCGGGCTGTCGGCGGCCACCGGCATGGTCATCGTCGAGGCCATTGCCGTGTCCACCATGATCTGCAACGACCTGGTCATGCCGGCACTGCTGCGTACCCGCCGCTTTCGCGGGCGCAGCGGCGGCGATCTGACCCGCTTGCTGCTGACCATCCGCCGGCTGGCCATCATCGGCCTGCTGCTGCTGGGCTATCTCTACTTCCACCTGGCCGGCGAGGCCTATGCGCTGGTGGCCATCGGCCTGATCAGCTTTGCCGCCGTCGCCCAGTTCGCCCCGGCCGCGCTGGCCGGCATGTACTGGAAGGGCGGCACCGCCGCCGGCGTGCTGGCCGGGCTGGTCGCCGGTTTTGCCCTGTGGGCCTGGACGCTGATGCTGCCGTCGATTGCCCGCTCCGGCTGGCTGGCAATGGACTTTGTCGAGCACGGTCCGTTCGGCATCGGTTGGCTCAGGCCCGAATCCCTGCTGGGCATGAGCGGCTTCGATCACCTCACCCATTCGCTGTTCTGGAGCCTGCTGGCCAACATCGGCGCCTTCGTGCTGGTGTCCTTGCTGACCCGGCCCTCGGCACGCGAGGCCAGCCAGGCCGAACGTTTCGTCGATGTCTTCGAACGGGCCGACGGGCATGAACCGCTGTTCTGGCAGGGCCGCGCCAGTCGTGAGGATTTGTATGCACTGGCCGAACGCTTCCTCGGTCCGGAGGCCACCGCACGGTTGTTCGAGGAACATGCCGCGGCCATCGGCGTGGGCGAGATCGAGCATATCCCGGCCGACGCGCGCCTGGTCGAACGGGTCGAACACCAGCTTGCCGGTGCCATCGGCTCGGCCTCGGCCCGGGTGATGATGGCTTCCACGGTCGACGAGGAGCCGCTGGAACTCGACGATGTCATGCGCATCCTCGAGGAAGCCTCGCAGATTCGCCAGTACTCACTGGCGCTGGAGGAAAAATCACGCTCGCTGGAGCAGGCCACCGCGGAACTGCGTGCCGCCAACGAGAAACTGAAAAGCCTGGACCGGCTCAAGGACGACTTCATGTCCTCGGTCACCCATGAACTGCGCACGCCGCTGACTTCCATTCGCGCCACCGCCGAGATGATGCGCGACGATGCCGACATGCCCGTCAACCAGCGCCAGCAGTTTCTCGACATCATGGTGCGCGAGTCCGAACGACTGAGCCGGCTGGTCGGCCAGGTACTGGACCTGGCGCGCATCGAGGCCGGTCATGCCGAGTGGCACAACAGCGACGTCGACATGGCCGAGATCGTCGATCAGGCCGTGGCCAGCATCACCGAACCCTACAGCGACAAGGGCGCGAAGCTGGAAGTGCGCGGCGATCGACAACCGGCCACGATCCGGGCCGATGCCGACCGCCTGGTGCAGGTGCTGCTCAACCTGCTCTCCAACGCATTGCGTCACCTGCCCGAAGCGAACGGACAGGTGATCGTCACCATCAACGATAAGCGCGACGGCGTGACCGTGACCGTGGCCGACAACGGGCCCGGCATCAGCCACGAAGAACAGGCCGAGGTATTCGACAAGTTCCGCCAGGTCGGCGACCGCCACCGCCGCCAGGGCGGCACCGGCCTGGGGCTGCCGATCAGCCGCCAGATCATCGAACACTTCGGCGGCCACATGTGGGTGGCATCCGAGCCCGGCGAAGGCGCCACCTTCGGCTTCCACCTGCCCCGAAACATCGACCGCGGTGATGGCGAGATGGACAAATGACAGTTCACCACAGACACACGGAGTGCACAGAGGACAGAAACAAGAAATGAAACTAAAGGAATTTTTATCCAGTTCTTCCTCTGTGAACTCTGTGCCTCTGTGGTGAACGATGTTTGAAGAAACAAGGAGTTTTCGATGAGCACCGTACTGATTGCCGACGACGAACCCAACATCGTCATCTCGCTGGAATACCTGATGCAGCGCGAGGGCCACGAGGTGCTGGTTGCGCGCGACGGTGATGAGGCGCTGGCGATGATTGCCGAGCACCGCCCCGACCTGGTGCTGCTCGACGTGATGATGCCGGGTCGCTCCGGTTTCGAGGTCCTCAAGGCGGTGCGCGGCAACGATGAGATGGCCGCCACCCGCATCCTCATGCTGACCGCGCGCGGGCGGGATACCGACCGCACCAAGGGCGAGGCACTGGGCGCCGACGGCTACGTGGTCAAGCCGTTCTCCACGCGCGAACTGGCCGAACAGGTGCGCGATATGCTGGGAGAGAACTGAACATGCGGCGTGCCGAAAAGTGGCTGTTTGCCGGCGTCGCCCTGGTCGGGCTGGTCTGCCTGGCCTGGCTGATCGTTGCCGGCGTGCTGCTGTGGGCGGTGCTGGATCCGGCCGACTGGGCGACGGTCACCGAGGCCCTGGGCGGACGCGCCGGGCTGCTGATCTTTCTCTGGGCGCTGGCGCTGGTGCCGGTCACCGGTACCTTGCGTTTTTTGATTGCACGCTACATCACCGCGCCCGCCCGCCTGGCCGAGGCGGCCCGGCTGCGGCTGGACAACCCGGTCGATGAACCGCTGAAAGTCGACGGCAGCCGCGAGACGCAACAGCTCGCCGACATCTTCAATACCCTGATCACGCGCCATCGCGAATTTCAGGAAGCCACCGATGAGCGCGTGGCCGAGGCCGGACGGCGCATCGAACTGGAACGCGGCCGGCTGGCCGCCCTGATGTCGGAACTGCGCAAGAGCGTGATCGTGTGCAATCTCGACGGGCGCATCCTGCTCTACAACAACCGGGCCCGGCAGCAGTTTCGCCGGCTGTCGGGCGCTGCCGAGGTCACCGGCGGCGCGGAACTGATGGGACTGGGCCGTTCGATCTACACCGTGCTCGACCGCCGCCTGGTTGCCCACGCGCTCGATACCGTCCGGCGCCGGCTCGAAAGCGGCGCGGAGAGTCCCGGCGCCCAGTTCGTGACCGCCACGCCGGGCGGCAAGCTCCTGCGCGTGCAGGTCACGCCGGTGTCGGAGGTCGGCGACGGCGAAGCCTCGCCAACACGCATGGCCGGCTTCGTGCTGCTGACCGAGAACATCACCGACGACATGCAGGCTGATGCCGAAAAGGATCGCCTGCTGCAGTCGCTGACCGAGGGCAGCCGTTCGGCACTGGCCAACACCCGCGCCGCCATCGAGATCCTGGCCGATGACGAGGTCGATGAGGCCCTGCGCGACCGCCTGCTCGGCGTGATCCACGAGGAAGTCACCTCCTTGAGCGAACGCATCGACGAGTTGAGCGCCAGCTCCACCGAGCGACTGCGCTCACGCTGGCCGCTGGAGGAAATGCTCGGGAGCGAACTGGTCGATGCCGCCGTGCGCCACCTGGCCGAAGAAGGGGAAATCCGCGTGGCGCACGAAGGCAACGGCGAGGAGATCTGGCTGAAGGTCGACAGCTTTTCCATCCTGCAGGCACTGGCCCATCTGGCCGGGCGAATCACGGATGAACACTCGGCCGGATCGGTCAGCCTGCGCCTGGTCCGCCACGGCAAACGAGCCGCGCTGGATCTGCTGTGGCAGGCACGGGGCGAGGGCCCGAGCGACCCGGCCTGGGAGAACGAACCGATGCAGGCGGGCAATGAGCAGCTGTCCATGAGCGTGAACGATGTCATGGAACGCCACGGCGGCACCTGCTGGCATGAAAGCACAAACGGCGAGAAACACTGCTTCCGTCTGCTGCTGCCGGTCGCCGAGCCGGTCGAGCGCGGCACCGGGGCGCTGGCCGGCGATCGCGAAAGCCGACCCGAGTACTACGACTTCGACCTGTTTGCCACCACCCCTGAGACCCATTCGCTCGACGATGCCGAGCTGGGCCGACTCACTTTCACCGTCTTCGACACCGAGACCACCGGCCTGGACCCGACACACGACGAAATCATCCAGATCGGCGCGGTGCGCATCGTCAATGGCCGCCTGCTGCGGCATGAGTTCTTCGAGCAACTGGTCAACCCGGGCCGCAGCGTTCCGGCCGCCAGCACCGCCATCCACGGCATCACCCCGGAGATGGTCCGCGGCCAGCCGGACCTGGAAACCGTGCTGCCGGCCTTCCATGCCTTTTGCCAGGACACGGTGCTGGTAGCCCACAATGCCGCTTTCGACATGCGTTGCCTGCAGGTGGCCGAGAACCGGACAGGGGTGGTGTTCGACCAGCCGGTGCTTGACACCCTGCTGCTCTCGGCACTGGTCCACGAGCACCAGGCCGAACACAACCTGGAAGCGCTTGCCCAACGCTTCGGCCTGGCCATCGTCGGTCGCCACACCGCCATCGGCGATGCCATGGTCACCGCCGAAATCTTCGTGCGCCTGATCCCGCTGCTAGCCGAGCAGGGCATTCATACCCTCGGCCAGGCTCGCTCGGCCGCACAGAAAACCCAGTTCGCGCGCATGCGTTACTGATCACCCGACCTCGACTCAGCCCCAAGGGAGCGCCAACCATGAACGCCACCGACATTCGCGAATTCCTGAGTACCGTTGCGCCCTTCTCGGAGCTGGAGCGGGAGGCCATCGACAACCTGGCCGGATACTTCAGCGAGAAAAGCTTTGCCGGGGGCAAGGAAATCGGGACTTTCAGACAACCCGGCCGGCACGGGCTGTTCGTGATCCGCGCCGGCGCCGTCGCCATTCTCGACGAGGCCGGCCAGGAACTGGAACAGCGCGGCCGGGGCGAACTGTTCGGCCACGCCATCGCCCTGGACGGCGGCGTGCGCGACTATCGTGTCCGTGCCGTCGAGGACTGTCACCTGTTTCACCTGGATGCCGGCATCCTCGATCAGTTCAGTGCCGACCACGACATCGTGCGCCGTTTTCTCACCGCCGATCCCGGCGAGCGTTTGCGCTCGCTGGCCCAACGCAGCACCGGCACCCTGGCCGACATCGAGCTGCGCCAGCCAATCACGGCAAGCGCCGACACCCCCATTGCCCGCTGCGCGTCCCTGATGGCCAGCCACCAGGTCAGTTGCCTGCCGATCACCGCCGGCGACGACCTGGTCGGCATCGTCACCGACCGCGACCTGCGCACCCGCGTGCTGGCCGCCGGCATCGATCCGTCCGCCGCCATCGACCAGGTCATGACCCGCGACCCGCTGACCGCGCGCCTGGTCACCCGCATCGACGATGCGCTGGTGGAAATGATGCGCCTGGGCATTCACCACCTGCCGGTGCGCGACGAGTCCGGACGACTGGCCGCGGTGGTCAGTGCCGGCGATCTGCTCAGACTGCAGGCGCCGCATCCGCTCCGGCTGGTGCGCGACATCCAGCGTGCCGATGCGGTGGACGATCTGACCCGGCTGGCGCGCAAGGGTCCCTGCCTGCTGGCCAGCCTGGCCGGACGCGGCAGCGAAGTGACCGAAGTCGGGCGCATTGCCAGCATGATCACCGATGCCTGCACCAAGCGCCTGCTGCAACTGGCGCAGGAGCAACTCGGCCAGGCGCCCATGGAATGGACCTGGCTGGCCTTCGGCTCGCAGGCGCGCATGGAACAGGGCCTGGTCAGCGACCAGGACAACGGCCTGCTGCTGGCCGAAGCGCCCGACGAGGCGGCGTCACGGTACTTCAAGCAACTGGCCGAGTTCGTCTGCGACGGACTGGCCGACTGCGGCTACATTTACTGCCCCGGCGATGTCATGGCCAAGAGCCAGTGGCGCATGTCATTCGATCAGTGGCGGCACACTTTCGAGGGCTGGATGCTCGAACCCGAGCCGCAGTCGGTAATGAACTCCTCGATCTTCTTCGACATGCGTCCGGTCGCCGGTGATATTGATCTGGGCCGGAGACTGCATGGCGAAGTGCTCGACCAGGCCCGCGAGAGCAAATTGTTCCGGCGTTTCCTGGCTGCCGAGTCCATGCAGCATCGCCCGCCCCTGGGCTTTTTCGGGCGGCTGGTCCAGGAAAGCAGCGAGGACAAGGGTCAGGGCATTAATCTCAAAAAACGCGGCGTGCTGCCGATTGTCGACCTGGCCCGCGTGCGCGCGCTCGAGGGCGCCATCCGGGTCGTCCACACCGAAGAGCGCATCCAGTCCGCCGCCGAGGCCGGCATCATGAGCGAGCGCGATGCCGACGACCTTATTCATGCCTTCCGCTTCATCGGCAATATCCGACTGAAGCACCAGGTCGCGCTCTACGAGCGCGGCGAGAAACCCAACCACCTGGTCGACCCCGATACACTTTCGGGCCTGCACCGTCGCTACCTGCGCTCGGCCTTCGGCATCGTGCGCACCGCGCAGAAGGCGCTGGCCCAGCGGTACCAGGTCTAGTGGGCAGTAACTTTACTAACAAGAGCATCCGTGCCAAGCTTGCACTATCGGACCTTTCCTCTGTTGAGGTGGAGTCATGATCAGCCCCGTTCGCGTCATTGCAGCCCTGACGCTTCTGATCAGCCTGGTTTCGACCGGCATCGCAGAAGAGCCAGCCATTTCCTACCAGCGCATTCACTCGCTGATTACCGACCAGGACAACCGCATCAGCCTGAGGGTATGGGATGACGGACGCATGGAGATCCGATTTCCTTCCTACACCACTCGCGCCGGCACCTATCATCGCGACCTGCAAGACGATGAGATGGCCGAACTTCATGCCATTTTCGAGACCTTGCAGCCCATCGATCAGTCCCGACTCGACCAGCACCTGGACCAGTCGCGCAGTCAGACGCCGACCCATGTGGCCGACGCCGATGTCGTGCACTTCGAACGTCGCAGGAACGACGACCTGGAGATTTCATTGCGAGCCCCGGCACCGGACGTATGGTCACGCATTGCCCGGGATGTGGATGAACTCGCCGTCATGAACAGCGCAGAACAGGCATTGCGCAGCTGGATGGATCAGCAGATTGCCAGGTCGGGAGAATGATTATGAAAACCGTACTGTTGGCCGGACTGATGCTCGCTGCCCTGCCATGCGCCCACGCAGGCGTGTTCATTTTTGCCGAGGGCACCAATGGCCTGGCTCCGAATGCCAATCTCATCACCCACCCCACCGGATATACCGGCGCCGACAATCAACACTTGAGCATCTCCGTGTGCATACACCCCGACAGTGAAAGCAAGACGGAGCTGGAGATTCCGGTCCGCAATTCCATCACGGTCTGGAATCAGTTCACACCCACACAGGGCAACGTGAATCGCCCGGACCCGGAGCTGGACGTCAGTGAGGTCGATGCGGAAAGCGTGCTGTTGCACGAAGTCGGCCATTGCATTGGTCTGGCTCACCCCAACCTGGCCTCGGAGTCCGGCCTGTCAGGCAGTGATGCCCATTACGCCAAGACCCTGGAAGGCCCCAACGATGTCTATGACCTGGATCCAGGAGCAGACCAGGTGATCGGTACTCGGGACGACCAGCGCGGCGACGACCTCAACCTCAACTGGTTTCACGAGAGCAGCAATGACCCCTTCTCGTGGCCGGCGACTATCGATGGCAGCACCTATTCAGTTGATGTTTCGGATCTCCCCACCGGCCATGAGTTTGTCGAAATCGCCGGCTGGGACGTCTGGGATGAACGGGAGCTGGATCACACCATCGCGGTGATGTTTCAGGGCATCACCAACTCCGAGACCCGGCGCGAACTAAATCATGACGATGCCGCCATGATCCGTCTGGCTATGGGCGGCACCGACCGCACCCAGGGAACGGCCAAGGACTACACCTATGAGCTGGAGTATGGTGGCGTCGATGATGACTGTGACATTACGGTCAAAATGACCGGCCAGAGCTTCGGAGTCTGCCAGGTATCCGCGACGTCCATCAGCACTAATCACTTCAGCATTTCGAGCGCCGAGATCGAGTTGGGCTCAACCTCGGAGTTCAACTGGCATTTCAACACCGAGCTGCTCGAGGAATTCCAGATATTCCATGACCGCTTCGAACAGGAGTAATCCCTCCATCAGTCAGCATCGCTCCCCCTGACAGTTTTGCATGAGGCATTTGGCCACGATCCTGCGCATAGGTGGGTATCGACCCCCGATACCCAACCGCAGGATAGCCAATGACCGCAATAAACCGACTGATACCCGTTCTCGCCCTTGTAGTACTGACGCTTCCAGCCACCGCCGTCGGGTACGAACGCCAGTTCGATCAGCTCATGCACCAGGCCCACGCGGCGGTGAACGAAGAGCGAATGGAGGACGCGGCAGATTCTATCCGCGAGCTGCAGGAACTCATGGACGAGGCCGACGATCCCGAGCGCGGGCATGTCGCCCACTACTACAATCTCAAGCGCTATGTGCTCTACGAGATCGGCGAGACCGAAGCCGCTCTTGAAAGCTGCGAACGGGCGGTGGAGCGCCTGATGCCCGAAACCTCGAGCTTCGTGTACCTGGAAGATCAGCAGGTCATCCGGGCCACGCTCCGGGCCTGCCTGAACATGCACGCCTGGGACACGCTGGAACAGGCTGAGTCACTGGAAGCGCTTGTGCCGGCCTTCGAGCAGGTCATGACGATCTACAGCCTGGTCGTCAACGAACCACCGGAAACGCTGGAACGGTTTCACGTCACGCGCGCGGCCGTCCATCTGACCGCGGCACAGTTCGAACCGCTGTTCGAGAGGGCAGCCTTCGCCCAGTTGCAACCGTTTGTTGGAAACCCCGATCTGCCGTATGCCGACCACGACATCCTGAAGGCGGCCCTGGAAAGTGAGGCCTTTTCAGAGTTCGAGTATCGCCCGGCGAACGAGTCGGTGACGGTCGACGACATGCCGGCGGCCGTCCGGCCACCCGACACCATCGGTGAACACCTGGTGCCTTTGGCGGAAGCCTGCCACGCCGGCGACTGGGTGGCCTGCGACGACCTGTATGACCAGGCCCCACTGAACAGTGCCGCCCTGACTTACGGTGACACCTGTGGCGGACGCCTGAGGAACAACGACTACTATTGCGAGGATGTTGCCGAAGACCGGCCACGCACCCTGCGACGACGTCGGGCGCAGGACATTCCTGCCGACCTGATCGACACCAGCGTGGAACTGGCAAAGTCGTGCTATCAGGGCGAGCTCGAATCCTGCGACCAGCTCTTCGAATACTCGCCACCGGGAAGCATCGACTGGCTATATGGCGACCTGTGCGGGCTGCGCTTCGATTCCAACCGCTACTACTGCACGCAACTGGGAAGTCTCTGAACCGAAGAAACGCCGCTGCAGGATGTCTGCAGCGGCGTTGATGCGGGCCCGGCAGTTGACCTTTCCCGCCCCGGTACAACTGGCACTTACAATTCAACCAGTTCGACGCGGCGATTCTGTGAACGACCCTCTTCGTTGCGATTGGTGGCCACCGGCGCCATCATCCCGGCCCCGGCCGACTGCAGTCGGTCCTCGTCGATGCCGTGCTGATCCTCGAGCCACGACGCCACGGCCTGGGCACGCTCCATCGACAGGTTGAGGTTGTACTCGAAGTCGCCGACGTTGTCGGTGTGACCGACAATCAGCAAATCCAGCTCGGAGTTGTCCTCGAGCACATCGGCAATGGTGGCCAGGGCATCGGCCGACTCGTCGATGATCTCGGCACTGTCGAACTCGAACAGGATGTCACGAACCGCCACGCGCCCCTCGGAGATGATCCCGGCCTCGATCTCCTCGGCACTGAGGTCCTCACGATCGTGGGCGGCGACGATTTCGTCGCGCTCGGTCGGCTGCTCTTCAGGCGGCTCAGGTGCAGCCATTGCGAGTGTTGCTTCTTCCTGGGGCTCCTCGACGACATCGACCCGGATGGTCGGTTGACCATCGTCGCGGCGATTGTTGTACATCAACACGTTCACGTACACGCTTTCTTCTTCGTGGCTGGCGGCCAGAAATCGCATGTCGCGTTCGCTACGGCTTCGTGGCCAGCCCAGGTGATGCACAGTGAGTCCGCTGGGTCGATCGCGATCAAACGTGTCGAAGCGGTGAAAACGCCGACCCAGATCATCCCGGCCACTGCCGGCGAACTCGATTTCGAAACCGGCCTGCTCCAGGCCCTGACGATAGGCGCGCTTGACCTGCAGTGTGCTGATCATGGTGTCCCGCAGGAGATAGGTCAGCTGGGTGTGCTCGCCCTCGAATTCGCGCTCATCCGGGAACTCACCGTCATCGTATGGGCCGAAAGTCAGCGTGACACGATCATATTCAGTGAATCGGTAGGTGATGATCTCGCTGCCGTCGACGCGTGGCACAAGGCGATGATCGCCCCATTCCTCGGGCTCTCCGGCGATGGCATGGACCGGCGCCATCAATAGTGCAACCGGCGTGGCTGTCAGCAACAGGATTCGCTTCAACATCATAATAAATCAGTGATTTCGAATGAACGGTCATTGTAGGGAAATCGCCGGTCATATGGGGTGAATCCGGGAAAATGCAGTCCCGATGGCCGCTCGCCATGTCAAGCTGGTGATGATGGCGGTGAATCGGGGATAATGCGCGGCTGTTTTCCATGCCGACTCGAAACCTCCACATGACCGAAGCCGTTCAAGCCGCGATTGCCCGACAGATTTCCGTCGACGTCTCCGCCCCGCCTGGACAGGTTTCGGCGGCCATCGAACTGCTCGATGGTGGCGCGACCGTGCCTTTCATCGCGCGTTACCGCAAGGAAGCCACCGGCGGTCTGGACGACGCGCAATTGCGACTGCTCGAACAGCGCCTGGGCTACCTGCGTGAACTCGAAGACCGGCGCGCCACCGTGCTGGCCAGCATCGATGAGCAGGGCAAGCTCAGCGATGAACTCCGGGCAGACATCGAAGCTGCCGACACCAAGGCTCGGCTCGAAGATCTTTACCTGCCCTACAAGCCCAAACGTCGCACCCGGGCGCAGATCGCGCGCGAGGCCGGCCTGGAACCACTGCTCGACGCACTGCTCGAAGACCCGGGCCGGCAACCCCAAGACGCGGCCGAAGCCTACGTCGACAGCGACAAGGGGGTGGCCGATGCCCAGGCTGCGCTGGACGGGGCGCGCCAGATCCTGATCGAACGGGCCGGCGAGCATGCGGATCTCATTGGAGGCTTGCGCGAGTGGCTGCACAAGGTCGGACGCATTCATGCGCAGCTTGTGGCCGGCAAGGAGAACGAGGGGGCCAAGTACCGCGACTATTTCGATCACGTCGAGCCGATCTCGAAGATCGCCTCGCACCGCCTGCTGGCGCTGTTTCGCGCCCGCAACGAGGGCATTCTCACCCTGGACCTTGAGCCGGGCGACCCGCCCGAGGAAGGTCATGACCGCGCCATCGGCCGTGTGGCTGCCGCCCTTGGAATCGATCCGGGCGCACGACCGGCCGACGACTGGCTGGCCACCGGCGTCCGCCTGGCCTGGAAGGCCCGGCTGCATACCAGCCTGAGCGTGGACCTGTTCATGCAGGCACGCGAAAAGGCCGAGGAAGAAGCCATCCGGGTGTTCAGCGACAATCTCGGCGATCTGCTGCTGGCCGCGCCGGCCGGGCCGAAAGTGGTCATGGGGCTGGACCCGGCCCTGCGCACCGGGGTCAAAGTGGCCGTGGTCGACGGCACCGGCAAGCTGCTGGACACGGCCACGGTCTATCCGCATGCCCCGCAGAAACGACGCGCCGAAGCGCTCACCGTGCTGGCCGAGCTGTGCCGGCGTCACGCCGTCGAGTTCATCGCCATCGGCAATGGCACGGCTTCGCGCGAGACCGACCAGCTCGCCTCGGAGCTGGTGCGGGCACTGCCTGGTCGCAAGCCGCAGAAACTGATCATCAGCGAGGCTGGCGCCTCGGTGTACTCGGCCTCCGAGCTGGCCAGTCGCGAGCTGCCCGATCTGGATGTCAGTCTGCGTGGAGCGGTCTCCATTGCCCGGCGGCTGCAGGACCCGCTCGCCGAACTGGTCAAGATCGACCCCAAGTCCATTGGTGTCGGCCAGTATCAGCACGATGTCGACCAGGGCCGACTGGGCCGGGCGCTGGATGCACGCGTCGAAGACTGCGTCAATGCCGTCGGCGTTCATGTCAATACCGCCTCGGCCGCCCTGCTCTCCCGCGTCGCCGGTATCTCGGCCACGGTGGCCGCCAATATCGTCGCCTGGCGCGACGAGCACGGTGCGTTCAGAAACCGTCGTCAGTTGCTGAAAGTCCCGCGACTGGGTGAAAAGGCATTCGAGCAGTCTGCCGGCTTCCTGCGCATTGCCGATGGCGACCACCCGCTCGACGCCTCCGCGGTGCACCCGGAAGCCTATGCGCTGGTCGAACGCATGCTGGAAACACTCGAAAAGCCGGTCACTGAAGTGATCGGCAAGCGCGATTTGATCGGACGCATCCGCGCGGCCGATTTCGTCGACCAGCGCTTCGGCCTGCCGACCATCCGCGACATTCTCGCCGAGCTGGAAAAGCCCGGCCGCGACCCCCGGCCCGAGTTCAGGACCGCACGGCTGGCCGACGATGTCGAAACCCTGGCCGACCTCAAGCCCGGCATGGTGCTGGAAGGCACGGTCAGCAACGTCGCCGCCTTCGGCGCCTTTGTCGACCTGGGCGTGCACCAGGACGGACTGGTCCACATCAGCGCCATGAGTCGCAAGTTCATCAAGGACCCGCGCGAGGTGGTTCGCGCCGGTGCAGTCGTTCAGGTCAAGGTGCTCGAAGTCGACCTGCAACGCAAACGCATCGCCCTGACACTACGCCTCGACGATCCTCTGCCCGGGGATGACAAACCCGCGGACGCTAAACCGGCAGGTGGCAAACAGAAACCGTCACCCTCCGGAAATCGCCGCCAGAAAGAGAAACCAGCCGCCAGGGGCAGCCTGGCCGACGCCTTCGAACGCGCGAAGCGCTCCTGACCGGGAGGCCCGAAGCGCGCGCTATTGGCCAGGATGCCTCAGCAACCCGCCCCACCCGGTCACTCCAGGGTGACCAGGTAGCCGGCGCCGCGGCGGCGGATTTCCAGGACCATTTCGCGGCCTTCGGACAGCGGGAACTGGTTTCTGAGTTCGCCCAGGTTGCGCACCAGCTGACGGTTGATGGCGACGACGACATCGCCTGATCTCAGCCCGGCCTGCCAGGCCTCGGAGTTGCGGCGGACTTCCTTGACCAGCACGCCCTGGGCGCGGGAGCGGTCTGGAATGCGTTCGAGCACGATGCCGTCGAGGCGATCGTCGAGCCGATGGCCCGATATGCGGGCATCCAGGTCTTCCTCGATACGAACCCGGGTGGAGCGTTCGCGTCCGTTTCGCAGGTAGTCGATGCGCACGGTGCTGCCGACCGACAGCAGCCCTTCGACATGGCGGAACGCGCCGGCGCCGGTCACCGGCCGTTCGTCGATGGCCACGATGACATCACCGGCTTCCAGGCCGGCCTCTTTCAGGGCGCCGCCAGGCTCGATCCGGGTGATGACCGCGCCGCGATGCACGTCCACTTCCAGGGCTTCGCGCAACTGCGACGACAGGTCCTGGACTTCGGCGCCAAAGCTGCCGCGACGCACCTCGCCGAACTCCACCAGCTGCGCCATGACGTGGTCGGCAGTGGTGGCGGGAATGGCAAATCCGATGCCAACATTGCCGCCCGAGGGGGTGAAGATGGCGGTATTGATGCCGATAAGTTCGCCGCGCAGGTTGATCAGTGCGCCACCGGAGTTGCCGGGATTGATCGAGGCGTCGGTCTGGATGAAGTTCTGGTATTCGAGTCCGCGCAGGCCGCTGCGACCCAGCGCCGAGACGATTCCGGAAGTCACGGTCTGCCCGAGACCGAAGGGATTGCCCACCGCGACCACGAAATCACCCACGCGCAGGCGATCGGAATCGGTCAGCGGCAGTTCGTGCAGGTCGCTGGCATCGATGCGGATGACCGCCAGGTCGGTATCGCGATCACTGCCGATGAATTCGGCGGCATACTCGCGTCCGTCCTCGAGCATCACGGCAATATCGTCGGCACCGTCGATGACATGGTTGTTGGTGAGAATCAGGCCCTCGGCCGCATCGACGATGACACCGGAACCCAGGCTTTGCTGCACGCGCTCACGCGGCACCGTCTGAAAATCGAAGAAGCGGCGGAAGAACGGGTCGTCGAAGAACGGACTGGTGCGCACCTGGACCCGCGTGCGGGTATGCACATTGACCACGGCCGGCGTGACCTTCTCGAGGATCGGGGCCAGCGATGGCAACGGCTCGCCGTCCACTTCGGCCGGCAGTGCCGAGAGGGCCAGGCTCGCGTACAGCATCAACACGGTGGCTGAAAACAGCTTGTATGAGTTGCGCATCGGTCTCGTCATCGTCGCAGTAGGCGGATCGCGCCGTTTGACTGGCGCGTCGTGAAATTGGTTCCGGATGGCACGGGCTTCAAGGGGCTTCGGGACATCATCCGGCGGAAAGGCCAGTGCCGTCGTACAGGCGGCAGGCGGTTTGTTCGGAGGGGGCTTGCATTTGTGCCGAAAAACCGGATGATATGAACGCAGATCGGGAATAAAACACCCTATATGTGGTGTAGCTTTGACCCCGGGAGCACTAGATGTTGAACCTGGATCAACAAGTTCTGCGCACCGACGTAACCGGCATGCCACTGGAGTGGATCGGCTATCAGTCCGCCGTGAGACTCATCGTGCTCGGTCAGGTCAGCTATGCGCTGGGCCGGGTGCTTTACCACCTGCACGGTGGAATCAATGCCCGCAGTGGCCGACAGACGACCATACCAGTCAATGCCATCATCGCCACGCAGGGTTCACATCCCGATGCGCACCGCTTCTACGACTGCTACACGCCGCCCTTGTCCAACCGCGCCCTGTTCCGCCGCGATGAAAACCTCTGCCTGTATTGCGGCACACAGTTTCCCGAGCGACTGCTGTCGCGCGACCACGTCAAGCCGATTGCCCAGGGCGGTGTCGACACCTGGTCGAACGTGGTGACGGCGTGCAAGCGCTGCAATAATCACAAGGGCTCGCGCACACCAGAAGAGGCTGGCATGCAATTGCTGGCCATCCCGTTTACGCCCACGCATGCCGAGTATGTCTATCTGCAGGGCAAGCGCATCCTGGCCGACCAGATGGAATTCCTGCTCGCCCACTTCCCCCGCAACAGTGTACTGCGCCGCCGTCTCGAGTCGGTTCCGGCACCAGGCCCGGCCTGAAAGCGGCGATCTTGAATGACTGATCGCCAGGCCGCCCATCTTGTCGATGCCAGCGTTTACGTGTTTCGTGCCTGGCACTCCATGCCCGACCGGTTCATGGATCCGGCCGGTCGCCCCACCAACGCGGTCTACGGCTTTGCACGATTTCTATGCGAACTGATTGAACAGTCGCGCCCCGGGCATCTGGCCATCGCATTCGACGAGTCGCTGACCCGCTCGTTCCGCAACCGCATCTATCCCGACTACAAGGCCAACCGCGAACCGGCACCGGAGGAACTCAAGCGCCAGTTTTCCTGGTGCAAGGACCTCGCCCGCGCACTGGGCCTGGCGGTCTATGCCGATGACGAATACGAGGCCGATGACCTGATTGCCACGCTGGCCAGGGACAGCCGCGAGGCCGGGCGTCCGGTCTGCGTGGTCAGTGGCGACAAGGACCTCACCCAACTGGTTGGCGAGAACGACACGTGGTGGGATTTCTCGCGCCGGCGTCGACTGGACGCCGCCGGGGTGCATGCACATTTCGGAGTCCATCCGTACCAGATTCCGGATTTTCTCGCCCTGGCCGGCGATGCGGTGGACAACATTCCCGGGGTGCCGGGCGTCGGGCCCAAGACGGCAGCCGCGCTGCTGGCCCACTTCGGGGAGCTGGATGCGGTTTACGCACGACTCGACGAAATTGCCTGGCTGAAGATTCGCGGGGCCGGCAAGCTGGCTGCAAGACTGCGCCAGCACGAACAGGCCGCGCGCCTGTCGCGGCGGCTGACCGGGCTGGCCGATGACATCCCGCACATCGAGCGACCCGCCGACATTCGCCGCGGGCGTGGATGCGGCGATTCACTGGACGCGCTGCTGGATGCCCTGGGTTTCGGGCGCCCGCTGCGCGAGCGCCTGCACCGGCTTCGGGATGCGGCAACCGCTACTGACCCTGCTGCCGCATCTGCTCCATGATCTCCTGACCAACCACTTGCACACTGGCTGCATCGACGTCGAGTTGCATGATCGGCACCTCGGGCAGCTCTCCACCACGCGGGTTGCCCTCGCCATCGACATATTGCCAGTGACTGACCGCAAGAAAATACAGGTACTGTCCGTCCATGACCCCGAAAGTGGGGGTATCGAACTCCGGTGCTGCCGCAGCAATCGGTGCCACCGCTGTCACGCCCAGGCCGTCGGAGCCCAGTTCCAGCCGGACCACGCGCTGCGGTGAAACGCCGTTCTGGATCGCTACCAGGTGACCGTCCCAGAAATACAACCCATCGATGCCGCCCTCGTTGAGCGTTTCCGGCACCGCCAGCTTCCAGGCCCCTTCCTCGCCGTCGAGATTGACCACGAAAATGCCGAGCTCGTAATCGGCCAGATAGAGCAACCGATCCTCGTCGTCGACTGCCAGCCCGCGCAGACTAGTGAAATTCTGGTGTCCGAAGAAAGGCTGCAGCCCATCGTCGTCGTTCTCGAACCGATAAACCATGGGTGCCACGGTGTCGGCGGCATACAGGTTGCCATTGCCGGCCAGCGCCAGATTTCCAAGCAGGTTGCGGCCACTGCCGGAGCTCAAGGGGAATTCGGCATCCAGCTCGCCCGATTCCAGATCGAAGCGCAGCAGACTGCTGCGCACGCCGTCCTCGCGCGCCTCGCCCTGGAACTGGGGCACACGCCCCGTGGCCACCCATAGCGCGTTCCGCTCGGCGTCCACGACAAGATCGAACACCGCCTGGAGCTCGGCTACCTCGTCGGGCCTGGCAAAGTCTTCCCAGCGCTCGCCGTCATCACTGACTAGGATCCGGCCGTCACGGACCGTACCCAGAAACATGCGCTCACTGGCGGCATCCCAGGCCAGCGCCTCGGGCATGAGCACTTCGCTGTCCACCGTCGACCAGCGCTCCACATCACCGAAGGGCTGGCCGGCCTCGTGCATCAGGTCGCGCAGGTGATCGTAAAGGCGGGTATTGCGCATGGGCGCAACGGCCTCGATCGAATCCCAGTCTTCGGCCAGGCCCTGTTGCTGCATGCTCAGCATCATGTCGAACGCGGCGCTGAGATCGCCAGTCTGCGCATGCCCCTTGACCAGGTGGGTCATGAAATCCTGGTTATAGGGCCGCAGTCGGTGCAAGTGCTTGGTGGCCTCGACCCAGGCCTCGTGGTCGCCGGACTCGTAGGCCTGAGCTGCCTGGTTGAACCAGTGCGACAGTTGCTGACCGGACGGAGGCGAACTGGCTTCCTGGGCACCGGCCAGCATGGGCACGACCAGCATCAGCGGCAGAATGGCGGACAAAGGATTTCGCATGGTAATTCCTGTTATGGTCTTTTGAGTCGTTGCGCCCTTGGGACTTCGCGCACGTCTAAACGTTCAGATCATTGGAACTGCCGCAAAGTTTCGGGAACAGGGCGATGACGAAAAACAATCAACTATTGTACTCGGGAGACTACCTGGCGTTGGCCCGGCGCGACGGCTGGGAGTATGTCGTGAGACGCCACCCGGTGGTGGTGCTCATTGCCTGGACACCGGCAGACGAGTTGCTGCTGGTCGAACAATACCGCACTCCGGTCGGGCGCCGCACCATCGAGCTGCCAGCCGGCCTGACGGGCGACGAGCCGGGACAGTCGTCGGAGTCGCTGCTGCAGGCGGCTGCCCGCGAACTCGAGGAGGAAACCGGCTGGCGCGCCGGCCGCCTGCGGCGACTCATGCGTTGTCCGACTTCGGCCGGGCTCAGCGACGAGGAAGTGGAATTCATCGAGGCCACCGATCTGGTCCGGATCGGCAGCGGCGGCGGCGACGCCAGCGAGGACATCGTCGTGCACGCCATTGACCGCGCCCGGATTGACGACTGGCTGCGCGAGCGCTACCGGGCCGGGCTGGCGCTGGACCCGAAGATTCATACCGCGCTGTACTGGGCCGGTCTAAGCGGCCAGCCACCCGGAGAGGACGATAAACAGGCCGAAGACGGCTGAAAGCATTAGCGTCACCCAGGTCAGCAGCGTGCCCCAGAAGCGTCCCAGCGACTTGCCCGGCCCGCGATTGAGACCGACCAGCCCGTGCAGGACGCGTCCGGCCAGCAGCATCAGACCCAGGACATGCAGCAACACGTCGACCGCACCGCCCAGCTCCAGCAGGAGCATCAGCAAGAGGGCCAGCGGCACGTACTCGACGAAATTGGCATGCGTGCGCACCGCCAGTTGCAGCGACTCGTGGCCGCCGCTGCCCACGCCGACGCCGAGGCCGCGGCGCAGTTTGACCACGCGAAAAGACAGCAACAACAGCAGCAGGGCCAGCAGGCTGGCATACGTGAGGGTGATGAGGGCTGGCATGTTCGGTCCCAAAATGATTGACTTTGGTCAGTATAGCCACGGTGGTAGACTCCGTGACGTCATGCAAACCTATTTAGCGAAGGAAATCGAAGATGATGCAACGCGCACTGTTTGTTTCCGCCCTTCTTCTTTCGGGAGGCGTCATGGCTGATGCCCCGATTGCCATTGCCATTCACGGCGGAGCCGGCACCATCGAACGCGGGCAGATGACCGAGGAACGCGAACAGACCATTCGCGACGCCCTCGAGCGCGCCGTTCGCGAGGGCCATGGCATTCTGGTCGCAGGCGGCAGCAGCATGGACGCCGTGAGTGCCGCGGTGCAGGTACTGGAAGATGCTCCCCAGTTCAACGCCGGTCGCGGCGCGGTACTGACCAATGAGGGCACTGTGGAAATGGACGCCTCCATCATGGACGGCTCCAATCTCGACGCCGGTGCGGTTGCCGGGGTACGCGGCATCCGCAGTCCCATACTGGCTGCCCGCAAGGTCATGCACGAATCACCGCACGTGATGCTGGTGCGCGACGGCGCCGAGGAATTTGCCCGTGAACACGGCCTGGAATTCAAGGACGATGACTGGTTCATCACCGATTTCCGCCGCCAGCAACTCGAGGACATCCAGGCTCGCGAATCCGACCAGGGCCAGGCCAGCACACAGCTTTCCGAGGACTGGTTCTCCACCGTCGGCGCCGTTGCCGTCGACAGCAATGGCGACCTGGCCGCGGCCACCTCCACCGGCGGCATGAGCAACAAGCGCTGGGGCCGGGTGGGCGACTCGCCCATCATCGGCGCCGGCACCTATGCCAACAACCGCTCCTGCGCCGTCAGCGCCACCGGCCATGGCGAATACTTCATCCGCCACGTGGTGGCCTACGATATCTGTGCGCGCATGAGTCATGCCGGTCTGAGCCTGGCCGAATCGGCCGATACCGTCATCAACCAGGTTCTGGTCGAAGCCGGTGGCGACGGCGGCGTGATCGCGGTCGATGCCGAGGGCAATGTCGCCATGCCCTTCAACACCGCCGGCATGTACCGCGCCGCCATCCGCACCGACGGTTCGGTCGAAGTCAGCATTTATCGAGATGACGACTGACGACGAGTCAACAGTAGAGCCAGTCTGCCATGACCACCGACACACTGTTCAGGGATGATGCCTACCGCACCGAATGCACGGCACGAGTAGAGGCCCTCACCCCGGGAGGGGTGATACTCTGCGCCACCGTCTTCTACCCGCAAGGCGGCGGTCAGCCCGGCGATACGGGCACCCTTAGCTGGAATGGCGGCGAAGCGGCGGTCATCGATACCCGACACGGGGATGATGGAGCAATCCTTCACGTGCTGGCCGCAGAGAGCGCGTCACCGGGAATCGGTACCGAAGTGAAAGCCACGATCGACTTCGACCGCCGTCACCGCCTGATGCGCATGCACACCTGCCTGCATCTGCTCTCGGCGGTGCTGCCCTACCCCGTCACCGGCGGCCAGGTCGGTGACGGCAGCGGCCGGCTGGACTTCGACCTGCCCGATGCACCGCACAAGTCCGAGGTCGAACAACGACTCAACGAGCTGATCCGGGCCGATCATCCGGTTGGTTCACGCTGGATCGAGGAGGCCGAGCTGGAGGCGAGGCCCGAGCTGGTCAAGACGATGTCGGTACAACCACCCAAAGGCGCCGGTCGCATTCGCTTAATCGACATTCCCGGCGTCGACCTGCAGCCCTGCGGCGGCACCCATGTCGAGCGCACCGCCGAGATCGGGACGGTACGAGTGAAGAAGATCGAGAAGAAGGGGCGTCAGAACCGGCGCGTGAAGCTCGAGTTGCTTGAGCAGACGGCGGACTGACCCCGGTCAGAATCTGTCCCTTGATTCGAACCCTCCGGCAACAGCAAGAGGCGGCTCCTTGCTCGTTTTCCCGTTTCTCAAGGATAGGTGGAACCGAAATGAAACCCCATGGCGAACCATCCTGAACCCGACATTCGTCCGGCCCGTCCCGCGGATGCTCCGGTACTGGCAGGCTTGATGAACGCGGCCGGCGAGGGGCTGCCTGCCTGGCTGTGGTCACGGATGGCCGAACCCGGCGAGGACGCCATGGCCTTCGGCAGCCGGCGGGTGGCTGGCGAGGACAGCGGCTTCAGCTACCGCAATGCCCATGTCGCCGAGATCAACGGCACGGTCGCCGGCATGCTGCTGGGCTATCGCCTGGACGACCCATACGACGTCGGCAATCTCGAAGAGTTGCCAGCAGTCATCCGGCCTCTGATCGAGCTGGAAGCGCTGGCGCCCGGTTCGTGGTACGTCAACGCGATTGCCACGCTATCCGAGGTTCGCGGCCGGGGCATTGGCTCGCGCCTGCTGGGCCTAGCCGAACGGCTTTGCCTGGACTCGGGCGCTGAAGACCTCAGCCTGATCGTGGCCCGGGCCAACACCGGGGCAGTCAGGCTCTACGAGCGACTGGGCTTTTGCACCGTGGCAACCCGCCCGCTGGTTTCCTTCCCCGGCTGCGAGCACTCGGGCGACTGGGTCCTGATGACCAGGACCCTGAGGCATTGAACCGTGAACCAATCAGCGCACAGGTCCTCGACCCAGTCCATGACGTGAGCTTCGAGCACATCCAGCGGCACCGCGCCGGTCTCGAGCACGCGGGCGTGGAACTCGCGGATACCGAAATCATCACCCAGCGCCTGCGAGGGAATGGCCATGTAGCGCTCGGCCTCCGAGACCGCGCGCGCCTCGGCTGCTGGTGAGTTGGCATACATGTACTCGAGCACGTCTTCACGCGACCAGCCGTGGTAGTGCAGACCGGTGTCGACGACCAGGCGAATGGCGCGCCACAGTTCGGCGGCATAGGCACCGAAACGGGCATAGGGATCTTCATAGATGCCCATTTCTTGGCCCAGGTACTCAGCGTACAGGCCCCAGCCCTCGACATAGGCGGTATAGCTGCCGAATCGGCGAAAGCGCGGCAGTTCTTCGGTTTCCTGCTGCAGCGCGAGCTGGAAGTGGTGACCGGGCGCGGCCTCGTGCAGGAACAGCGCCTCCACGCCCCAGCTCGGGCGGGCGCTGAGATCGTAGGTGTTGGCGTAGAAGATGCCAGGTCGCGAGCCATCGGCAGCCGGGCGCTGGTAGGAACCGCCGGCTGCACGATGCCCCGAGCCATCCCTTCGCGCATGTTGGCAATGGCCTGGTCCACCCACACGGTCCATTCGGTCACACGCTGGCGCCTGGCATCGTAGTCCTCGGCATTCCTGAACGGCTGGGCGCCGTCTCCGGAACCGAGCATCACGAGCGTATTGACCGGGTTGCGGAACTGGTTGATCGGCAGCAGTTGACCGGGGTACTCGGCCCCCTCGATGGCACGCTCACGCTCGCTTTCGAACATGCGGTAGCTGAACAGGTCCTGGCCTGCCAAGCCGTCGCTGCTGATCGCACGCAGGCGTTCCAGGGAATCCCGGTGATGCTCGAGCACGCGGTTGCGGTGGTCTTCACCCAGCGAGTTGGGCCAGCGATCCGACCAGCGGTGGTCGCCCATGAATGTGGCCCGCAAGGGACTCAGTTCCAGGGAGGCCTCGAAGAACTGCTCATAGAGGTTGTCGAGTCGCGCGCCTCGCTCGGCGACATCATCGACCGCCCCGTTGGCATCGGCAGATACTGCAGTCGATTCGGAGCGGACCACCTCGGGCTCGGCCGGCTCGCTGGTCACGTCATGACCGGATTCGCAGGCTGCCAGCAGCAGAAAAAAGCAACAGGAACGGCAAAAGTTTCGACATCCTCATATCACCCTTGGATCAGTCAGTCGCGCGGATTAGCATGCCCCGTGACGGGTACGACCCATGAGACTGGCTTTCATGGCATCGTTGGATTTCCGACGTACGTGACTGTATTCATGGCCTTCCGCGCAATCCGAGAAGGAAAGAACAACATGGAGCTTTATTCGTTTGCCTGCCCCTGGTGCAACGAGCCCAACGAACTGCCGCTCGATCCCGGTGAACTGGGACAGGAAGTGGTGATGGACTGCCGTGTGTGCTGTCGGCCGATAGAGATCAAGCTGCCCGACCAGCCCGACGGCGAGCCCATGGTGCGCGGTGAAGGACAGTAACACGGCCCGCCGGTATTCCGATTGACCGTGCGATCAGGCGAGATCTATACTTCGGCTCACTCGCCCGTCATTCGTGATCACTCCTGCAATTTCGCCGGCCCACTGTCTTGAGAGATTTCATCGAAGAGCAATTCTTTCGTCTGGCCGCCAGCGGCCTGGTGCCCCGACGCCTGTTCCGGCCGAAACTGCCCGATTCACCTCCACCGGCCGGCGACCTGCTCGACCTGGAGATCGTCAGCCACTGCTGGAAGTACGGGCGTCTGCTGAACTACCAACTCAGTTCCCTCGTGCTGCACCCGCCACGCAACTGTCGCGTGACCATGACCGTGTTTCACTGCCCCGAGGATGCCGATACCGGGCACATACTCGACTACTTCGCCGGGCAGCGCGTGACCAACGTAATCTGGAACTGGCAGCCGTTGGAAAAGGAGAGGCTGTTCCGACGCGCCATCGGCCGCAACCAGGCGGCACTGGCAACACGCGCCGACTGGATTTGGTTCACCGATTGCGATGTAACCTTCCAGGTCGGTGCCCTGGACGAGCTCGCTGTCGAATTGCGCGAGCACGATGCCATACTGACCTTTCCGCAGATTCACCAGGTCAGCGAAATGCTCCAGCCCGACGATCCAATCTTTACCCACGCCGAGCAGGCGCCGGCCATACTGGACCTGGACCTGTCCCGCTTCGAACCCGAACGACGCGAAAAGGCCGTCGGCGGGCTACAGATCCTGCGCGGCGACGTCGCCCGGGCCGTGGGCTACTGCGCCAACATCGGCGTGTACCAGCGCCCGGCAAAAAGATTCGGCAACACCTGGGAAGACCGCACATACCGCTGGCTGCTGGGCACTCACGGTGAACCGCTGAGCACGGCCAGCTTCTACCGGATCCGGCACGCTCGGAAGGGCCGCAAGGGCAGCGACTTCCGGGTTCGGCCGCGCGACTGACCGATTACCAATGTACCCCGTCATTCATTCTGTAACTTACTAACGGTCTCACTTTTGAGATCATTAATCAGGAGCCAGTCGCAGCCGGCTGGGGATCGAGCCCCAGATTCCGGCACAGCGCCAGGGTGGCCCGGGCGCGATTGAGCGTGTAGAAGTGCAGCCCCGGTGCGCCGCCATCGAGCAGACGCCGGCACAGTTCGGTTACCACGTCCTCACCGAAAGCCGCGATCGATTCGCGGTCGCCGGCATCATCCCAGGCTTTGAGGCGCTTGGCGATCCAGAGTGGTATTTCGGCTCCGCACATCTGCGAAAAACGCGCCAGGCCGGTGTAGTTGGTGATCGGCATGATGCCGGGCACAATGGGAACACTCACACCCAGCGATCGAGCCTCATCGACAAACCGAAAGTAACTGTCGGCGCTGAAGAAGTACTGGGTGATGGCGCCATCGGCCCCGGCGGCGACCTTGTCACGGAAGTGCTTCAGGTCATCGTCCGGGGTCCGCGACTCGGGGTGATGTTCGGGGTAGCAGGCCACCTCGATATGAAAGGTATTGCCATAGCGCTTGCGTATGAAGCGCACTAGGTCGACCGCGTAGGGGAAGACACCGGCACCGCTGCCCGAGGGCCGGTCGCCGCGCAGGACCACCAGGCGCTTGATGCCATGCGCACGATAATCATCAAGCAGTGCCTCGATATCGTCGTCGCTTTCGGCCATACAGGAAATATGGGGAGCAGCCTCGATACCGGTGGCTTCGGCAATGGACAGCACGGTTTCGCGCGTGCGGTCACGGGTCGAACCGCCGGCACCGAAAGTCACCGACATGTAGGCCGGCTGCAGCGTGGCCAACCGGTCGCGTGCACGCTCGAATGCCACCTGCTGCGCGGCACTGCGCGGCGGGAAGAATTCGAAGCTGAGTTGGGGTGCGGAATCGGACATTGCGGCTTCAACGATTAGTTGGGGCGAATATCACACTTTGCTGGAGGTGAAAGGTAAGAGGTAAAAGGTAAAAGGAAAGAAAGAAGTGGGCGCACCTTTCACCTTTCACCATCAGTACCTGTAGTGCTCCGGCTTGTACGGCCCTTCCACCGCCACGCCGATGTAATCGGCCTGTTCGGGTTTGAGTTCGGTCAGGCGTACGCCGATGCGCTCCAGGTGCAGGCGGGCGACCTTCTCGTCGAGGTGCTTGGGCAGCACGTAGACTTCATTGTCGTAACGCTCGCCGAACTTCCACAGCTCGATCTGGGCCAGGGTCTGGTTGGTGAACGAGTTCGACATCACGAAGCTCGGGTGGCCGGTGGCGCAGCCCAGGTTCACCAGGCGTCCGCGGGCGAGCAGAATGATCTTCTTGCCGTCGGGGAAGGTGATGTGATCGACCTGCGGCTTGATCTCGTCCCACTCGTAGTCATCGAGGCTGGCGACATCGATCTCGTTGTCGAAGTGACCGATGTTGCACACGATCGCTTCGTCTTTCATGCGCACCATGTGGTCATGGTTGATCACGTTGTAGTTGCCGGTGGCGGTGACGAAGATGTCGGCTGCCTCGACCACGCCTTCATCTTCCAGGTTGACCACCTTGTAACCTTCCATGGCCGCCTGCAGGGCGCAGATCGGGTCGACCTCGGTGATCCAGACATTGGCCGACAGGGCCCTGAGCGACTGCGCCGAACCCTTGCCGACATCGCCGTAGCCGCAGACGATGGCGGTCTTGCCTGCCACCATCACGTCGGTGGCGCGCTTGATGGCATCGACCAGCGACTCGCGGCAGCCATAGAGATTGTCGAACTTGCTCTTGGTGACCGAATCGTTGACGTTGATGGCCGGGAACTTGAGCGTGCCTTCCTTCTGCATGCGATAGAGGCGATTGACGCCGGTGGTGGTTTCCTCGGTCACGCCCTGGACGTTCTCCAGCGCGGCCGAATACCAGCCGGGATTGGCCTTCAGTCGTTTCTTGATCGAAGCGAACAGGGCCTTCTCTTCCTCGCTGCCGGGATTGTCGAGCACCGAGGGATCTTCCTCGGCCTGCGCACCCAGGTTAAGCAGCAAGGTGGCATCACCACCGTCATCGAGAATCATGTTGGCCGTGCCGCCGTCGGGCCACTGGAAGATGCGGTGGGTGAACTCCCAGTACTCGTCGAGTGTCTCGCCCTTGAAGGCGAACACCGGCACGCCGCGCTCGGCCATGGCCGCGGCGGCATGATCCTGCGTGGAGTAGATGTTGCACGACGCCCAGCGCACGTCCGCACCCAGCTCGATCAGCGTTTCGATCAACACCGCGGTCTGGATGGTCATGTGCAGCGAACCGGCAATACGCGCACCGGCCAGCGGCTTGTCCTCGGAAAACTCGGCACGAGTCTGAACCAGGCCCGGCATTTCGGTTTCGGCAATGGCGATCTCCTTGCGGCCAAAACCCGCCTGGGAAAGATCGGCAACACAGTGGTCGTTGTCGGTCGGCGCAATCTGCTCGTCAAACAGCACGCTCTTCTTTGCGTCTTCGAGATTGGCGTTCATAAGATGGGTCCTCGTTAAGCGTTTAAGTCGGTAGCTCTTGAGTGTGAAGTTTGAAGTGTGAAGTGGCGGGCACCCCTTGAAGCCCCTGTCTCTTCACACTTCACACTGAACACTTCACACTAATTTATCCCCGCCGCATCACGCAGCGCATCGGCCCGGTCCGTCTTCTCCCAACTGAATGCTGTGAAGTGGTCGGTGACTTCACGGTCGTCGCGGATGACCTTTGCGGTGGCTTCTTCGGGGTGGCGGCCGAAGTGGCCGTTGGTGGCCGTGCGGCGATACATCGGGTGCAGCAGGTCCAGCATCTTCAGGATGCCGTAGGGACGCAGATCGAAATGCTCGCGGATCAGCGTCTCGATTCTTTCTTCCGGGATCCTGGCAGTTCCAAAGGTCGTGACCGAAATCGAGGTCGGCTCGGCCACGCCGATGGCATAGCTGACCTGAACCTCGCACTTGTCGGCCAGGCCGGCAGCGACGACATTCTTGGCCACGTAGCGTGCGGCATAGGTGGCCGAACGGTCGACCTTGGACGGATCCTTGCCGGAGAAGGCGCCGCCGCCGTGGCGGGCCATGCCGCCATAGGTGTCGACGATGATCTTGCGGCCTGTCAGGCCGGCATCACCCACCGGTCCGCCGATGACGAACTTGCCAGTCGGGTTGATATGGAACCGGGTGTCGGCATGCAGCCATTCGGATGGCAGCACCGGCTCGATAATGTGCTCGCGCACTCCGTCCCGAATCTGCTCCAGGTCGATTCCGTCATCATGTTGGGTAGACAGCACCACGGCATCGATGGCCGTCGGCTTGCCGTCCACGTAGCGCAGGGTAACCTGGCTCTTGGCGTCGGGCCGGAGCCAGGGCAGCGGGTTGTCGGTCTGCTTGCGCAGGCGGGTCTGCTGCTCGACCAGTCGATGGGCATAGTAGATCGGGGCCGGCATCAGCTCGGGTGTTTCATTCGATGCATAGCCGAACATCAGGCCCTGGTCGCCGGCACCCTGGTCTTCGGGTATACCCCGATCCACGCCCTGGGCGATATCCGGCGACTGCTTGCCGATCATGTTGACCACCGAGCAGGTATGTCCGTCAAAACCGACTTTGGACGAGTTATAGCCCACGTCCACTACCACGCGACGAATCAGCGCTTCGAGGTCGACCCAGGCCGTGGTCGATATTTCGCCGCCAACAATGACCGCACCGGTCTTGATGAAGGTTTCGCAGGCTACGCGGGCATGAGGGTCCTGGGCGATGATGGCGTCCAGCACCGCGTCGGAGATCTGGTCGGCCAGCTTGTCCGGATGCCCTTCGGAGACGGATTCGGAAGTGAACAGGTAGGCACTCATGACGGAAATATCTCTTGATCGGGATAGAAAGATGGATTGTAGCGCAGATGGCGTGAGGATGCATGGGTACGCGACTGCCTTGCGATCAGTTCACAGGTACGGGGAGAACAGCCAGCACAGGGAATCCCGCAGCCTGACAGGAAACGATCGTCCATCGACCTCCTCCAGGGTAACCGGGCGGCCCTTGCTGGCGGCACGATCGATGGCATCGATCAGCCCGGCGGCAAAGGCCTCGCCATAGACCTCGACCTGCAACTCGAAGTTGAGTCGCAGGCTTCGCGGGTCCCAGTTGGCCGACCCGATCAAGCTGTAGTAGCCGTCGACCACGAATAGCTTGGCGTGGCTGAACGGCGCGGGCTGGTAATGCACGTGCACGCCGCGAAACAGAATCTCCCAGAGCATGTTGCGGGTGGCCCAGTGGACAAACGGGAGGTTGTTGATCTCCGGCAACACGATCTGAACCCTGACCCCACGCACGGCAGCGGCCTGGATGGCACCGATCAGTTCGCGCGACGGCAGGAAATACGGCGTCATGATGCGCACCGAATGGCGCGCCGTGGCGATGGCTGCCGACAGCAGCATGTTGAGGCGATCGAGGTCCTCGTCGGGACCGTCGGTAACGGTGCGACAAACCAGGTCACCGGTGGCTGTCGCGCGCCCCTTCGGGGGTTCCGGGTGATCACCCGCCGAAAAGGCCCACATGCGCAGAAACTCCGAGCGCAGTTGATGGACGATGGGTCCGATCAGGCGAAAATGCACATCCTGGGTGCGATTGCGGTTATCCGGGTCCTCGACCAGGTGACGGTCGCTGATGTTCATGCCACCGGTAAATCCGACCTCGTCGTCAACCACCAGGATCTTGTGATGATTGCGCATGTTGATCGCGATCGACGGGGGCAGCAGCCGGGGCGGCAGAAACCGGGCCACGCGAACGCCCGAGCGCCCCAGCGAACGGCTGGCGCGCGGTATCGAGTACCACTCCCCAAAACCATCGATCATCACGCGCACATCGACGCCACGCGCGGCGGCATCGGCCAGTGCCTGGCGGAATTCGGACCCTGTCTTGTCGTGATCAAGTATGTAGGTGGTCAACAGCACATGGCTGCGGGCCTGCCGGATGCATTCGAGCATGGCCGGGAAAGCCTGCTCTCCGTTGATCAGCGGCTCGACGGCATTGCCGCGCACCATCGGATGCCGGCTCAGTGCCTGCCCGACCCGCCCGAGCGCCAGGAATTCATCGTGGATCTGTTCAGGCAGCGGGTGGGTGCGATCGATACTTCGACCTCGCTCGTAGCCGATCTGCAACCGACCCAGATCCAGGCGCTGGGCCCGGCCACGGGCCCGATTGAGCCCGAAGAACAGATAAAGCAGCGGGCCGGCCACCGGTGCCAGCACGCACACCGCAATCCAGCCGAACGCCGCGCGCGGATCGCGCTTGTAGAGCAGCGCATGCAAGGCCGTGGCCGGCGCCAGCACGGCATGGAACAGCAGGATCATCAAAGTTTCGAAGCCCGGATTCATGGCATCGACCCAGCATCAGCCAGTCAGCAGTGTCGGCTCCCACTTCAACACTTGCAACCCAAAGGGCCCGACCTGGCCTGTCTGACTTGCAGTCTCCCACGTTCGCCTCCACCCTTCGTCTTTCCGGAGTATGGCAGAATCCACCCCATGGCCGATCTTTCTCATGTCACCGAATACGCCGCCCTGACCCGACATCGCCGGGAAATGGAACAGGCCAGACAGCAGCGCCGGCGACGCCTGGCGCTGACTCTGAGCCTGGTCGTGGCCATCAGCGCGGGGGGCTACCTGGTCTCACCGCCCCTGGGTCTGATGCTGACTGGCATCGGTGCCATGGTACTGTTCTTTGCCGCGGTGACCGGTGGATCAAGCGTGCCGCATCATGTCATGGCCGGAGTCGAAGGCGAGGCCCGTGTACTCGAGCGGCTCGGCGAGCTGCCCGATAACCACGTGGTGTTCAACCAGGTCCAGGTGCCCGACCCGCAATTGCCCAATGGACGCCGGGAACTGGATTTCGTGGTTGTGGGCCCCGCTGCGGTGACGATCATCGAAGTCAAGAATACGCCAGGCCTGATCCAGGTCGAGCCCGACCGGCGCCAGTGGCGCGTCGTGACCCGGGCCGGTTGCGGCAGCCGACCCGGCTGGAATGCCATAGACAACCCGTTGCCACAGGTCCGATCGCAGGTCGATACACTGGAACGCTGGGCGCTGCGGCACGGCCAGGTATTGCGCCCGAAGGCCATGGTCTGCTTTGCCCGTTCCGACGCTTCAATCGCCGAACCGGAGCTGGCCGATATACCGGTGGTCACGACGAGGGAATTGCTGGAACACGTGGCGGCCACACAGTCCGGCCCGGCATTTTCAGACCATGATCGCCAGGCAGCGCTTAGCCTGTTGAAGCAAACCACGGCCCCGCAGGTTCCAGCCGCCGCCTGAGGGCGCCTCGGGGGTGCCCTGGCGGCAACCCGCTCTGCGGGACGCTCCAAGCCAATAACGAGAATTGATATCATTTGCTGGCTATGTCTATACGTTATGTCATTTCACTGACGCTGATTCTGGCCACGCTGTGGCTGGCCATTTCCGGTGTCTACAAGCCGGTCATACTGTTTCTGGGCGCTGGTTCGGTGGCGCTGGTGGTCTGGCTGTCGCTGCGCATGGAAGTGGTCGGTGTCGAGCACAACCCCGGCCTGTTTTCCTGGCGGCTGCCCCTGTACTGGGCCTGGCTGCTGTGGCAGATCGTGATCTCGAACCTCAATGTCGCACACATCATTCTTTCGCCATCGCGCGTTAGGCCGCGCATTTTCTCGGTGCCCATCGGTCATGAGACGGCCGTGGCCAAGGTCACCTATGCCAACTCCGTGACCCTGACGCCGGGCACGGTAACCCTGCTGCTCGACGAGGACGAACTGACGGTCCACGCACTGGATGTGCATTCGGCCCGGGAACTCGAGAGCGGCGCCATGGACGAAAAAATCGCCTGGCTCGAAGGTTCCAAGAGGGAGCGACCCTGACATGACCGTGGTTCTGTTGCTGACCACCCTGGCGGTGTTTGCCACCATGGCCCTGGCCCTGGTGCGCGCACTCAAGGGCCCGCGGGTATACGACCGCATCCTCGCGGTCAACGTCTTCGGCACCAAGACCGTGCTGATCGTGGCCCTGATCGCCTACATCACCGGCCACCACGACCTGATCGACGTGGCCCTGGTCTATGCCCTGATCAACTTCATCGCCATCGTTGCCGTACTCAAGCTCAGCAAGATGCGCGATCTGGCCCGGGCCGGAAAAGGGGACATCACCGATGGCTGAAACCGCGATCAATATCCTGTCCTGGATCCTGATGCTGACCGGCGGCGCCGCCGGCGTCATTGGCGGCATCGGCCTGCTGCGCCTGCCCGACTTCTACACCCGCCTGCATGCAGCCGGCGTCACCGAAACCCTGTGCGCCCTGGCCATTCTGCTGGGACTGGCGCTGCAGACCGGACTCAGCCTGGTCACCATCAAGCTGGTGCTGATCCTGGTGTTTCTGCTGTTTACAGCACCCACGGCCACCCACGCCCTGGCCAGGGCAGCCATGGTCGATGAGGTCGAACCCGAAGTCATCGACAACGAAACCGGGCCCACAACGGGAGAGCCGTCATCGAATACCTGATCGACGTCATCCTGCTGATCTTTCTGGTCGTGGTTGCCGTGGCCATCGTGCGGGCACGCGACCTGTTTGCCGCGGCCATGCTGTTCGCCATCTACTCGTTGCTGTCGGCCGCGCTGTTTGCCGTGCTCGATGCCGGCGACGTCGCCCTGACCGAGGCGGCCGTGGGCGCGGGTATCAGCACGATCCTGCTGCTGGCGGTGCTGGCCCTGGCCCGGCGCCACGAGTATCCCATCGACGGACACAACGTACTGGCGCTGGTGGTCGTGACAGTGACCGGTGCGGCGCTGATCTACGCCACCCTGGACATGCCGGAGTTCGGCGGTGCCGACAACCCGGCCCAGGTGCATGTCGGCCCCTACTACGTCGAAGAAAGTTATCCCGACATGGGGGTGCCCAACATGGTGGCCGCCGTGCTGGCCAGTTATCGCTCCATCGACACCCTGGGCGAGGCCTTCGTGATTCTGACCGCCGGACTGGCCGTGTTTGCCCTGCTGTCACACAAGCCGCGTCGCCGCAAGCGCCGCCGACGACACCTGAAACACAAGGTGCGTGAGCATCGCCACCACCGGCGCAACCACGAAGAGGAGTCGTCGTCATGAGAGCCAACGGCATCCTGCGCGTCATTGCCCGCTTCCTGATCCCGCTGATCATGCTGTTCGGACTGTATATCCAGTTCCACGGCGAGTATTCTCCCGGCGGCGGCTTCCAGGCCGGCATCGTGTTCGCCGCCGGCTGGATACTGTTCGTGCTGATCTATGGCCTGGAAACGGCACTGAAGGTGATTCCCGAGAGAGCCATGTACGTGCTGATGGTCGCTGGCGTGATCCTTTACTGCGCCGTCGGCGTGGCCGGCGTGATGCTCGGCGGGCATTTTCTGGACTTCTATCCGCTGCTGCCCGGGGAACACGCAGCACAGCAGTTCGGCATTATCACAGTGGAGTTCGGCGTCGGCGTCACCGTGGCCACGGTGGTGATGCTGGTCTTCACTCTGTTTGCACGTCGCAAGTCGGAATGGAAAGCCGCCCAGGTGGAGGACGAGCACCCATGATGACTGCACTGAGTTTTTTCAACTACTGGGTGGTGGTCATTCTCATGATGATCGGCTTTTACTGCGTGATTGCGCGCGGCAACATGGCCAAGAAGATCATGGGCCTGAACCTGTTCCAGACATCGGTTTTCATCCTGTTCATTTCCGCCGGCAAGATCGTGGGTGGATCGACACCCATCCTGCGCGAAGGCGTGGAGGTCTACTCCAACCCCCTGCCCCATGTGCTGATCCTCACGGCCATCGTGGTCGGTGTGGCGACCACGGCCGTGGGGCTTGCACTGGCGGTACGCATCAACGAAGCCTACGGCTCGATCGAGGACGACCACCTGAGCGAAAAGGATAGCGGGGACGAGGAATGACGATAACCGAACTGATGCCGTTCAGCGTGCTGGTGCCGCTGATCGCCGCACTCGTCTGCGCACTGCTGCCCGGGCGGTTCTGGCCATGGGCAGTCACGCTGGGTGCCTGCATCGCAGCGGCCGTGATTGCCGCGATCACGCTGCCCGCGGCAACGGACCTGACCCTCTCGTACGCCTTCGGCAACTGGCCGCCGCCCATCGGCATCGAGTACCGGGTCGATGCGGCCAATGCCTTTGTCGCGCTGCTGGTCGCCGGCATGGCCGCCATTGCCCTGACCTGGGCCAAGAAAAGCGTCGACCAGGAAATCCCGGAGCGCCAGGGCACGTTCTATGCGCTGTTCCTGCTGGCGCTGGCCGGCCTGCTGGGCATTACGCTCAGCGGCGATGCCTTCAACATCTTCGTATTCCTCGAAATCTCCTCGCTGGCCACCTACGGGCTGATCGCCCATGGCCGCGACCGGCGCGCACTGCTGGCCTCGTTCCGCTACCTGATCATGGGCACGGTGGGCGCCACCTTCCTGCTCATCGGCATCGGCTTTCTCTACATCATGACCGGCACCCTCAACCTGGCCGATCTGGCCGAGCGGGTACCCGAGGTACGCGACACCTCCACCGTGCGTGCCGCGCTGGCCTTCATCATCGTCGGCATGGGCATCAAGCTGGCGCTGCTGCCGCTGCACCTGTGGCTGCCCAACGCCTATACCTATGCGCCCAGTTTCGTCACCGTCTTTCTGGCCGGCACGGCAACCAAGGTGGCGCTATACGTCATGCTGCGCTTCGTCTACACGGTTTTCGCCCCGGACTGGAGCTTCGTGGTTCTGCCGCTGTCGACCGTGTTCATGATCCTGGGCGTGGCCGGCATGTTCGTCGGCTCTTGGGTGGCGCTGTTCCAGCCCAATATCAAGCGCATGCTGGCCTACTCCTCGGTGGCCCAGGTCGGCTACATGGTGCTTGGCGTGTCGCTGGCCAGCGTGATCGGGCTGACGGCGGCCTTCCTCCACCTGTTCAATCACGCACTGATGAAAACCGCGCTGTTCATGGCCGTGGGCACCGTCATCTACCAGGTGGGGTCGGCCAGGATCAGCGACTTCCGTGGCCTGGGCAGAACCATGCCCTGGACCCTGACGGCCTTTGCCCTGGCCGGGCTGTCGATCATTGGCATCCCCACCACGGCCGGCTTCGTCAGCAAGTGGTACCTGATACAGGCCGCGCTGGAACAGGGGCAATGGTTCCTGGTCGTACTCATCCTGATCACCTCGCTGATGGCCGTCATCTACATCTGGCGGGTCATCGAAGCCGCCTGGTTCCAGGAAAGAGACCCCAAGCAGCGCCAGGTGGGCGAAGCACCGCTGGCACTGCTGATACCCACCTGGGTCCTGGTGGCGCTCAACTTCTACTTCGGCCTTGACACACGTCTGACCGTCGGCGGCGCCACGGCCGCGGCAGAAGCCCTGCTGGGCGGGGGGATCATGCCATGAACCTCCTGCCGCAACTGCAACCGCTGACCGTCATCCTGATTGCCTTTGTCGGCGCGGCGCTGATTGCAATGGCCGGTGGCCACCGATGGCTGCGCGAGGGTCTGAGCTGGCTGGCTTCGATTCTGTTCTTCCTGGCGGTCATGGGCCTGCTGGGGGCATTCCTGGCCGGTGAATCGGTCAGCCAGTCGGTCTGGGAGATCATGCCGGGGCTGACCATCGCCTTCCGGCTCGAACCGGTCGGCATGCTGTTCGCCGCCATGAGTTCCACCCTGTGGGTGCTGGCCACGCCGTATGCCATCGGCTACATGAATGCCAAGGGATACAGCAATCTCGGGCGCTTCTTTGCCTGCTATGCAATCGCGCTGGGCGCGGCGGCCGGTATCGCGTTTGCCGACAACCTGTTCACCCTGTTCGTCTTCTACGAGATCCTGTCGGTCTCGACCTACCCGCTGGTGGCACACAGCGGCGATGAGCGGTCGCGGAAAGGGGCACGCACCTATATTGCCCTGCTGCTGGCCACCAGCATCGGCCTGATGCTGCCGGCCATGATCTGGGTCTGGAGCGCGGCCGGCACCCTGGATTTCGCACCCGGCGGCATTCTCGACGGTCAGGTCAGCCCATGGGCCGGCGCCCTGATGCTGATGCTGTTCATGTACGGCGCGGGCAAGGCCGCCCTGATGCCTTTCCACCGCTGGCTACCCGCGGCCATGGTCGCGCCGACCCCGGTCTCGGCCCTTCTGCATGCTGTGGCAGTGGTCAAAGCCGGTGTGTTCGTGGTGCTCAAGATCGCACTCTACATATTCGGTCTCGATTACCTGCGCGAGCTGGCCACCAGCGACGTGGTGCTCTACATCGCCGCGTTTACCATGCTGGCCGCATCGCTCGTGGCCATTTCCCGGGACAATCTGAAAGCCAGGCTGGCCTACTCGACGGTCAGCCAGCTGTCCTACATCGTCGTCGGCGCCATGCTGGCCGTGCAGCTGGCCGCCATCGGTGGCGGCCTGCACATGCTCATGCACGGCTTCGGGAAGATCACGCTGTTTTTCTGCGCAGGCGCCATTTACGTGGCCAGCGGCAAGACGCAGGTCAGCGAGCTCGACGGCCTCGGACGACGCATGCCGTGGACCTTCGCCGCCTTTCTGGTCGGTGCGCTGTGCGTGATCGGCCTGCCGCCGACCGGTGGACTGTGGAGCAAATGGCACTTGGTCATGGGTGCCTGGGAGTCCGGACACGGCATCATCATGCTGGCCTTCCTACTCTCTACACTGCTCAACATCGGCTACCTGTTGCCACCGGTGCTGCGCGCCTTTCTCAGACCGCTGCCGGACGGTGAGCCGGCCGGCGTTCGGGAGGCGCCATGGATGTGCGTTGTTCCGCTGGTACTCACCGCGCTGGGCACCATCGTACTGTTCCTGGGCGCCGGGCCGGTGTTCAGGCTGCTGGAAACCCTGTTTTTGCCGGGCGCCTGAGGGGCCTGGCCGAGGAGCGTGTCGAAGCAATGAATCTGGGCAGAATCCTTGAATACCTGGTCGCAAGGGGTCGGGCACTCAGTTACCTGATGCTGATCGTGATGGCGGCACTGGTCGTGATCGACATCATCGTGCCCGCACCCTACACGCGCTTCCCCTGGGACGGCATCGGCGGTTTTGCCGCGCTCTACGGCCTGCTGTCGTGCGTCCTGATCATCGTCATCGCCAAGGCCCTGGGCAAGGGCCTGCTGTATCGCGAAGAGGACTACTACGATGACGATTGAATGGCTTCATCCAACGCTGGTGCTGCTGGCCGGCACATTGATCCTGCCGCTGCTCAAGGGTCGGGCCATGCAGGCCTGGATGGTGCTGCTGCCGCTGCTCGTACTCGGGTTGCTGACCACGCTGCAACCCGGCGTGCATGGCCAGTTCGACTTCCTGGACATGACGCTGACGATGCTGCGGGTCGATGCACTGGCCATGGTGTTTGCCTGGGTATTCGCCATCATCCTGCTGGTTGGCGCCATCTATGCATTGCATGTGCACGATCGCTTCCAGCATGCCGCGGCCTTTGTTTATGCCGCTTCTGCACTGGGCGTGGTCTTTGCCGGCGACCTGATCACGCTGTACGTGTTCTGGGAACTGATGGCCCTGTCCTCGGTCTGGCTGATCTGGCGCCGCAAGTCCGATGCCTCGTTCCGTTCGGGCTTCCGCTACCTGATCGTTCACGCCTTCGGCGGCCTGCTGCTGCTGGCCGGCATCATCATGTATTACCTGGAGACCGGCAGCATCACCTTCGAGCAGATCGAAACCCGCGGCCCGGCATTCTGGCTGATCCTGGTTGCGTTCATGATCAACGCGGCGGTGCCACCGCTGCACGCCTGGCTGACCGATGCCTACCCGGAAGCCACCATTACCGGGGCTGTGTTCCTCAGCGCGCTGACCACCAAGACCGCGGTCTATACGCTGATCCGCGGCTATCCCGGGGCCGAAATCCTGGTCTGGATGGGCGCGATCATGACCCTCTACGGGGTGACCTACGCCATGCTGTCGAACGAGATTCGGCGGCTGCTTTCCTATCACATCGTCAGCCAGGTCGGCTACATGGTCACCGGCGTGGGTCTGGGCACGGCCCTGGCCCTCAATGGTGCGGCCTCGCATGCTTTCACGCATATTCTCTACAAGGCGCTGCTGTTCATGGGGGCCGGCGCGGTGATCTACATGACCGGCAAGAGCAAGCTCAGCGAGCTGGGCGGGCTGTACCGGTGGATGCCATGGACCTTCCTGCTCTACATGATCGGCGGGCTGTCGATCTCGGCCTTTCCGCTGTTTTCCGGGTACGTATCCAAGACGATGATCGTCGAGGCCGCCGCCCTGGATCAGCGCGCACTGATCTGGCTGATGGTGACCATGGCATCGGCCGGCACCTTCCTGAGCGTGGGCCTGAAGCTGCCATGGTTTACCTGGCTGGGTCGCGACTCCGGCCTGAAGCCCAGAGAGGCCCCGCTCAACATGCGCCTGGCCATGGGTCTGGCCGCGGCATTGTGCATCATGATCGGCATCATGCCCGGGCCGCTCTATGCGCTGCTGCCCTCACCGGTGGACTTCAACGCCTACACCCTGTCGGTCTTTCTCAAGGAAATGCAGGTGCTGATGTTCACCGGCCTGGGCTTCTTCATGCTGTTGAAGTATCTCGAGGGCAAGGACCGCATCACGCTGGACACCGACTGGCTGTATCGTCGCCTCGCCCCGGGCCTGATCAGCACGCTTGCCGCGTTGATCACGCGCACCGATCAGCGCCTGCGGCAATTCATCATGGAACGACTGACGCGCATGGCGGATGTGGTGGAACGCAACTATGGCAAGGATGGCCGACTGGCCCGAAGCTGGCCCATCGGCTCCATGGCAATGTGGACGGCGATTGTTCTGGCCATGCTGTTGCTGTTCGGGATCGGACGCGAGTGACGCGTCACTCGTCGCGCTTTTCCCGCTTCACGACACGGTACTCGACTTCCAGGGGGCCCTGTTCGGCTGAGTCCTGTTTTCTGCTGCCCAGCAAGCGACGTACGGTTAGCACGATGAAACCGATGACCGCCAGGCCCATGGCAATGGCCAGAAAGAAAAGCCCGAGGATGAAACTCAGGGCAAGAATGCCGATGCCGGCCAGTACCAGCCCCAGGCGAGCCAGGGGATGGGACGGCGGCTGGTAGAATTGTCGCCAGGGATCCTGCATGAGTGATTGAGACTCCGTGAGCGCTGTTATGTTCCTGTGTCAAAGTGATGAGCTGAGCGATGGTCGCTTCCGTGAGTTCACGGTCGAGACCGACGACGAGACCGTTTACCTCGTGGCCACCCGCCACCAGGGCCAGCCCCGGGCCTGGTACAACGTCTGCCCGCACCAGGGCCGCGCGCTCAACTTCGCGCCCGACCGTTTCCTGACCGACGATCACGGCCACCTGGTCTGCTGCGCGCACGGCGCGGTCTTCGAACCCGACCGGGGGCGCTGCATTTCCGGGCCCTGCGAAAATGCCGAGCTCAAGGCCGTGACCCTTGCCGAGGACAACGGCAGGATCACGGTCAGTCTGTAGCGCCGGCGACCAGCACCATCAGAATAGCAGGTTGACCGCCACGAGCATCACCACCAGGAAGATCAGGCTCATCCCTCCGCCCACGCGGATGAAATCCTTCACCTGGTAGCCACCGGGGCCCATGATCAGGGCATTGACCGGATGGGTGGGCAGTATGAAGGCATTGGAAGTGGCCAGACCAACGATAAGTGCGTACACGGCCGGATTACCACCGGTTTCCAGTGCGATATTGATGGCAATCGGCACCAGCAGCACGGCGGCGCCGACATTCGACATCACCAGCGTGAAGATCGTGGCCAGAACGGCCAGAACGGCCTGCACCACGATATCGGGCACCTCGCCGAGTATTCCCAGCACCTGCTGGGCCAGCCAGGGGGCCGTACCCGTCACTTCCATGGCCAACCCCAGCGGAATCAGGCTGGCCATGAGAAATACCGTCTTCCAGCTGACCGACTGGTAGGCCTCGTCCATGCTCAGCACGCCGGTCAGGATCATGCCCACGGCACCGGCCAGCAGGGCGATGGACAACTGAAAATCGGTAAAGATGATCAGGAACATGCTCAGCGCGAAGAACGACAGCGCATGGACGACCTTCTGCGGACGCTGCTCTTCCTTGGGGATATCGGTGGCGACGATGAAGTCCTTGTCGCGTGCCACCGTGGCCAGATCGCGCCAGGTGGAGTGGCTGACCAGGCAGTCGCCCACCTGCAGCTCGAGGTTGCGCAGATCCTCGGAAAAAATCTCGTTGCGACGATTGACTGCCAGCACCGAGATGCCGAACCGCGACCGCAGCCGGGCCTCGGCGACGCTTTTTCCGATCAGCTTCGAGCCCGGGGGTATGACCACCTCGGAAATCCCGGCACGGGTTGGGTTGAACAGGTTGCCGAAGGCACGCAGCCGCGGCTGCAGGCGCAGCTTGTTGGCCAGTGCAAACTCGCCCACCTGTTCACGCGTGCCCATGACACCCAGCACCGTGCCCACCCAGATCATTTCATCGGCCGGCGGCGCCAGACGGGGCTCGTCGGTACTCTGTATCGCCAGCATCAATGGCGCACCGGCCAGGTGCTCGGCTTCCGCTATCCGCATGCCGACCAGCGGCGAGTCGACGGTGACCAGCATTTCGTAGACATCGCCCTGTATGCCGTAAACCTCGGCGAAATAGTTCATCGTGCGGCCTGGCGACGCGGCACGCTTGGTATCCACCGTCGGCAGCAGGTGCCGGCCAATCAGCAGGAAATAGGACAGGGCGGCAATCAGCAGGGCCAGACCGACCAGGGTGACATCGAACAGATCGAACGGTTGCACCGCCTCGGCACCCGGCGGCAATGACCGGTTGGAGGTCAGGATCAGATCGTTGAGAAGAATCAGCGGGGAGGACCCCACCATGGTGATGGTGCCACCGACGATGGCGCAGAAACCCATCGGCATGAGCAGTCGCGGCAGCGGTAGGTCCAGGCGGGCGGAAATACGGCTGACCACCGGCAGGAACAAGGCCGTGGCCCCGGTGTTCTGCATGAAGCCCGAACTCACGCCCACCGTGGAAGACACCATGGACATGATGCGCGACTCCGAGCGCCCCCCCACCTTGACAATGAACCCGGCCACCACGTTCATCACGCCGGTGCGGTCCAGACCGGCACCGATGATCATGACCGCGATGATGGAGATCACGGCGTTGGATGCAAACCCGGAAAACAGTTCATCACCCGGCACCAGGCCTAGCAGCCCGACCAGCACCATGATGCAGATAGCGGCAATGTCGATGCGAACGATTTCGAAGATGAACAGTGTCACCGTCAAACCCAGCAGCATGAGCACGAGAATCATGTCGCCACTGAGCGTGAGGCCGGCATCCATTACGATGTTCGCTTCTTGATAAAGGCAGTTCGGGTTGGCTCTATACCATAACCCAGTTCAACTGCCGACAAGTCGATATTACGCAAATGAACGGCGCTGGTCCGGCTCCGGTTCAGACCCCGTTCAGCCGGGCTGATCATTGCGATAGCGTGTCGGGTCGGCCAGCCCGGCCGCTTCGAACCCGGCCCGTCGAATACGACAGGAATCGCAATGCCCGCATGCCCGCCCCTGATCATCGGCCTGGTAGCACGAGACCGTCATGGCGTAGTCCACACCCAGATCGGCACCACGACGAATGATCTCGGCTTTGCTCAGATCGATCAGGGGGGTATGAATTCGGAATCTCGCGCCCTCGACACCGGCTTTCGTGGCAAAGCCGCAGAGCTCCTCGAATGCGGCGATGAATTGCGGGCGGCAATCAGGATAGCCGGAATAGTCGACCGCGTTGACGCCAACAAAAATATCCAGTGCGCCCAACACTTCAGCCTGCCCCAGCGCCAACGACAGCATCAGGGTATTGCGGGCCGGAACATAGGTAACCGGTATTCCGGACGTGGCTTGTTCCGGCACATCGATGTCATCGGTCAGTGCCGATCCGCCGATGGCGCGCAGGTCGACACTGACCACGCGATGCGATGCGGCTTCCAATGCATGACTGAGCACTTCGGCGGCATTCAGTTCGGCGCGGTGCCGCTGGCCATAATCAACGGCCAGGGTATGGCATTCGAAATCCGCTTCCCGGGCACAGGCCAGAACGGTGGCCGAATCCAGGCCGCCCGACAGCAGCACTACCGCAGGGCGCCTGGCCTCTGACCGACTCGCGTTCACGGTTTGCGTCGATGCGGTGTTCATCAGGTCAGGTCCTCGTCGGTCACGTGGCGATTCTTTCCTGCCTGCTTGCCGCGATACATCGCCGCATCGGCACGCCGGACGGCTTCGCCCACCGAATCATCATGCGACAGCTCCGAAACGCCCAGGGTCATCGACAACGGCATCTGCCCGACCTCGGTACTGGCCGGATTCGATGCCACCCGCGCGACCAGTTGCCCGGCCACGGCAGCCGCCCCGGCCCGATCGGTGTTGGGCAACAGGATCAGAAACTCCTCGCCTCCCCAGCGCGCGACCACATCACGACCGCGAACCCCATCGACCAGCAAGTCTGCCACATGCTTGAGCACTTCGTCGCCCACGGCATGACCATGGTGATCATTGATCTGCTTGAAGCCGTCGATATCGGCCACGATGATGGCATGTCGGTCTCCGGTCACCCGGCACCCTTCATGTGCCGATTCAAGTCGCTCGGTCATGCCACGCCGGTTGACCAGGCCGGTCAGGGAATCGGTACGGGCCACCTGTTCAAGCTGCCGTGATCGACGCACACGATCGCGGTAGAGACGGAGAAGCAAACCCAGCAACACCAGCAACAGAATGACCAGTAGCACGGTCAGCATGGTCAGGATACGCTGGCGTTCAAGTTCCAGCTTGGAGATCTCGGCCTCGCTGCGCAACAGGGCCAGATCCTGTTCGCGCTGGTCAGCCTCCATCGCCAGCCTGGTCTCTTCCACCCGCGCACTCATCTGACCCTCGGCTATCTGTCGTCGCAACAGGTTGAGTGTCTTTTGATGATCCAGTGCGGCCTGGTAGTTGCCCTGGGCTTCCTTCAGCTCGGCAAGCTGCTCGATCACATCGTAATGCAGCATGACGTTTTCATACGGATTGCGGTCGATGGCCTGTTGCAGCGTTTCGGCGGCCTTGTCATAGCGTCCGCCGGAGCGATGGATTCGACCCAGATTCAGCAGGCCCCGGGCTTCCCCGCCGGCATCTCCGATCTCACGCAGCTTGTCGATGGCTGCACTCTGGTGTTCCAGTGCTTCATCGAAGCGGCGCAGACCGGATAGGGCCTCGGCCAGATTGGTGCGGGCGTGCGCAACACCCCTGGAGTTGTCAAGGGTTTCAAACAGGGCCAAACCCTGGCGGGCAAACTCCAGCATCTGTTCATACTCTACCCCGGCACTGGTATCGTCACCCAGCGACTCGAAACTGCCGGCCTGGCGGCCAGCCAGTGCGGCCAGGTTGACCAGCGTACCGGCCACACCTTCCTGCCAGCCGCTTTCCCGAAACCACTCCAGCGCCCTCTGATGATGCTCCCGCGCCCGAACGTAGTCGCCCATGGTGTTGTAGAGGTTGCCGATATTGCCAGCCGCCCGGGCCGCCGCAATCACATCACCCGCATCTTCACTGGCCCGCCGGGCCGAGAGATAATGAGCGATGGCCTCGTCATGCTCTTCCAGCTCCCAGTGCAGTACACCGGCCATGAGATGTACATCGGCCCGATGCTCCGGCGCCCGCTCAAGCAGCTCAAGGGCACGTCGCACATAGACCAGGGCCTCGTGGAATCGTCCCTTGACATGCAGATTGGCTGCCAGCGCGGACAGCAAGGCAACCTTGGCTTGAGGGCAATCGACATCTTGCCGATAGATGCGCTCGAGCGCTTCCTCGCCGCGTGAAACACCCAGATCGGCATCCTCATTGCGCAACTCGCGAATCTCTGCTGCCGTATCCAGAAGCGACACGCACACATCGGCCCGGGCCACCGTCAGGCAGCAGCCCAGCAGCAACACCAGCAGAACTCGCATCGACATGCTCATGGGATCAGTATAAGCGCAGGCCGACGACCCGAACAGGGCGCACAGAACCGCCCCTCCCCGACCGCCCGACCAGACGAAGGTCAGCCGGGGGGCGGGGAACCGGCCACATCGATCAAGCGGCGTGCCGGTTGACGTCGGCTAAGCGACGCCGCCATCCGATGCAACCGGCGCCAATGGCACCAATGATCAGCATCAGCAGCAGCAGACCGGTCGGAGTTCCAACCGGCACGGGGATCGGCTCCATGCCCGACACGCTGATCTCGTCGTCATCGCCGACTGATTCACCTTCCGGCGGCAGACCGGTCACGCTGGCAGTATTGACGATATCGCCACCCAGGTCGGAGGCCTCGACCATGTAGACACCGCTGCACGTGACCGATTCCTCCGGGGCCAGTGTAGCCGGCAGCTCCGGCTCACAGCTCAGGTCGATCATGTCATCGGTGATCACCACCTCGGTGAGCGTGACGTTGCCGGTGTTGGTTGCCGTCAGCGTGTATTCGATTTCTTCGTCGACAGCCACCGGTCCTTCCGTGCTGGCCTCCTTGACCAACTGCAATGCCGGAGAAGCTCCTTCGAACTCCACGGTGGCGTCGTCATTGTCATCGACCACCGTTTCATCCGGCGTGATCCCTCTGGCGGTGGCGACGTTGACGATGTCCTCGCCGCTGTCGACATCGGACTGGGTGATGGAATGCGTGACCGGACCGCAGCTTGCCGTTGCGCCAGCGGCAAGAACGGAGGGCTCACAGGCGATCGGCCCGCCCAGCATTGGATCATCGACGGCCACGTCACTGAGGGTCACGTTGCCGATGTTCTGCACGATAAAGCTGTACTCGACTTCACCGGGAGCGGCGAACAGAGTCGGACTGGCCGACTTGATCAGTTGCAGTCCAGCCTCGGGCGTGATGGTGACGGTTTCATCATCATCGACCGGCCCGGTCTGCTCACTGTCGGCAGTCGCCGTGTTCTCGACCTCGCCGGCATCGGCATCAGCCGGTGTGACCGTGTACTCGACCGCACAGGTCACCGACTCGTCGACCCGCAGGGTACCGACATCGCCATCCCACTGGCAGTCGGCCACCGGATCGATCGGATCGACCAGCGGGTCGCTGATCACCACGTCGGTCAGCGTCATGTTGCCATCGTTCCAGACTTCGATCTCGTAACGCAGCACACTGCCGATATCCGCCGGAGCGGGGATTGCCTCGATCAGCGACTTGGAGATGGCGAGCACGGCATCGGCATCGATCGGCGTGTTCTCGTCGTCTTCGTCGGTCACCGGTTCCGGCGAATTGCTGCCGTCGTCGGTGATTTCAGCCAGGTTGGCAATACTGTCGACGCCTGCCGGCAGCGGATCGTCCACGATCACTGCGAACGACACCGATCCACCGTCACCGACATCCAGGTCACCGATCGACAGGGTACAGGTGCTGCCGGCACTGTTGTCCGGTGTGCAGGCAAAGCCGGCATCGCTGTTGTCCGGATCAAAGCTCACGTTGTCGGGCACGACATCCGTGATCACCACGCCGGTGGCATCCTGGTTACCGACATTGCCGTATTCCAGCGTGTAAACCACACCCCCGCCCGGCACGGCCGTCACGCCGCCATCGGTCTTGGTGATGAACAGTTCCGGACTGGCGACAACCGGCGTGACCTCCTCGTCGGTCAGGTCGGGTTGCTCGAACGAGCGGGCGACCGCCTGGTTCTCCACTTCGTCCACACTGGCCGGGAACGGATCATCCAGCACCACGTCGTAGGTGACGGTGAGCGTTTCACTATCGGCCAGGCTGGCCAGCTCCACACGCACCGAGGTCTGCCCGCTGCTGTTGCCCAGGACCACGGTGCCTGCCGTGGTGGTGACACTGCCGACCACCAGCGAACTGCGCGGATCCGGCGTATCGGTAATGATCAGGTCGGTCGCCTCGGCCGCCCCGTTGTTCTCCAGCACCAGGGTGTAGCGCAGAGTATCTCCGGGGGACACATCGCCCGAACTATCGGCATCTTCATGCAGCTCGACCGACTTGTCGAGTGACAGGGCCGGGAAACCCAGCTCATCGGAATCATCATCCGGATCCTGGTCACGACCGATATTGTCTTCCGGCTCATCCTGGTTGCAGCCTTCCGGGAAGGAACAGGCATTGTCCAGGTTGGCCTGGTTGACGATCGGATTGTTGGCATCGGCAGCCGGCGGATTGTTGGCCAGGCTGATGTCGAAAGTGGCCGTTCGGCTCACGCCCGGCAACAATCCGACTCCGCTGTCGGGCTGGAATGTCACGGTCAACTCGGAAGCCGACGACTCGGTCGTGAGCTGATAGTTGCTCGGGACGGTATCGACCTGCAAGCTGTCAAGATCCCAGTCGACTTCGCTGAGTACATCGGTGATCTCGAAATCGTAGGCCGGACCGGTACCGGTGTTCTCGACCCTCAGGGCAATGCGCACCACCCCGTCACCGCGCGGCGTCATCGACTTCTCGATCTCGAGTTCCGGCTCGACGACTTCGATATCGGCGGTGTCGGCCAGCGGGTCGTCCGGATTGCCGAAGAAGTCGAACTCGGCCCGGTTGATCAGAACCACTTCATCGACATTGCCCGGGACATCGACCACCCGCCCGGTCACGCGCAAGGTGATCGTACGATCTTCCTCGGAGGAATTGATACCTGCCACCACTTCGTCGAAATCGAAGACGACCGTATCGTCAAAGCCATTGGCATTGCTGTCGGAGATCGTGATGATATCGCCCATGGCCTGACTGATCGTGATACCGTCGCCCACATTAAAGACCTGGGCGCTATCGGCCTCGATCACGCCGGTGGCCGGATCAGACGGCAGGAAGTCGGTCACCACCGCATCCGAAGTCGTACCCGGCGGCACGACCACATCGATTGCGTAGGTAATCAATTCACCGATGGCCAGATCGTCCAGGTTTGGGTCATGCTGACCGGTACCGGTATCACTGAGCCCGGTCTCGAAGCTCACCTTGATCAGTGTCGGCGCCCGCATGGTGACCTGGTCCGACGTAGTGTCGCTGCGACGACGAGTCTGATCTTCGACGAAGTCGGGAGTGGAATCGTAATCCGCCGAAACGCTGTTGGTAAAGCTCGTGCCGGCTTCGGCACTGATATCGACCTCGACCTCGTAAGTGATGGTGCAGCTGTCACCCAGCTCCAGAGTGTCCAGAGTGAACTCGACTTCGGAGGTGTCGCTATCGTCGACAGTCACGGTGCCATCACAATCATCGGTTGCACTGCCCGGAACCCAGTTGAGCTCGCCGGGCAGCGAATCCACCATGACCACCGAGAAGGCATCGGCCGTCGAGGCAGCGGTGTGGCTGATGGCCAGGTCGAAAGTGACCGTGTCGCCGGCGTTGACGAAACCCGAAGAAGGATCGGCCACTGACTTGTTGAACGAGAGTCGCGGGTCAACCAGGCTAATGGTACTGGTGTCCTGAACTGGGTCATCCAGCGTATCGGCCGTGAATACTCCGCGATTGGTGGCGCTGTCACCGCTCTGGTTGCCGGAAGTGTCGAGCACCACTGCAACCACTTCGAAAACGATGCGCTGATCTTCCGCGGACAGGCCTGATCCAGGCGGATTGTTGACGCCACCCAATGACCAAGTCACCGTGTCATCGCCGGTGTCATGAACACCCGCATCACCCTCACTCACACCCGGCACTGCCAGGTTGCTGCCGATGGAAAAGACCTGGCTGCTGACAAGTTCGAAGTCAACACTGGAGGGCAGCTCATCGACGAACACCGCGTTGGGCGTCAGCCCCTGGGCAAACTCGACTTCGATATGCCAGGTCACCGTCTCGCCGATAGTCAGATTTGGATCATCGGTCGAACCTTCACTGGTGTCGAAGATGAACTTGTTGACCCCGGGATCGGAAATCACGATATCGTGCGTATCGCTGTCTGAGTAATCGCGATTTTCGTCTTCGGTATCGTCCTGTAGCGAAGTCCAGTCCAGCTCACCGGTATTGGTGATGGTGCTGCCGGACTGAACCGCGTCGTCGAGTACTGCCTGGTAGGTGATCGTGGCGGATTCGCCCTGCGGGAATTCGGGCCATTCGATCGTGATGATGCCGTCGGTGTCATCGATAACCACGTCAACGTCATAACCATCGACCCCCACCGTGCCGGTCTGATAGACCAGTTCAGCGCTCGGCAGATCATCGACAAACACCACGTTCTGTGCATCGGCCGTGGAGGCACCGGCATGACCAATCTGGATAGTGAACTCGACCAGATCGCCGGCGTCGCCCGACGTGATGTCGCCCACCTTGGAAATAATCAACTCAGGCTCGACCAAATCGATATCTGCCGAATCCGTGGCGGTCAGGTCGGGACCGAATTGCACGGTCGCTACGTTGGTCAACTGATCACCACTTTCGTTTTCCGACAGGTTGTTCACCCGCGCCGTGATCTCGACCTCAATCTGGTTCTCGTCGGCTGGTCCACCCGGAGGATTGACGACCTCGCCGAAGTTGAACGTCACCGTATCGTTGAGTCCCAGGGTGTTCAGGCGATCATTCTCAAGCGGCGGGGGATCGCCGGAGGGGTCACCGGACGGATTCGTCACCGTCAGGTTCGAACCGATTCCACCGGTAATCACTTCGGCCGACAGCAGCTCCATGACGCCGCCGCTGTCATGCGGCACCTGGTCGGTCAGGGTGACTTCCGGCGTCGTGCCCTGCGGCAAGGTAATCACGACACGGTAAGTGATGGTTTCGCCGATGGCCGCATCTGGCAGATCTGTGGAGTCCTCGCTGCCGGAAATCGCTGTCTTGGTCAGCACCACATCATCGATGTCCACCTCGGCTGATGCGGAATCGGCATAGTTGTTGCGGTCGTCATTCGCTCCGCCTTCGCCAGTACGTTCGCCGTTTACAGCGCCCGGTGTGCCCGGCGTGGCATCGTCCGTGCCCCGATCTCCCGGGAGACTGGTCCAGGTCACATCGGCCGTGTTTTCCAGCGGCTGACCCGGATTGACGTCGACCAGCAGCTCGGCGGTGTAGTCGATCTGCAGATTGCAGCCGGTGGGCAATGCTGCAAACTCCAGCAGCACCTGGTTTCCGGAGGACTGGTTGTTCTCCGCCGGCGCACCGGGGCAGTCGGTGAAGTCCACCTCGATGCTGCCGAGGTTCAACTCCATCTCACTGGGCAGCTCGTCATCGACCACCAGGTCGAAGGCATCAGCCGTGTTGGCGCCACCGGCCACCGTGAAGCTCACCGTGAAATCGATTTCGTCACCGGCCTCGCCCGAATCCGGGGAGGCTGTTTTGGTCAGCCCCTCGATATCCGGCTCAACCACGGTGATGGTTTCGACATTGGACGCGTCACCATTCTGCTCACCGTCGATCTCGACGGTGAACTGGTTGTCGCGCGTCACGCCGGCCTGGTTGCCGGCAATGTTGAGCAGCAGGGCATCGAATTCGATCACCACCCACTCGCTGTCGGCATCATCATCGGAGTTGGTCAGCGTACCCAGACTGAAGGTCACCGTCTGCCCGTCAACCTGCTCGTCACCCGAAACCGTCACCGCTCCAGACGGGATTTCGAAGGTCGGCGTGACATTCGGATCGTTGCCGGTGACCTGCGGAGAGGTGCCAATATCCGGGTCATCGGACTCGATCCCACCATCATTGGCCACGAAAGCCAGCCTTAAGGTATTCCCGTCGACCACCAGACCCGGGTCCAGCGTATCGATGACCGTAAAGTCCGGCGAAGTGCCCTGCGGCAGCTCGATGACCAGACGGTAGGTCACGATCTCGCCGATGGCCAGGTCGTTGCCGCTGGTGTGCGCTTCGGTGGAGTCCACCACTAGCTTGTTGTTGTCCACGCTGTCGATGGTGACCTGTGCCGAGTCACTGCCGTCATACTGTCGGGCACCATTGCCATCACCCGGGCCGCCCGGCGTGTCGGAATCGGTCGGGTTGTTGGTCGTTCCACCGTCAGGCAGCGATTCCCAGTCCACATTGGCTGTGTTGTTGACGGTTGTGCCGGGCACAACGTCGATCGTCAGCGTGGCCTCGTAGACCACCGACAACGTACAACCAGTCGGCAGGGTGTCGAACTCGAATGCAACCGTGTTGCCCGCAGTGTTGTTGGTAATATCGGGCGAATCGCAACCGGACTGATTGGTCACGGCTGCCGAACCCGTGTTGAGTGTGGCATTGGCCGGTAGCGTGTCATCGACGCTGACGTCAAAGGCGTCAGCACTGTTGGTGCCGCTGGCGACCGACAGGTCGATCTGGTAGCTGATGACGGTGCCGGCCTGGCCACCCGTCGGGTTGGCCGACTTGTCCACCGAAATGGCAGGCTCGACCACACGAATGCGCTGGTTGTTGGAATCGGAGCCAACCTGACTCCCATCAACGTCAACACGGAAGCGGTTGTCGCGATTCGTGCCGGCGCTGTTGCCACCAGTGTTGAGCACCAGGGCATTGAACTCGATGACGATCCATTCGTCTTCTTCACCGGTCTCTTCGTTGACGATCTCGCCGAGGCTGAAGGTCGGATTGAAGCCGCTGCCGAAGGGTCCACCGCTGATCGCCGAAGCCGGTATCTCGAAGGTCGGCTCGACATCCGGATCAGTGCTGGCGACATTCAGACCCGTACCGCTGAGCGTTGACGAGGTGATATTGCCTCCGCTGGCCGACACCAGCGCCACCGTAGCCGTTTCATCATCGAGAAACTGCAAGCCGTTGGGCAAGAGATCCTCGACTTCGAAATTCGGCATCGTGCCACGTGGAATCTGCGTGACCAGTCGATAGCGGGCGATTTCGCCGATGGTCAGCTCTGGCGGGCTCGCGGTATCGCTGGTATGCGCTTCGGAGCTGGCGACCAGGGATTTGGTCAGATCGACCGAAGCGACCTCGATGTCGGCTTCGTCATCGATGGGCGGAAACTCCGGCCCATCGGGCTGCGAGGTGTAGGCACCCACGGCAAAGTTGGTCAATTCCTGTTCGGGCTGAACACCGATGGCCACCTCGCAGGTGAAATCGATGAAGGCCACGTTGGTCTGGTCGGGCGGATCGGCCAGACCGGGCAGCGGGTCGTCGAGTTCAAGCTGGCTACCGATATCGAACAGGTTGCCGCTGAAATCCAACGAATCGCCCGCCTGATTGGTGACACTGTCGACCGAGCACCCTGTCAATCCGTCCGGCACATCGTCGAACAGGGTGACTTCGAACGCCGGCGACCGGCCCATGTTTTCCACGGTGAGACGGAATGTGATCTCGTCACCGGCCTCGACATCGCTGATGTTGCTGTTCTCGGGAAAATCGCCCGGCGCAGGGGCGATCACACCATCACCGTCGGTACCGATCACGCCCTTGGTCAGTTCCAGCGCCGGGGCGCCAACCAGGATCTGCACCGGACCGGTGGCCGCGGCAATGTCGCCCGGCGTATTCGCCGTGAACACCTGAAAGATATTGGTCAGGAACAGGCCATCGGCAAAGGGATCGTCGGTCACCGTGGTGTAGAGATCGATCTCGATGACCTGGGGGTCCTCAGTGTCGACATCCGGCCAGTCGATCTGAATCGAGTTCTGGGTCGGGTTGATGATGATGTCGTCGGGCGTGAAATCCAGCGTATCGTTTTCCGTCAGGCAGATTCCGGCACTGCCAGGGCAGTCGCTCGGGTCGGTGCTGAAATCGGTATCCACATCCGTGACCTGAAGCACGGGCAGGGGCAAGAAATCCAGAAACTGGATATTGCGCGTATCGCCGGAGGGCACTTCCATGCGCAACCGGAACACGACATTGTCACCCGGCTCGTAGAAGTTCTGCTGATCGACCACCGACTTGTCGATCACGATAGGGATAATGCCGACCGACGCCGAGCTGCCCTCGGTACAGGCCGTGGCACCTTCGACCAGGTCATAGGTGGCCACGACCGAGTTGGGAAGGCTGTCGGAGGCACGCACCGGCTCACCGGTTTCGCGATAATCCTGGCGCACGGTGCCCTGATAGCTGACCGAGATGGCCGTCCCGGCATCGAACTGACTCAGGCCTGTTGCGGCCAGCAGGTCCATGACCACCGTGGTGTCATTGTTGACTGTCACATCGGGCGTGACGGCGACCGACGGACCACCATCGACCGAGACGGTCACGCTCTGATCATCAAAATCGATGCCGTCACCCAGCACATCGGTGATCACCAGGTCGGAGACATTGCCGAAATCGGTGATCTGAATGGCGTAGCTGTAGTCGATGGTCTGACCGGGCGTGGCCTGCCCGGGTGAGGCCGACTTCTGGATGGCCACATGCTCGGCCGTTACCTGGGTGTTGTCCGACACCGCAGGAAGGATATTTTCCTCGTTGGCCTGATCGATGTAGGTGGCCGTCACGGAAGCGTCATTGATGATCGGGCTGGTCTGACAGATGGACTCATCAAGAATGTCGACGATATGACCCGAATAAGTCACCACGACATCGCCACCCCCGGTGGTGCCCACGTTCTCGCCGCACTCCACTTCAAGACTACCGCCCGGTGTGAGGCCATCGGGCTCTTGAATCACCGAGCAGTCGTCCCCGGCCACGATCGTCGCCGAGCCCGGCTCGTAAAGAAAGTCCGCCGGCAGGGTATCGCTGATGGTGATCGGATCGATGGTCGCCGTATTGGCGATATCCACCGACAGCGTGTAGGTGTAGGGCCAGCTCGAGCCCGGCGGTCTTTCGGACTCGGGCGCGTTGTCGGTCTTGTCAAACACCAGCACCGTCGGCACCACTTCCTGTTCGACCACATTGCCGACGATGGGGCCGTTGGCGCCGGTGGCCGTGTCGCCAAACTCGTAGACAGGCTGCAGGTCGATCGGCAGCGGATCGCCGACGATGGCGTCAGGGTCGATGGTCACGCAGATGTCGATCGGCAGCGGCGGTGCACCGTCCACCAGGGAGCCGACCGGCAACACGATATTGCGATAGGAAAAGCCTTCCGGCCCGATGACCGGCTCGCTGATTCGCGGGTCGGTCAGTTCGGTCTCGGTCACCTGCGGGTCGGGATCGACAGGGAATTCACCGATGAAATTGACGTCTCCACCGCCGAACACGGACGCCGAATCGAATTGCAGCAGGGGCGGCAGCACCAGACGCACGTATGGCCCGAAACCTGTGTCTCCATCGTTGGTAAACTCGGTGGTAAAGCAGAACTGCTCACCGAGAAAGGATTCCTGTGGTACCGCTTCGGTCAGGTTCGCCTGCTGTGCAAACACCTGGCCGGCGGCACAAAAACCGGCAATGATCAGAACGACCGTAACCATCCATTGTTGCTGACCGGACAGTACGCCTGCCGACTCCGCCTTGTTCATCTGCATACCCATCACCTTGCAAAAGCTCGACGTGATCACGTCTCCCACCAAGGACGGATACTGCCCGATGCCGGCAGCCGACCCCTTTCAAACAGCGGGAATCCCCATTCCCGAAATGGAAGCGAGACTCGCAGCGCTGGCGAGCCGGTGTCGTGACCCTCTGTGGATTATTCTCAGAAGTCTAGCAGATGACCCAATGATGCGCAGCACCGGCTGGCTGCCCGCGGGCCACAACAGCCACGCCCACTGTGTTCTGCGCGATCATCACGCGAATTCCTGAGTTATTCAGAGGCTCCCTAGTGCGCGCAGTAACCGCCGTCGACCAGGTAGCTGTTGCCGTTGCAACCGCCGGAGGCGTCGGAGAACAGGAATACGGCCATGGCCGCGCATTCATCGTTGGTGACATAGCGCCCCAGCGGGATGCGGGCGGAAAAAGCCTTGTGTACTTCCTCGCCGTGGCCCGGGCTGGACTGATCCTCGATCGAGCGCATCATGCGGTTGTCGACCGGGCCGGGGTTGAGCGTGTTGACGCGAATGCCTTCCGGCCCGAGTTCCGCGGCCAGGCAGCGCATCATGCCCATGACAGCGTGCTTGCTGCTGACATAGGGCGACAGGCCGGCGGCGCCGCGCAGCCCGGCCACGCTGGAGGTGATCACGATGCTGCCACCGCCGCTGTTGCGTAGCGCCGGCAGGGCTTCCTCGACCCCGAAGCGCACGCCATCGACATTGACGGCAAAGACCTTCTCCCAGGCCTGGTCGCTGCGGCTGTCGAACGGCCCCACCTCGCCCTCGATACCGGCATTGAGAAACACCGCATCCAGACGCCCGAATTGCTCCACCGCGGCTGCCACCATGCGGCGATTGTCTTCGCGCTTGCTCACGTCGACGGCCAGACCAATCGCGCGATCACCCAGCGAATCCGCAAGCGCTTCCACCGGCGCTGCCTCCAGATCGGTAATGACCACGCTCGCACCCTGTTCGCGGGCCATGCGCGCGGTTGCCTCGCCTATGCCGCCGGCACCGCCGGTCAGCACAATCACCTTGCCTTGCAAACTGCTCATCACTGTCTCCCGCTCCGGGTTTACGGCACTGCTTGATTGATATGTCAGAGTATTCTAATATGGTCTGGAGTTTCCAGCATGACTGCAAGCATATCGAAGTTGGTCGGGTCGCGCGCCACGACTCTCGCGCTGCAGGCACCGGAACACGCTTGCCCGATTCGACCCACTCCGAGCCAGAGCCCAATGGAACAACTGCTTACCCTGTTCGACCTCGACCACCCCGACACCACGCAGCGGCTGCGGCAGATCCGGGGCCGCATCGGCCCGTTTCTTGACGATGTCATCGATCACTTCTATGAACGCATCTCCCGCGAGCCGGCCCTGGCCGCCTACCTGCAGGGAGCTTCGATCGATCGGCTCAAACGGGTGCAGAAGAACCACTGGATGAGCACCCTGGAATCGGGAGCAACGGAAGCATACCGGCAGCGGGTTGAGCGTGTGGGGGATGCGCATGAACGCATCGGTCTGAATCCGGCCTACTTCATCGTCGGTTACTCGATGATCATCCGCGAACTGATCGGTCTGAAGCCACGCCGCGGCGGCAAACTGCGCCGGAACCGCTATGCGCTGTCTCACGAAGACATCGAGCTGCTGATTCGCCTGTTCACCTATGATATGGCCATGTCGATCACGGCCTACCAGAAGAAGTCGAACCGGATGTCGGAAGTTCTGTCCGCCTCTTCGATCTTCATCGAAGAGATCAATTCCGACCTGGAAAAGACGGCCAGCTCGGCCACACAGGTCAATTCCAGCGTGCGCGAGATCAGCGAGCGCGTCGACGAAGCGCGGCAAAACACCAACACCGTGTCGCGCCGGATGGAAGAAGTCAACGCACTGACCCAGGAGCTGAAGAACGCTTCGGACAAGATCGGCGACATTCTCGGCATCATCAAGGAGGTATCCGAGAAGACCAACCTGCTGTCGCTCAATGCGGCCGTGGAGTCGGCCCGGGCTGGAGAACACGGTCGGGGTTTCGGCGTGGTTGCCGGCGAGGTCAGGAAGCTGGCCAGCCAGACCCATCAGTCGGTCGCGGATATCGGCCGCGAAATTCAGGGCATCCAGGACAAGATCACGTCGATCTCGCAGGATGTCGCCAGCGTGGCCGGAGACATCAGCAACCTGGAAGGCATCAATACGCATATTTCCTCGGCGGTGCGTGAACAGAGCGAGGCCATGCAGGAAGTCGACGGATTCATCCGCACCGTATTCGAGAAGTCCTCGAGCACCAAGTCGCGGCTGCAGCAGGAAGCCGAAACCCTGATTCGCCATTCATGACCGTCGGCCACGGCGGCCTGCACAGGTGAATCATCGATCGACGCAGTGTGCGGCTTCCCAGGCCAGTATGGCGCGCTTGCGTAGCACACCGCCGCTGTACTGACCGAAGGCCCCGGTTCCGCGAATGACGCGATGGCAGGGGATCAGCAGGGGCACCGGGTTGGCCGCGACCGCGCTGCCCACCGCCCGCGCCGCACCCGGGCATCCGGTCGCGGCCGCCAGCTGACCATAGCTGACCACCTGACCGGGCGGTATGCGCAACAACGCCTCCCAGATGCGGATCTGAAAGTTGGTACCCCTGACTGCCAGGCGCAGTCGTGAAGGATTTCGACCCGCCAGGCCGGCCATGATGTCTGCCAGCACCCGGGCCGTGGCATCCTTGTCATGCACCAGGGAGGCCTCGGGCCATTGCGCTTCGAGCGCGGCCAGGTCGGCGTCCGGTCCCTCTTCGCCCGGAAAACCAAGCGCGCAGACACCGCGCTGGCTGATGGCCAGAAAGCAGTCTCCGAACGGGCTGTCGTGCACGCCGTGGCGCAGGATCAGTCCACGGCCCTGGCGACCAATGTCTCCCGGGGTGACGCCATCGAGGCGGACGAACAGGTCGTGCAGTCGCCCGCTGCCCGAAAGCCCCGAAGCCCAGGCCGACTCGAGCACACTAGTTGACTCGGCCAGCAAGCGGCGCGCATGCGAGGCGGTGACATAGGCCAGAAACTGCTGCGGCGTGATGCCGGCCCAGCGCCGGAAAACGCGGTGGAACTGCGATACAGACAGGCCGACATGTGCCGCCACTTCGGCCACCGACGGCTGCCGGCGAAACCCGTTGTCGATAAAGGCAATCGCGCTTTCGATTCGCTGATAGTCATTCATGGATAGTCATTCATGACAATATTCCGGACCAAACCGTCAACCGCATGGTGATTGTTCGCGATTGCGCAGACAACCCGATTCCTGCTCTGGCCATCGGCTACTCCGAATCGGCGTCAGCGAGCAGTTCCTCGCCCTGGTAGCCGGGATTGTTGACCCGGGTCGTGACCCGGTGGGCACGCAGGCTCCCTTCCGGTGGCGGTGCCAGCAGTTGCTCGGCCTGCTCCGCGGTCCCGGTCAGCCACGCCGACCACTGCTCCGGCGCCAGCAACACGGGGGCGCGATGATGACCGATATCGCGAAGCAGATCGTTGGGTTCGGTGGTCACCAACGTAAACGACCGGAAAGAGGAACCGCCGGGCGGACTGCTTTCGTCCCACAAGCCGGCAAACACCAGCATGGGAGCGGACACGGGCATTACGCGCCAGGGCTGGCGCGGGCGGCTGCGCTGGTCCCATTCATAGAACCAGGAAAACGGCACCAGGCAGCGCTGATGTCGCTTCCAGGCCGTGCGAAAGGCGGGCTTGCCGGCAACCGTGGTGGAAAACGGCACACCGGCCTCGGATCGGCAGTTGGCCGTGGAGAACTTCGGCAACTGCCCTTTCAGCCAGCCGGGCACCAGCGGCCAGACCATGCGCACCATCCGGCGCCCGTCTTCCGCATCTTCAATGACCGCGGGCAACTCCGTCCACTGCACCTCCTGGCCGCGCCGGGTCGAAGGGGCGACATTCAGGCGCCGAAACTGACCGGCGGGCGGCTGACCGGGAATGTTCAGGTACTGGTAGACCTGTTCCCAGGAAAACTCGTGTCCACCGCGACCGCACATGATCACGATTCTAAGCGATCGCGCCCCGGGGTCGGCGATCAGCGCGGCATGGCGAAGTAAGCCGTCAGCACGGCCACCTGGTACTCGTTGCCGCCAACATTGCTGCCACTGGTGCCGTCACGCTCATCCAGACTCCATTGCTCGGAGTCGTCCGGATCCAGCGAATCGGCCAGGCCCGATTCGCGGAAACTCCCGAATCGTGCATTGACCCGGCCATCGACCTGCCGGTCGATCAGTTCGGCCAGCGCCGGAGTCAGCCCTTCCAGGCGCATGACATTGCGAGCTCCAAGTTGATACTCGCCCAGCGACGAGCCGGGCTCGGCCCAGTCGACATGCTCGAAGCACACCCGCACCTGCTGCGGATTGCCGTTGGAATCGTGGTAGACATACCGATCATGCTGGCCTTCGGCCCGACCGGCCGGCAGGCTGATGCCCGCGGCCAGGAACGCGTTCATGAGTTCATCGCCACACAGCCGCTCACCCTGGTTGACCTGGCCCGTGGGACTCGAGGGGTCATCACCGGGGACGATCCCCTGCCCGTCGACATAGGCATCGTAGGCCACCCGCCAGGCCTGCACGAAACTGGCCGAAACCTGCTGGTAGGAGGCGTTGCGCTGGAGATCGCGGCCGATGGTCACGGCACCGATGATCAGGCCGATGACGACCAGCACCACGGCCAGCTCGAGCAGGGTAAAACCGTCCTGCACTCCGGCCGACTTTCTCAATGCTCTGTCTGCGGCTTTCATGGAATCAGTAACCTCTCTCATCGGCGGTCACGGCGCTGGCTTCGATGGCATCGGCGACCACTTCGAAATCCGAGGCCAGGTCTCCGGCCGCTGATGCCAGGATGCCCTGCACCACCAGGTTCGTGATCGCCAGGGCCAGCGAGGCAGCGGCCACGACGGTCACGGCCGTGTTGGTAACAATATCGGCCACGGCGATGGCAATCAGGCCCGACGCACCGCCCACCGTACCGATGGCCGTGGCAATGGCCTGTGCCAGGTTGGCCCCGGCCTGGACGATTCCGGCGGCCGATGTCGCCACGGTGGCCACACCAGACGCCACGCCGGCCGAAGCGCTGACCGCGGTCAGGATCTTGAGCGTGTAGTAGTCGGCCATGGCCCGCTCCATCATGCGCGCGCTGGCCGCGGCATTGAAGTGGGTGTGGCCGATGGCGCTCAGGCCGCGTTCGCAGTCTAAGTGGGCCGAAAGGGCGGCGAAACTGGCCACGGCCACCTGGTCGCTGTAGGTCGGTCCGGTACGGCGAGATGGCGGGTCGAATACGGGGGCGGGGGACGGCTGGCTGCCATCAAAATCCGGGCGCAATGCACGCCCCGGAGCGGCCAGTGCATAGGCGATTTGCTGCCTCTGGCCGTTACCGTTGTCGGTATGCAGGAAGTCGGTCTCCACGCCATCGCGCATACGATCGACCAGGTCGAGCGCGTAACAGAAATCGACCAGGGTCGAGGAACCGGTAGGCACGGAGAAATCACTGAGCTCGCCAGCCTGCAGCGGAATGAAACGATCGCGGGCGACCGCCAGATCGCGATCGACGGCCGGCAGTGCCTCGTTGGGCTGACGATAAACCCCGTAACGCAGCTGACCGGCCGCGGCATCGGCCAGGCCGAGCGTGCGCCAGGGCAATTGGCCTTTCTGGAGATCGCTGCCGGGGCCGACCTCATGACCCTCCAGCCCGGCTGCCGGACGCGGCAGGCGATGGTTCTGATAAACGAAATCGACCAGGGCAATCTCGGCCCGCACCATCAGTTCGCGTTCTGCCTGGGCGATGCGCTGGTTCTGGGCAAACACCAGCCAGGTCAGCACCCCCACGATGAGCAGGCCGACCACGCTCATGGCGATGGCCAGCTCCACCAGACTCATCCCGTCCTGTCTCAGACTTCTTCGGCCCATCTCTACCTCATGGCTCATCATTCACCTCAACGAATCAGCCCGCGACCATACTCACGCTCGACCTCCTCAAGCATGCGGCCGAACTCGGCCAGCGTGGTACCACGATGACCTTCGAAACCCTCCGGCACGTGGTCGCCGCAGAAGCCGCTGCTGCCGGAAGGAATCTCCTCGACCTCGGCCCCGGGCAGGGCAAAACCGGGTTCCCAGCCCTCACCAGCGGCATCGCAGATTCGCTGAATCGACTCGTCCCGGTTGATCACCGCCAGCACGACCTGCACCGTCGTCGTGCCGACCAGGGCTGCGGCACCACCAACGACAAATACCGCAGCGACCACATCAGCCGTACCGATACCGACGGTGTTGGCGGTAAACGACAGGCTGGTGGCCACCTTGCCGATGGCGCCGGCCAGGCCGGCACCGGCCAGGGCCAGGCGCGTGGCGGCAAAGACCACCTCGGCGTCACGCGAACGGAAATCGAAAGCATTGAATGCCACCAGCATCTGACCCACCCGGTCGACGTCGTAGGCGGCACGCATGCCGGCCAGCGCCGAGCGGGTCTGGGCCAGCCGGGCCGTGCACCCCAGTCGGCCAGACAGTTCGTGGAAGCCAACCGCCAACACCTCGCCGTCCGCGGCATTCGCCCGCCCCGGCAACCCGAACTGGAAGGCAGCATCCGGTTCGGCGCCCACCGGCAGCGATTCCAGCGCGTAGGCCACCGGTACGGGCTCGACATCATCGGCCACGACCGTCCCGGTCAGCCCGTTGGCATTCTCGATTCCAACACAGAGATCCAGTCCTTCGGGCTGGACTCCGACACTGACCTCCGGCGGCAGCGTTGGCGAGAACCGTGGCCTGAGCGCGGCCAGGTCGGCATCGATGCTGGCATTGTCGCGCGCAATCCGCGTGACACCATAGGCCACCGGCGCCGATGGGGCGTCCATCCCCAGCGTTTTCCACGGAATGCGCCCGCGGTCCTGTCCGCCCGAACAGTTCTCTTCACCATTGCCCGAGCTATCGGGACAGGGCATGCGACCACGCAGCAGGGCAAACCCCTCGACCTGCTCACGCATCTCGTTGAGCTCGCTCAACCCCACCGTGGCCGGGTCCGTCAGCTCCTGTATCAGGGGCTGGTAGCGCAGCAGCAGCGCTCCGAGTATGCCAACGATCAGGAGCACCACGGCCAGCTCGACCAGCGAGAAACCACGCCATACCTTCATCGCGTGCCTCCGCGGCCGGTGGCCTCTTCCAGGATTTCCATGTCGCCGCTGAAGATATTGAGGGCGTCCTGGTCCTCGACATCAACATCCGGCCCGTCAAAGGTCTCGAGCGCATCTTCGAGCTGTTCGACGCTGGTGACCGAATCCTCGTAGTTGCGCCGGGCATCTTCACGATTCTCCTCGGCGGTTCGGAACTCTTCCAGCACCTCGATATAGGCGTCCATGAGTAGACGGATGAGAAATCGCGCTTCGACGTGGCCGGTCTCGGTGGTGCACTGCTCGTTCCCGTCGTCGTCCTCCTCGCAGTCTTCCGTGCGGTAGCTGAGTCGGAAGCGGCTGACCACGAGGTCATAGGCCGAAGCGCGTCGATCAAGCGCGGTGTCGAGTCGCGACTCGGCCGTGTTGACCTCGCTCTGGCGAGCGGCCACGTCGGTATCGATTTCACTGAACTGGCGCGCCAGTTCCTGCTCGGTGTCTTCCAACTCCTCGATCTGCTCACGCAGCTCGGCTTCGCGCTCCGGGCTCAGATCGTTTTCGTCAAGCTGAGCCTCGAGGTCGTTGATCTGGTCACGGATCTGGGCCATGGCGGCCTCGAACTCGGCCGTTGAACCGGCTTCGTCCTGATCGCCGGCACCAAAGCCGTCGGCCAGGTCATCCCTGGCATCACGCAGGGCGTCGATTTCCGTTTGCAGCCGCAGTTGTTCATCCTCGTCATCGGTCTGGGCCAGGGCATCCTCGGCCTCGGCAATCAAGTCATCGAGCTCGTCGATGGCCTCCTGGGGCGGCTCGGGCGCGCTGCCGCCATCAAAGCCGTCACGGTTTTCCTCTGCCTGCTCCAGGCGGCTGAGCGCGCGCTCGAGCTCCAGGCGCCGCGATTCAACCGTCTCGGAACGATCAATGAACTGATTGATCACGCCATCAAGGTGGCTTCTTGACAGGTTGCCGCCCACCTCATTGCGGTCATTGCGCTCATCGATCAGAGCCCGAGCCGCATCGAACATCGCCTGACGCGCATCGCGATGATCGTCACGCGCATCGGCCAAGTCGGACTCGGCATCGTCGAGATCGCTTTCGGCATCGTCCATTTCATCGCGCGCTTCATCCAGCCCGCTCTGTATGTCGTCTCGCACTTCCGACAGGTCGATATCGGTGTCGAACTGATCGATGTTGACGCCTGCGGCCACCGCCACCCCGAGGTGCAGCCCGAAAGCGACCGCGTGCAGACCCAGCGCGGCAATGGCCGCGACCATGGCCGTGATGGCCGCCACCAGGGCGGCAATAGCGGCTACCAGGAAAGCAATGGCCCCGGGCACTGCCGCACAGCCGACAATCACGACACAACCGGCAATGGCACTGGCCAGGGCGGCCGCCGCGATGCCGACCTGGGTGACGGCCGCACTGATCTGACCGGCGGCCGTGACGATGCCCTTGATCTGCACCCCCATCAGGACACCCGACACCAGCGCCGAACTGCTGGCACCGATGGTGGTCCAGAGAAAGGCATCGTTGGTCCGATCGACGGTGGCCGAGGCCAGCGACAGGGTATCGAGCGACACGATCTGACCGCGGCAATCGAATCCGGTCGCCAGACTGCCATGACTGCGCGCCAGCACCCGGTCGTCATAGCCCGGGCCGGGGCCGCGGGCCGGGGATTCGAACAGCAGCCCGCTGTCGTCGGCATTCAGGCCATCAAACAGGCTGCCCGAACCATCCATGTCGCGACCACCCGGATGGGCGATGGCGTACGCCACGGGTGTCTGCAGCTCGTCAGCCACGCGCGCGCCGGGTTCGGCTGCCGCCTGTTCCAGGCCCAGACAGAAGTCGGTCGTGGTAACGAAATCATAGTCATGGAATTCGTCGTTGCCGTCTTCTCCGTTGTTGAAGAAGCGGTACTCGGCCGTGCCCTGTTGTCCCGGCTGGAAGCGGTTCTCGGCCACGGTCAGGTCCGCGCCTTCGCGATCGACCAGGTAGGCCATATGCCCGATCTCGGCCCTGAGCTCCCGGTCTTCCAGGTTCAGGGTGCGCCACGGCAGGCGCCCCCGCGCAGCATTGCTGTCGCAGTCCTCGAAGCCATCGCCGCTGGTGTCCGGACACGGCAGGCGGTACTGGGTCAGGGCGAAACCGCGCAAGGCCCGATCGGTATGTTCCAGGACACCGGCAATATCTTCCGCGCGCTGACTGACCTGCTGACTGTTCAGCCAGATATAGCCGGCCAGCAGCGTGGCCCCGAGCAGAACGGTCAACACGAAAACGGCCAGCAGCCCGAAACCCGCCTCCCTGGTGCGCACCCTCATGCTAGGCCCCTCCCATCCCCTGGGTGACCGACTGCTGGATGAGGTCGTAGACCGGGATCAGCAGGGCAATCACCAGGAAGATAAACAGCGCACCGGCAACCAGAATGACGGCCGGCTTGATGATTTCGGCCAGCGAACGCACGACAACCTCCAGCCGGCGGCGATACTCATCGGCCAGGTGGGTCAACTGCTCATCGAGCGAGCCGCTCTCCTCGCCGACGCCGATCATGCGCACCGCCATGGCGGGAAAGCCGCCGGCCACCCGCATCGAGCGCGCCACCGACTCGCCGCGCATCACTGACTCGCGCACTTCCTGCAGTCGCCGGCGATAGTAGAGATCCGACGTCGACCGACCGAGCACATCCAGGCTGGAGACCATGTCCAGCCCGCCCCGGACCAGGATGCCCAGGTGCTCGGTCAACTGGGCCATGCCGGCGGAAGTGACAATGACGCGGGAGACCGGCAGGCGATGCAGCGTACGGTGCAGCACGTAGCGGCTGGGTTCATGGTGCCTGAACAGCCAGTACAGGCCGAGCACGGTCATGACCACCACGATCAGACTGGTCCAGACATGATCACCGGACGCCCCGGCCAGGTTCATGACGGTGACGGTCAGGGCGGGAAGCTCGGCATTGAGTTGCAGGAACAGGTCCTGCATGGCCGGCAGCACGTAGTAGATCCAGAACAATGCCACCGCGAAGATGCTGGCAAAGACCACTACCGGGTAGATCAGCGCGGTGCGCACGTCACGGCGCACGTTGATCATGCGCTCGACATGGCTGGCCGATTCCAGCAGCATGCGATCCAGATTGCCCGACTGGTCACCAATGCGGATCAGGTTGCGCACGGTTTCGGGAAAGACGTCGGGACGACGCTCGAAGGCCTCGCTGACGCTGACGCCGGCATCGAGATCCTCGAGCATGCTCGAGGCCACGCGCGCCACGCGGCGCGAGCCGGCCGTGTCTCCTTCGCCAATCAGGGTGCTGAGCGCGTCCAGTGCCGGAATGCCGGCACGCAACATCACGCCCAGGTCGCGCAGAAACCCGGCCAGTTCTTCGGGGCGGATATCGGACTGAAACAGCCCGCGGACAAAGGCGTGTATTCCCGTAAACACCTGGGGCAGGCGCCAAAGACTGAGTACCACGGCGTCCTGTTCACGCTCCAGCCGCACCCGGGCGGAGAAATCCCGCTCCACGGCCAGCCGATAAAATCCGGTACGCACTCCGCCATCGGGTTTCAGAATGCGGTAGTAGTAAGTATTGAGCCGACTCATTGCGGTGCGTTCCCCACAGCCCGGTGAATTTCCTCGACGGTGGTCTCGCCGGCCAGCACCTGACGCCGGGCCAGTGCGTGAATCGAGCGCATGCCCTGCTGGGCCGCCAGGTCGCGCAATTGACCCCGGGTCACATCGTCGGCGACGGCATCGGCCATGATCCGGTCCATGACAAGTTGCTCGTAGATCGGCAGGCGACCGTGATAGCCGCTGCCGCGGCAGTGATCGCAGCCGCGACCGCGCCAGATGCGCACCGGTTCCTGGTCGTCAACTCCCAGCCATTGCCGCTCCTCATCGGTAGGCTGCACGGATTCCTTGCAGTGCGGGCAGATGCGCCGCACCAGCCGCTGATTGATCACGCCAAGCAGGTTTTCGGCAATGGTTTCGGTATCCATGCCGAGGATCTTCAAACGCGGCACCACGCCAAAGATGCTGCCCACGTGCAGCGTCGACAGCACCAGGTGGCCGGTGGAGGCCGCGTCAATGGCCGCGCGGGCGGTCTCGGCATCGCGAATCTCGCCGACCAGGATCACATCCGGGTCATGACGCAGGAAATAGCGCAGTGCATTGGAAAAGGTATAGCCGGAGCGGGCATTGACCTCGGTCTGGCAGACCGAATTGACCCGGTATTCAACGGGGTCCTCGACCGTGAGCACATTGCGCTCCACCAGCGCCTGCATTCTCAACGCCGCGTGCAGGGTGGTCGACTTGCCCGAGCCGGTCGGGCCGGTCAACAGGATCAGCCCCGAGGGGCGACTGAACAGGGGGCCAAGCGCTTCCACGTCCTCGGCCAGGAAACCGAGATCGGTCAGCTTGTCCAGCGCGTTGCGTTCGGGCAGCAGGCGCAGGACCATGCGCTCGCCATGCTCGGCAATCAGGGTCGAGACGCGCATGGTGAAAGGCTGATCCATCACCTCGCGGCTGAAGCTGCCGTCCTGCGGCAGTCGCTGCTCGGCTACATCCATTTCCGCGCACAGCTTGATGAAGCTGGTGACCCGGTCAAGCGCCGGAGAAAGCGCGAACATGGGCCGCAGCACGCCGTCTATGCGAAACAGCACGTGACGGCTGTCGACACCGGGGGCGATATGAATATCGGTGGCGCGTTCGCGTACCGCCAGGTTGAGCAGGTGATCGACCAGCTTTTCAGGGCTGTAGACCCGGTCGCGGTCGTTCTCCAGCAAGCGTATCTCGCGCTGCAGCACCGTTTCCTGGGGGTTGGCGGCAAAATAGAAGTGCTGCCGGATGGCGCGCTTGATGCCGGCAAAGTCGCTCTGGACAAAACGGATGTCCCACCCGGTCCTGCGCTGCACCAGGTCACGCACATGCTCGGGGCTGCCATCGCCCAGGGCCACGGTGGCCAGACCGTCGCGCACACTGATGGGCAGAAAACCGTTTTTCAGACATAGCGACTGGTTGAACGGCGCCATCGCGTCGGCGGACGGCTCGGGCAGATCGTCGACATCGACGAACTCGCCGCCTTCGGTTCGCTGCCGTGCCAGCAACTGGGCGATTTCCTTCTGCGTGGCAAAGCCATGCTCCACGAGGAGATTGCCAAGCAAACCGCCTTCCACGGCCTGCTTCTGCAGGGCATAGTCCAGCTCGGTCTGGCTGATCAGCCCCTGCTGCCTGGCCAGCGTGCCCAGGTTCCAGCGACCACCGGCATTGGATCCTGATCCGGTTATCGGCTCTTGAGCCGGCATATCGAGCATCTCGTCAACCTCCTGAATGTGTTTCATCTGACTTGCGCGCTTCATGCCGGGCCAGTGCTTGCAACAGCCCAGAGGTCAAGGCATCGGGACGACCATGTGTCGGCAGACCCGACTGCTGCTGAAACGCTTCCACTGCCGAACGCGTGATCGGACCAAACCAGCCGTCGACGCCATCGGCATCGAGCAGGCCGAGCTCGAACAGCAGGCGCTGAACCTCGCGCACATGGCCGCGATCACCGACGCCGGGTACCGGCTCGACCGCCAGCCAGTGCCTGTCGGCCTTCTCGAAGCGGCACAGGTGTTCGCTCCCGTCATCGCCATCCAGCGCCGGCGGCTGCGGGTACAGGCCGACGGCCTCGCCGTGGCGCTCCAGCAGTTCATCCAGGCAAGGGGGTGTGGTGTCCGTTGCGGAAGTCTCTTCCAGGCCCGCCAGCCATTCTGAATCGAGCGGCTTCACGACCGGCGCCGGCACGGTATCGGTCTGCGATGCGGTTTCACGTTGCGGGTCCAGCCCGAACACCAGTGCGCTGGACAGTACCGCGGCTGCCGCGAAACTCAGCGCCGGCGCGCGCCAGGCATGATGGCCGGACACCATCTCCAGCTCCCCGGCGGCCTGGCGCACCATGGCGACGCTGATATGCTGCTGCGCCGCTCCGATCAGTGCATACAGACAACGGTCCAGCAACAGGTGAATCCGGCGCGGATTGCCCTTGCTGCATTGCCACAAGCAGCGCAGCGCCGATGCCGAAATACCGATCCGGCCCGCGCTGCCGGCCGCATCCAGGCGAAAGCGCACGTAGTCGCTCAACTCCGCGCGCGACAGCGGCTCCAGGTCCAGCCGATAGACGATACGACTCGACAGCTGTCTCAGATTCGGCGCGGACAGACGATCATCAAGCTCCGGCTGTCCGCACAGAAGAATCTGCAGCAGCTTGTGCTGATCGGTCTCCAGGTTGCTGAGCAGCCGGATCATCTCCAGGCTTTCGGCATCCAGGTTCTGAGCGTCATCGAGCACCAGCAGGCAGGTGCGCCCGGCCTCGGCACGATCGATGAGGAAATGGTTGAGCCTTTCCAGGTTGTCGCTGACCGAGTCGCCTGCATCCAGACCGAAATCGCTGCAGATGGCCTGCAGCAGCTCGCCGCCGCGCAGGAAGGTATTGAAGATCAGCGCATATTCCAGGGTGTCGGGATCGAAATCGGCCAGCAGCCGGCGCAACAGCGTGGTCTTGCCCAGTCCGATTTCGCCGGTAACCAGCAGAATGCCGCGCCGGGCCTCGATGCAGTGCGCCAGCTCGGCCAGAGCGGCTTCGCGTCCCCGGGGCAGGAAATAGCTGTTGGCATCGGGTGTCACCGGAAAGGGGTGACGCTCCAGCCCGAGAACCTGATCCGGCGCCATCGTCGACATCGTTACTGCCCCAGTGAACGTGACAGAGAACGCAGCGTGGACGAGTCCACATCTTGACGCGCGGCCTGCTCCAGCAATCTGCGGGCCGCGCCACGCTCGTCCAGCGCGAGGTGCGCATGAATCAGGTTGACAAAGGCCTGCTCATCATCCGGAACACGCCGCAGGATGTCCTGGTAGGGCGAGACGGCCCGGCGGTGGTCGCCGCTTTGCAGGTAGAACCATCCTTCGGCGCGCAGCCGCGTGAGGTGATCGCGCGGCAATACCGCCTGCAGTTCGGCCAGCGCTTCCTCGGCTGCCTCCCAGTCGCGATTGCCGATGGCCGACAGCAGGTCGGAATGCAGCTCGCGCGCCGCCGCACTTCGGCGGGCCACGCTCACACTGACCTGACCGGCCTCCTCGGCCGCGGTTTCAGGGCCGGTTTCCCGGTCGGATGCGGGCTTCGAATCCGACTTCGAATCCGGCGACGGTTCGGGTTCGCTATCCGCTGTTCCGGTCGACGCCTCCGCGTCTGTCGCGGATCGTGCCTGTTGCCCATTGCGCTCACCGCCCCGGTCTCCGGCGCTTGCGACCGAGGCCACCTCAAGCGGCCGGAGATCAACCGCCCGGGCCACCTGAATCGGCTCGACTTCCTCGATCGGGGCGGCAAGAGCATCATCGGACCGACGCTGGCCGGAAGCCGGCCTCGAACGCTCAGTTGGTTCGGCTGCAGGCTCCTCGACCATCGCCGACACCTGCCGTTCGGGGCTAACCGCGGCGATTTCCGTGATGGCCGTTTCCTGCCCGTCCGTGCCACCGTCGGCATTGATGGAGAAAACGGTTGAAACCAGGATGGGCAGCGCCAGCCCGGTGGCTGCCAGCCCGCCGAGCGTGAGCGTGCGGCGAGTGACTTGACCTGTCCGGGAGCGGGCAGCGGCATACACCTGCCGCTCGGTCGCGGCATCCGCTTCCACGCGTTGCAGGGCCTGGTGAATCAGACTCATTGACTGTGCACTCGCAGGGCGATGACCAGTTCACGGGTTTCGCTTTGTTCACGACGCTGTCCGAACAGGCGGCCGAACAATCCGATGCGGGACACGCCGGGCACCCCGGTGTCGTTGGTGCCATGACTCTGATCGATCAGCCCACCGATCAGGGCCATGTCGCCATCGCGCAGCTGCAGCGTGGTGGTCAGACCCTTGAGGTTGACCCGCGGCAGCGAGATGCGGGTATCACCCCCCACGTCAACCAGTGCCAGGCTGCCCTCGTCGACTTCGGTCTGCATCGGATGGATCAACAACTCGATCACCCCGTCATCGCGCAGGTAGGGAACAACGGCCACCATCACGCCGGAGAAGACCGAGTCGGTTTGTACTTCCGTGCGGGTGCGCCCCGCGGTGGTTTCGGTGCCGGTATCGGTGACCGATGTACTGGACACGAAGCGCGACGTGGTGCCGACATTGAGCAGTGCCGGCGAACCGTTGCGCGCCATGATGTTGGGGTTCGACAGCACCGAGACATGGCCAAAGGAATCGAGCGCATTGAGCACGGCGCTGAAGTTGTCGGACTGATAGGCCCCGCCCAGTCCACCGCTGCCCTCGCGGCCCAGGGCCCGCTCCGGCAGCACCACGCCTCGCTCGGGCAAACCCTGGTCACCCGGCGGCAGGCTCGCGGCCGCCTCGCCGATGCGGCCGCCCGAACCACCGATGGTGCCGGCGAAACGATTGCGCAAAAGGTTCCAGTCAATGCCGAACTCGAACTGATCGCTCAGGCGAACGTCGATCAACTGGGCCTCGATGAAGACCTGGCGCCCGATCACGCTGCGCAGGCGCTGAATGAACTTGTCGACCGTGGCCACCTCCGACGGACGGGCCTTGAGATAAAGCGAACTGGACGACTCGTCCACCGAAATGACCGTTGCATCGCTATCGCTGGTCCGCAGCACATTGGCCAGCGCATTGCGCACCCCTTCGTAGGGGTTGGTGTCGCTGCCGCCGCTGGCATTGAGCGTGATGTCGCCACGCAGGGCGCTGCTGCCACCACCGCCACCGGTCATGCCGCTGCCGCCGCCTCCGCCTTCGGTACCGGCACCGAAGACATTGCCGCCGGCGCTGAGTTGCAGATCGGACTGGGCATTGAGAAAGTCCAGCGAGTAGGTCTTTTCCTCGAAGAGCCGGACGCGCAGGGTGTTGCCGCGCACCTCGCCGTGCACGTTGTAGACCGACAGGATCTGGTCCAGCGCCTCGCGCAAGCTGACGTTGTCCAGCGACATGGTTGCGCGCTGACCGAGCGCATAGACTTCCGGGTCGACGATCAGGTTGAGATCGGACTCCTCGCTCAGGGCACGCAGCGCCTCACTGATGTCCGCGCCGTCGACCATCAGCGTGATGGTCTCGGCCTCCAGCGGATCGAAGGCAGGCGCCACCGGCTCGGTTTCCTCGAGCTCACGGCGCCGTTCGATCTTTTCGCGCAGCATGTCCACGGTGCGGGCCAGTTGCTCGGAATGCTGCGCTGCCCGCTCGGCAACCGCGGGAGCGGATTCAGTATCCGGCTCGGTGCGCTCGAGGTGGTCCAGGCTGCGCGGCGTGGCGCATGCAGTCGCGACCGCGACCAGCGCAATGGTCAGCAGCATTCTCGAAACGGTGACGGTCTGAAAAGTCATGCGGTTCATGTATTCGGTTCCTGCATTCTGCGTGAGCCCTGAAAGGTCAAATACTGGTTGCAGCGTGGCGCTGCAGCCAGGAAGCGAGTCTTGAAAAGGTTTCGGCGGTCACGACATCGTCGCGGTTGTATCCCGGCGGTGTGGACGGTGCATGCGCGCAGGACGGAAATCCCGGCTGGTCGTGCACGGAATCCAGCCGTCGTCCGCTGCCACTGCGATCGGTCAGCGGGCTGACGGCGAACCAGGCGACGTTGCGCACCGGGTTGTTGACACAATCCGGATTTCCGTCGCCACCGCCGCTGCCGGTCAGAATGATGCGATCCGGATCGGTAGCCAGGCGATCGGCATTGATCAGCCCGCGCACGAGGTCGCCGCTGCCGGGCGGGCCACCGCCGGGCAAACGCTTGATGGCGCGGGCCAGGTCGGCCTGCGAGTCGGTGGAACGAAAAACACCGTAATAGGCCCGGAGCTCGGGAATGGGTTGCGACATGCCCAGTGATACATAAGGGACCCAGCCGGTTTCCAGCTCCGGCGGGCAGGCATCCTGCTCCAGGCTTTCCAGGCCGTCACCTTCACGGTCGGGGCAAGGCAGCCGGCCATGCGCCAATGCAAAGGCGCGCATGCTCGAGCGCAACTCCTCGCCATGAGCTAGCGCCGTTGCGCGATCGGCCACCGGGTTCAGGTTGCCGAAGGTGTCGGTCGCGATCCAGGCCAGGACCCCGATGACGGTCAGGGCGATGGCCAGCTCGACCAGTGTGAACCCGTGTGCGCCCGAATATCCGTGAATCATGGCGATTCCTCGTCCGGCATTCCCGGCGGATCGAGATCCATCAGGTTCGGCATGTCGGACTGGAGCGCGCTGATTTCCTCGAAAAGCTCCATCATCCGGTCGCTGTGATCGACCTCGCCGCTTTCTTCGGCCAGCCGCGACAACTCCTGCGCCCGCGAGCGCATCTGCCCGGCCACATCAACCGTGGTTTCGAGATCCTGCAGGTTGACCCCGGCCACCTCGTCGGTGCCCAGGGTGGCGCGCAGGCGCCCAAGTACCTGCCGCAACTCGTCGGGATCGGCGCCCAGGCCTTCGCGGGACAGTCCCAGCAGGCGCTGCTGGATATCCATCAGCTCCTCGACGCTTTCGCTGCCGGGCAGCGGGGCGCGCAGACCGGTCGACGGCTCGTGAATCCTGGGTTCGCGTTCGCCGAACAGTTCCGGCACGGTGGGGCCGGGGACGTCTTCGGCATCTGCCGGATCAAATGCCCGGTCAGGAGCAAGGGCCGGCTCCAGCCGATCCGCCGGGGCGGGCTGCTCCGTTCGCGTCGTGGGCAGATCGGGGGTATCCATCGGCGCCGGCGCGATAAAGCGGTACTGCACCCACAGCCAGAGCGCGCCAACCACCAGCAGCCCCAACAAAAATCCGAGAACAGCCTGGCGATTGATCATGATCCGTCCCGCTCGCTCGAGTTCTCCAGGGTGCCGCGCCGGACCCGGTCCCGGGACAGGGTCAGTACCTGGCGGCCCTCTCTTTCCTGGATCACCACCTGGTGGCCTTCGATACGCTCAACGCGACCGCCACGATCCAGGCTGGAGGCTTCCGTGACCATGGCCCCATCAATCATGGCCCGCGGTTCGGATCCGAGCACGATCAGGCTGAGCCGACGATCCGGCAGCACCGGCGCCGGTTCCGCCGCGGCAATCCGGTCGTCGATCAGATCGCGTGGCGCCAGCGCAAGCAGCGGCGCGTCGTCTGCATCGGCCCGTACCGAGGCAACGGCCTGGGTATCGATTTCGCGGGCGATGCTGTCGATGTTGGCGGCCAGCCCCTCCAGCGCTTCCCTGCTGACCGGGGCCGAGACCTCGGCAGAGCCGGAATCGGCGCGCGGTGGCATGTGGGTCCTCTGGCCGTCGAAGAAACCGCCCAGACCGGCCGCGGCAAGCAGCAACACGACGATGGCGGTGAGCGTCAGAAATGCGAATCTCACGTCCGATCCTCCCGCGCTATCAAGCGATAGGAAAAACTGCCCCGACTGGTGCCGGCCGGGTCCAGCGAACGGGCCTCCCAGCCCGCTTCGTTCAGGGCCGCGACAAAGCGACTGATGGTGCCGCTCTGACCGCTTTCACTTGCCCGGCCGTCGACGCGCAAGCGGTAGTCTCCGCGCACGTCTTCGAGCGTGATGCGATGAATCGACACGCCCTCGGGCACGGCCGCTCGAATCTGTTCCACCACCGGAACCGGTGCATACAGACTGCCGGGAACCAATTGCTGAACAAAGCCGGCCACCGACTCCAGCCGGACCCAGTCCGGCGGCGCCGAGCCATTGCCGATGGCCTCGCGCAGACCATCGATCTCGGCCTGGCGGGTGGTCAGCTCACCCTGGGTTTCTGCAGCCACCTGGCGCGCCTGCCAGCCGCCGGCCAGCAGACCGAGTGCCAGCACCGCGATCAACGCCATGGCCATGGGCGCGCGCTTCTCGGCCAGCCAGGCCAGTCGCTGCGGCACCGGGTTGGCCAGGTTCATGGCCGGCTGGGCATTCAATTGCTCGGCCAGACCATCGAAGGGGGCATCGCTGCGCCCTCCTACAAAGGTGCCGGGCAGGAGCTCGACGCTCAGCGCTTCTTCCTGCTGCATGGCATCGACCAGATCAGACTCCTGATCAACACCGGAGCGGCTCAGCGGCAGCCAATCCAGCGTCACTTCGCCGGAGCGAAGCATCGGGTGGTCGACCAGTTGCCGACCCAGGCGGGTGGCCGCGGCAGTCAGATCGTCGTGACCATCGCCGCTGGCGAAAACATCCTCATAGACAAGTCCCCGGGGACTATCGACAAAGGCCATCAAGTGCCTGCCATGGCGCAGCACCCTGCCTCCGGCACCGGCAGCCAGCAACTGTCCGGGCAGCACGATCATGCAATGATCGGACTGGCGCGAGGCCCACTCCATGCCATCCTGCCAGGCAGCCAGCGGAACGGCGGTGTAGAGCACCTGCGCGCCGTCGGGAAGCCGGCGATTGCGATGAATGACGACATGGCTGGGGCCCTCGATCCACCCTTCCATGCGCACATGGCGCTCAACCATGGCGCGGGCGAATGTAGGCTTTCCCTCGAACCTCAGCTCACCAAGCACGGCGCCCGGGAAGGACATGACGACCATGGCCGGGCGGCTCAGTCGCTCGCGCGGCTTGAGCTGGCGGGTCTCGCCATCGGGCCCCAGCAGGGTCCAGGCGTCTCCCGCGGCCAGAACGACATCAACCGGCGTCATACATCCTCCTCGACTTGCAGGTAAAGCGTGCCGGTCAACTCGAAGTTGAGCCCACGCTCGCGCTGGGACGGCACACTGAACAGGCTGAAACCGGGGTCGCTCACACCGACCGTCCAGGCGCGCGGCACAAACAGGGCGCGGCGGTCCTCGGGCACGGTCTCGTCCAGCGCCGCCAGCACGTCACGTCGTGGCATGGTCGAACTGCGATAGCGCAGGCGCCGTTCGGTCCAGCGACCCGACTGCAGGCCCAGGGACTCGGCCCGGTCCAGCAGATCGGTCGCCGCCTGCTCTATCTCGCGGCGCCGCTCGACCTGTTCGCGCTGCTCGGCCAGAACCGCGGCTTCCCGGTCCAGTGCGTGCAACTCCACGCGCAACTGATCGAGCTCGGAAAAGCCGTGGCGCGCGTAGAACGCACTGACCACCAGGGCCGCGATCAGGCCGACGAACAACAAAATGACGACGGGACGACTCACGGGATTACTGGTCCATTCGCCAGTGCGCGGTCAACAGCACCACTTCGTCCTCATTGAAGGCACGACCTGTGGCGATGGCGTTGGCCGGCTCATCCGGGTCGACCACGAAGTGATTCTGGGAGTGGGTCACGTTGGCCGCCCACTGGTGGCCCGGCTGGTTGGCGCCGCCGGCCTCGTCGGAGCGCTGACCCTCGTTCTGGATGCGGAAACGACCCTCGCGTGCATCGGCCTGGCCATCGATCAACTGATCGAGGTAACGGGCCAGATCGGGGGTCAGGCCGCGAATGACCATGACATTGCCGGAGCCGGATGCCTGCTCCGGCGGGTTCCACTGAAAGCAGACCTGCAATTCGGCGACGTTGCCGTTGGAGTCTTCGTAGACATAGCGGTCTTCGAAGCCTTCGCCGCGACCGGCCGGCAGGGTAATACCCGATCGCAACATCAGGTCGCGCAGGTTCTGTTCGGCCAGTTCGGGATCGCCCGGGCCGACGGAGTTGGCCGGGTAGCCCTCGCCGTTACAGACCCTCAGTCCGGTATCGGTGAAGTTGGCCGGAACGCCGGCCGCGCCGCTGCCACCGGCCCAGGGGCTGGTGCGCTGGCAGACATCGCCTCCGGAACCGTCAAAGTTGGTCTCGGCCCCGTTGATCATGTAGGTCGGCGCCTGCTGGCAGTCGCCGACAACCGAGCCGGTGCGCTGGTAATACTGGTCGTAGGCCGCACGCCACTGCATGACGAACTTGTTGGCCACCCGGTTGTATTCGGCGTTGCGCTGCACGTCCTTGGCCACGGCCAGGGCACCGAGTATGAGTCCGATAATGGCCAGGACCACGGCCATCTCGACCAGGGTGAAGCCGCGCGAATCGGCGGCAGGATGACTGCTTGTCAGCTTCATGAGATCTTCCTCCATCGTCCGGTCAATACCGGGATCACTGATTCATCTTGTAGTGGGCGGCCACGGTGATGACCTGGGCCTCGTTGAGTGCCGGACCTGCGCCGGGCTCACCGGCTTCGTCACCGATGCCGTAGGTGTTGTCGGTATTCCATTGCAGCCCCGGCTGGTTGCGGTCGCCGTCTCCGTTGAGCCCGACCTGCCGGAACATGCCTTCACGGGCATCGGCCTGGCCATCAATGGCCTGATCAAGGTAGCGGGCCAGGTCGGGCGTCAGGCCGGTAATCACCATGACGTTGCCCGATCCCGAGGGCGTATCCGGCGGATTCCACCCGAAGCAGACCTGTATCTCCTGCGGGTTGCCGTTGCTGTCCAGATACACGTAGCGATCCTCGAAACCCTCGCCGCGGCCCGGCGGCAGAGTGACACCGGCCTGCAGCATCAGGGTGCGCAGGCTGCGGTCGGCATCGACATTGGCCAGGCCATCGAGCGCCGGATTGTCGCCTTCGCAGATCACCTCCAACGGCTCGATATCGCTCATGTCGCCACCCGATGAGTTGCCGGAATCGACAAAGCGCTCACCGTTGACCATCAACTGTGGCTGGATCTGGGAATCACCGACTGGCACGCCGGTACGCTGGTAGTAAGCGTTGTAGGCGACCACCCACTGATCGATGAACTTCTGCTTGACCTTGGTGTACTCGGCATTGCGCTGGATATCCAGCCCGATCATGACCGCTCCCAGGATCAGACCGATGACCGCCAGCACCACGGCCATCTCGACCAGGGTGAAGCCGGACTGCCGACCATTGAACCGATTGACTTTCTTCATCTTGCTATTGCCTCCATGGATGCCTCAAAGGCTGCTGTATCTGGACTTGTCCACTAGCGGATCCCTCGACTTTCGGTCCGGCGGGAGGGCATTGACACCGCGCTCCCCGAAGCTTCTGATAGACTCAAATCCGCGACTGTTACCGTATTCAGCGTGATTTCTTGCCGTCCTGTAACACTTTGTCCAGGAATCGCCCCGAACGCCGCACAACAAGCACAACCAGGCGGGGGACAACACCAGCCGATCAGCCATGACAAGAAAAGCGATCTCTGCGAGTGAGACACAGCCGATTACCCGGCTGCTCAGGGATTGGCGCTCCGGGGATGACCAGGCCCTGGAGGCGCTGATGCCGCTGGTTCATCGCCAGCTGATTCAACTGGCGCGCGGACACATGGCCCACGAGCGCAGTGCGACCATGCAACCCACGGCACTGGTCAACGAAGCTTTCCTGCGCCTGGTCGATTCCAGTGTCGATTTTGTCGATCGATCGCATTTCTACGCCATGACCGCGCGCATGATGCGCCGGATCCTGGTCGACCAGGCACGGGCCCGCTCCAGCCAACGGCGCGGCGGCGACAAGTTGCAGGTCAGCCTGGAGGACAACGAACTGCCCGCAGGGGAAGGTGGTGAGGAACAAGTCGATTTCCTGGCACTGGATCAGGCACTGACGACCCTGGCGCAACGCGACGAACAGAAAGCCGAGATTCTGGTGCTGACCTACTTCGGCGGAATGACCACCCGAGAAGTCGCTGCCGTCCTTGATGTCTCGGCCATGAAGGTCTCGCGTGAGCTCAGGTTCGCCAGGGCCTGGTTGGCAAAGACACTCGGAGATACATTCAACCTCTCATGAACGACTGGAACACCCTCCAGAACTGGTTCGACAAACTCGTCGCCCTGCCGGAAAACGCCCGTCGCGGCGCGCTCGAGGCGCTGCGCCGCGACGATCCAGCCCTGGCCACGGAGCTGGAAGACCTGCTGGCGGTTGACAGCTCGACCAGCACGCAGATCGGCTGGCGCGTACGTCGGGCAGCCACCAGCCTGCCCTTTCCCGGAGAACTGGAAAGCGGCGACCAGATCGGCGCATGGCGGGTCAAACAACGGATTGGCCGTGGTGGCATGGGCATCGTCTACCAGGTCGAGCGGGTCGAGGGCGACTTTGAACAAATCGCAGCGCTCAAGCTGGTGGCGACTGCCGGCGACCCGGCCCTGGGCGACTATTTTGTGCGCGAGCGCCAGATCATGGCCCGCCTCAATCACGCCAACATTGCCGGGTTGCTCGACGGTGGAGTCCTCGAAGACGGTCGCCCCTGGCTGGTCATGGAGTTCATCGAAGGCCTGCCGATCAACACATGGTGCGACACGCAACGCCTCGGCATCCGGCAGCGCCTGGCCCTGTTCCTGCGCGCCCTGGACGCGGTGCAGTTTGCGCATCGCAGCCTGGTGCTGCACAAGGACCTGAAGTTCAGCAACCTGCTGGTCACCGACGACGGGCAACCCAAGCTGCTGGATTTTGGCACCGCGTCGCTGATGGAAGACGAGACCTCCGACGACAATCAGACCCGACTGCTCGCACTCACCCCCGAGTTTTCCAGCCCGGAGCGCATTCAGGGCGCGCCCCTGACCACCGCCAGCGATATCTACAGCCTGGGCGTGATGCTCTACCACCTGCTGGCCGGATGCCTCCCACTTGATGCCCGAACATCAAGCCCGGCCGAGCTGGAGAGGATGGTTTGCGAACAGGAGCCGCTGCCGCCATCCCGACAGATCGACGGCAAGAACAACGAAGTGGCAAGTGCACGAAGCACTACACCCCGGTCGCTGCAGCAACAGCTCAAGGGGGACCTCGACGCCATCGTGCTCACCTGCCTGCGCAAGGAACCGGAACGCCGCTACGCCACTGCCCAGGCGCTGGCGGCCGACATTCGCGCCTTCCTGGACGACGAGCCGGTCAGCGCACGCAAGGACGCCGTCGGCTATCGCATCGGCAAGTTCATCCGGCGCCGCCGCTGGCCCCTGGGCAGCGGCATTGCCCTGGTGCTGGCCGTTGGCTTCGGCCTCAACGCATCCCTGACCAGTTACCTGGAAGCCGAACAAAGGCGCCTGGAACTGGAGCATGTCGCCCAGTTCCAGAACGAGCTGCTGCTGACACTGGACCCGGCCGACATGGGTGCAACCGTGATGGGATGGCTGGAAGACGAGCTCGGTCAACACGAACTGGGGGCCGATGGCGACCTGCCGGCGAAACTGCGCGAGACCCTCGACCTGGCCGACCTGGGGCGAACGCTGATCGACCGTGCCCTGCTCGGCACGGCACTGGAGCGTATCGGCGAACACTTCGTCGACATGCCCATGATCGGTTCGGAAATGGCCCGCAGCGTGGCTTCCAACTACCACCAGTTGCAACTCATCGATCAGGCCCTGGATGCACTTAAGCTTGCCGAGCGCATGGCACGGATCGACCCGGAGGGCGAAGGCGAGGCGCTGCAGTTGCGGGCACTGAGGCTGTCTCACCAGCGCCAGGTCGGCCGCCTGGAAGAGGCTGAAAGCGGCCTGAAGGAACTGGCCGCGAAGCTCGACGCCGACCCGGACCTTGCCGATGAGCTGGTTCGCGGCATCGTATTCAAGGGGCTTGGCGATATCGCCGCGCAACGCGGTGCACTGCCCAGGGCGCTCAACGACTATCAGCGTTCGCTGAACTATCGGCGTGCCGGGGGCCACGCAAGCGCGGCGCGCATCGTACTGCAGGACATTGCCAACACGCAGGCCCGCCTGGGCCGGGTGCACGATGCCCTGAACACGCTGGAGCAACTGGAAGACGAATGGACCCGGGCCGAATCAGCCGACCACCCCCGGGCGGTCAGCGCCCGGCTCAGCAAGGCCTCTGCGCTGAGCGACCTTGGCCAATTGGATGAGGCCGAAGCCATTCAGCGCGAGGTCCTGGCGTTAAGAACCCGCATGCACGGTCGCAACGACCAACGCACCCTGGTGGTACTGAACAATCTCGGCCTCACCCTCAATCGCAAGGGCAAGCCAGACCGGGGCATGGAGAAGATCAGACAGGCCTTCGACCTGCGCATGAATGCCTACGGCCCCACCGATCCCTGGACCATCAACAGTGCAGTTCGTCTGGCATCGGAAAGCCTGGATGAGGGCGAGCCGGAGAACGCACTCGACATCGCCGACAAGATCCTGGCGTCCAACAATCCGGCCGATTCGGGCAGCCTGGTCCTGCTCAGCCTGATTGCGCTGGTGGCCGAAACGGAGATCAACCGGGAAGTCGACAGGGAGCGCCAGGCTGATGTGCTGGCCCATCTCGATACCCTGGAACTGGGTTGGCAGAACGAGCTCCTGGCCGACAAGCTGCTGGCCCGACTCGACGAGCTCAAGGGCGAGCCTGGGCAGGCCCGCGACCGGCTGCAACAGGCGCAACAGCAACTGGATGACTTCGTCGACCCCGACCACTTCATCATGCGCGACCTGCTAAACCGACTGTCGCGGCTTGAGAGCTCTTCAACGTGACCTGCGACCACATGGGCTAAGATTGAACCTGGCTCGCCCTGACCGGGCAGTCATGAAACCCACCTCCCTGCATGAAACGGGACCGCAGCAGTGGCGCTCACCGAAAACCTGTACATCGCCCGTCAACCGATCTACAACCGAAACCTCAAGGTCATCGGTTACGAGCTGCTGTATCGAAACAGCAATGTCGACCGGGCCATATTCAGTGACGGCGATCTGGCTTCGGGGCAGACCATACTGAATTCGTTTCTGCACATCGGCATCGACAATCTCACCGGCAGCGCACGGGTCTTCATCAACCTTCCCGAGCAGTTCATCACCAGCGAGTCACTGACACCGATGTTCAGGGAGAACTGCGTGCTGGAAGTCGTGGAGTCGGTGGCGCCCACGGAAGACGTCATCGCCGGAGTCAAACGACTCAAGAAAATGGGCTTCAAGATCGCCCTGGACGATTTCGAGTACGACGACAGCGTCCTGCCGCTGGCCGAGCTGGCCGACTACATCAAGGTGGATGTGCTGGACAAGGACAGACAGCAACTGGGCCGTGAAGTCGAGCGGCTGCAGAATCTGCCGGCCCGGCTTGTGGCCGAGAAGGTCGAAACCCAGGAGATGAAGCAGCTCTGCCACGACCTGGGCTTCGACTATTTTCAGGGTCATTTCTTCTGCCGGCCGCAGACCCTGACGCACCGCACGATCGCGGCCAACAAGGGCGTGGTCTTCAACCTGATGGCCAGACTGCAGCGCGACGACATCTGCCTGCACGAAGTCGAGCGACTGCTGGCACAGGACGTCGCGCTGTCCTACAAATTGCTGCGCTACATCAACAGTGCCGCTTTCACCCTGCGCCGAGAAATCGAATCCATCCGCGACGCCGTGGTCCTGCTGGGCCTCGACAATGTGCGCAACTGGCTCACGCTGATCGTCATGACCCGGCTCGACGACAACAAGCCTCGGGAGTTGATCGTGATTGCCATGACCCGGGCCCGCATGTGCGAGCTGCTGGCTCGCGAGAGTGCTCCCGAGCTGAGCCGGCAGATGTTCATCATCGGACTGTTCTCGGTACTCGATGCACTGATGGACCAGCCCATGATCGAACTGCTCGACAACCTCATCCTGAGTACTCCGATCAAGCTGGCATTGCTCGAGCACAGCGGCGAACAGGGACAACTGCTCGAATCGGTTCTGGCCTACGAACGCATGGATCCCGAACGGCTGGCGCAGTCCGGCCTGGAACCCCAGACCATCTCATCGGCCTACATCGAAGCCGTGAAATGGGCCGACCAGAGCCTGAGCCTGCTGACCTGAACCTGGTCAGCCATCTACTCGATTCTCAGGGCGGCCACCGGATTCAACCGAGAGGCACGCCGCGCCGGAACATAGGCGGCCGTCAATCCGATGACCACAAGCAAACCCGCCGCCAGCAGATAGGTACCCGGGTCACCCGGCGTGATGCCGTAGAGCATGCCGTGCATCAGGCGGGTGAGCAGTACCGCGGCAACCAGACCAACGCCTACGCCCAGCGCCACCATCTTCATCGATCCGGCCACCACGATGCGCACGACCTGGTGCGGCGTGGCGCCCAGCGCCATGCGAATGCCGATCTCGTTGGTTCGCCTTGCAATAAGATAGGCAATGACTCCATACAGACCCACGGCAGCCAGAAGCAGTGCGGCCATCGCGGCAATCGCCAATAGCGTCATGATGAAGCTGACCTGGCTCTTCGAGTCGGCCAGATCTTCTTTCAGGGTGCCGACCAGACTGATGGGCACCGCGACATCAAGCGCCTCGAGGATATCGCGAATCCGCGCAATGGTGTCCGCGTGCACGGCATTCCCGGTTTTGACGATCAGGTGCAGATGCAGCGACGGGTTCAAGGGCAAGCGTTCACCGGGCTTGGGCGTGATGGGGTAGTAGATGGCCGCCGGCCTGGATCCCTCCAGCGAAGCCTCGGGCACATCGCCGACCACGCCAACCACCCGATAGTACTCGGGCGGATCACCCGGCATCATTAGCGGACGCACTCCCTTGCCCAGCGGGTTCTGATCGGGCCAGAATCGCTCGGCAAAGGTCTGGCTGACCACCACCGCGCCCGTGTCGGGATGATCCAGGTCCGAATGTGTGAATGTGCGTCCTGACAGCAACGGAATCCCCAGGGTCTCGAAGTAGCCCGGGGCGGTGAACACGATATCGCCGCAGGCGGCATCCTCACCCTTGCTTTCCAGATCAACCCCGGTCGCACCTTCGAAGTCCTGTGCGGAACAGGCGTACTCGCCGGACAATGGCAAGGGATTGCCGACCGATGCCGACACCACGCCCGGCAAGGCCTCGACACGCTCAATCAGTTCGCCATGGAACTGCCAGACCGCTTCGTGGCTGTTGTACTGCGCGAATGGCAGGTGAAGCTGCATGCGAATCACCGATTCCGGCTCAAAGCCGGGATCGATACTGCTGAGCTTCTGATAGCTCTGGACCAACAGGCCGGCGGCGACCAGCAGTACCAGCGCCAGGGCCACCTGTCCGCCGACCAGACCGGCGCGCATATGTTGCCGCTCGATGCCCGCGGTCGTCGAACGGGTCTCGCCACCCAGCACATCGACCGCCGGGTCGTGTCGATAGCGAACAAGCACCAGTGCGGTCAAGACGACCCCGGCCAGCAGCGAGACCGCGACGACGAGCAATCCGACGTCGGCATCCACGCCGATATTGTCCAGTCTGGGCAGCGTCTCGGGCGCCTTGGCAATGAGCAGACGCACGGCCATGGAGGCCCCCAACACGGCCAGCAGGCCACCGAGGACGGCAAACACCATGGCCTCGATCAGAACATGCCGGGCAATCACCCGCCGACTGGCCCCGAGGGCGGCGCGCACGGCCAGTTCGCGATGCCGACCCTCCATGCGCACCAGGAACAGGTTCGCAACATTGGCCAGTGCAATCAACAGCACCAGCCCGATGGCGCCGAACAATAGCCACAGGTGCCGAGCCAGCGGGCCCAGCTCGAAATCCTTCAGCGGTGTCACCCGCGTACGGAACCCGAACTGTTCGATAAAACCTTCGAAATAGGCGTCCGGGAACTCCTCGTGCAAACGAGCCGTCATGCGGGACACCTCGTCCTGCGCCTGATCGTGATGAACTCCCTCGGCCAGTCGGGCGACTCCGAGGAAAACATGAGAGTTGAAGTAAGGACCGGCCGGGTCCAGTCGCAGTGCGACCCACAGCTCGGGCTGTTCAGCTCGATCGGACAGGTCGGCATCGCCTGGCAGGCGCACCCCCGGCGACATGACACCGATGATCTCGTGGCGCTCTCCCTCGAACTCCAGCATGCGCCCGATCACTCCCGGATCGGCCCCGAACTCCCGCTGCCAGAACTCATGCGTCAACACCACCACGGCGCTGGCATCCGGCGCATGGTCATGTGAAGCAAAGGTACGACCGAGTGCTGGCCGCCCACCGAGCAGCGACATCATGTCGCTGCTGACAATCGCGGTCAGGGCTCGTTGCGATTCATCGCCGACGCGCACGGTCTGGCCGGTGATCTGCCAGACCCCTACCCTTTCGAATGCCTCGGCCTGTTTGCGAAAATGAAAGTACTGCGCATTCGACAGGTGCCACACCGCGTCCTCCGCCACACCCGGCACCGGTGATGTCAAACGCACCAGGCGGTCGTGCTCGGGAAACGGCAAGGGATCGAGCACCACGCCGCGCAGCACGGCAAAAATAGCCGCTACGGCACCGATACCCAGTGCCAGGGTGAGTATTGCCGCTACCGTGAATGCCGGATTGCGGGTCAGTTGCCGAATGGCATATCGGAGATCTTCCAGTATCGTTCCCATGAAATCCCTTGTTTCTTGCATTGCTGACAACCGGACCGAAATCCGGCAATCGATGAAGCTCAGGCAATACCGGCCGCCAGTTCGCGAACCCGCATGTCCTCCTCGTCACGGCGTCGTTCCATTTCCTCCTCGTCGACAATCTGACCATCGAACAGAAAGATCTGGCGCGAGGCCATGGCCGCATAGCGGGCATCGTGGGTGACCATGCAGATGGTGGTCCCGGCATGATGCAACTGTTCGAGCAACTTCATGATCTGTTCGCCATTGCGCGAGTCGAGGTTGCCGGTCGGTTCGTCGGCCAGCAGGATGGAAGGCTGACCGACCAGGGCTCGGGCCACCGCCACGCGTTGCTGCTGCCCGCCGGACAACTGCGCGGGATAGTGGTTGAGACGATGCGCCATGCCCACCCGATCCAGCGATTCCAGTGCCCGCTCACGGCGTTCCTTGCGGCCCGTGTCGTTTCGGTAGCTCAGTGGAAGTTCGACGTTCTCGGCCACCGTGAGATCGCCGATCAGATTGAAGGCCTGAAAGATGAAGCCAATCTCCTGGTTGCGAATGCGCGCCCGCTCGGCGATGCTCAGCTCCGCCACCTCGGTGCCGGCAAGCCGGTAACTGCCTTCAGTGGGCTGATCCAGCAGGCCCAGCAGCGATAGCAAGGTGGATTTGCCGCATCCCGACGGACCGGTGATGGACAGGTACTCACCCTGGCTAATATCCAGCTCGATGCCGGCCAGGGCCCGGGTTTCGACTTCGTCGGTGTAGAACACCTTCTTGATGTTCTGCATACAGATCAGTAGGTCTTTAGAGTTCATGGTCTTGCTCATGCACGGTGAGAAACAATTGGATGCGAAAAGAATGAATATGAACAGAAAGCCGAGACGATCTTCCTGCATGCCCATCATCAGTCCAGGCGAATACGGTCATGACTGTCCCACTTTGATGTATCGGAAAGAATGACTCGATCGCCCGGATTGAGTCCCGCTCGAATTTCAATGACATTGACCGAGGCACGTCCCAGCTCCACCGCGACCCTGTGAGCATAGGAATTGTCGTCGAGCCGAAACAGGGTGGCGGTGGACTCCGGCTGACCATGGGACGGCCGTCCGACAAACAGGGCATCTTCCAGTCGCTCGAGGACAATGGTGCCATCCACGGAAAGATCCGGACGCACACCCGGTGGCAATTCACCCATCAGTTCCACATCCACCTGCACGCTGCCGCCCACCACGGCCGGGTCGATGCGAACAACACGTCCCGGCACCTTGGCATTGCGAGTATCGATGGTGACTTGCTGGTCGAGCTGAATGTCGCGCGCCTGGCTTTCCGAGATGCGCAGCTCGGCAATCAGCTCATCCGGACGTGCCACGCGCCCCACGTTGACGCCCGGGTCGACCCGCTGTCCTTCTTCCACGTCGACGCGTTGCAGCACCCCGGCCACACCGCCCCGGATACTGAGATCATCCAGACGTTGCTGCTGGCGACGATAGCGCTGCTTCGCCTGCTCAAGACGGGCACGTTCGGCCTGTATCTGCGCGCTGACCGAGGCCTGCAGACGTTCCATACGTTCGGTCTCCAGTTCGGTGCGAACGCCGAGCTGATCGGCGCGCAGCCGACTTTGCTGATGATGAATGCGCGAAACAATGCCCAGCTCTGCCAGCTCCTCCTCGGCGACCGCTTCCAGCTGGGCGCTTTCATGTTCGGCCCGGGTCGCGGCCAGCGAACTGCGCGCGTCCAGCAACTGACGCTCTAGCTCTGCTTCCAGTGAAGCCAGACCCGCCTTCAGGGCATCGACTTCCCAGCGAATGTCCTCGACTCCCTGCACCAGCTCCGGATTGGAAAGCTCGACCAGCACCGTATCGGGCTCGACCAGGGCGCCGGGCCGGACCAGTACCCGCTCGACCCTTCCGGCGCTGGCGGCCGATACCCAGCGTGTTTCCCGGGGCACCAGGGTGCCCGGCCCGCGGACTTCACGCACGAATTCGCCCGAACGCACGGAGTCCATCCAGACCGCGCTTTCAGCCACCCGGGGAACGGCCGGCTCAAGATCATGAACGAATAGCCCGGCAACGGTCAGGCTGACAGCAACCACACCGGCCCACAGCATGCGCCTGCGCCAGAGCTTTCGTTTCAGGTCGGGGCGTTGAATATCCATGGGCCATAGTAAGCAAGTATCGAGCCAACTTCCCGACCTCAATCAATTCAATCACTTGCCCGATCCGCATCGATACAGAGACCCCCCGTGAATCCCGAATCCGGGACCGACAATCCCAAATTCGGGATTTTTCCGACCGCCGGAATAGACCGTTTATTCGCTGCGCAGCCACAGCCGGGCGACAGCGCCCTGCCCCTCGTCCCTGGCTTCCAGTGTCAGGCCGCCACCGTGCAACTCGGCAATGCGGCGCGCCAGCAAGAGCCCAACGCCGCTGCCGCCCGGCTTGGTGGTAAAGAACGGCACGAACAGATTGTCCGACTCCGGCGGCCCGGGACCATTGTCGACCACTTCGATGCACACACCCGGATCCTGCGCGCGCCACCGCACAACAACCTTTCCCTGCTCGGCCGGCACGGCATCGCCAGCATTCTTCACCAGATTGATCAGGGCCTGCTCGAGCTGATCGGCATCGGCCCGCACGGTCATGGAGGCGCCGTCCAGCTCAACGCCCACACGGACCTCCAGCTCCGCGACACGCGCAATCAACTCGCCAAGCTCGAACGTGCTGATGGCCGGTGCGGGCAACCGCGCCAGGGCCGCGTAGCCACCCACAAAGCGTTCCAGCACATCGGCACGCGAGGCGATCAAGCTCAGGCATTCCCGCACCTCGGCATGATCAAGCGGCCCATCGGTCGACAACAGGGTCTGGGATATGGACTTGATCGGTGCCAGCGAATTGTTGATCTCGTGGCCCAGCACGCGCACCAGTGTTTGCCAGGCTTCGCGGCGCTCGGCACCCAGTGCATCGCCGACCTCGGTCAGCACCAGCAGGATATGGGCCTGTCCGGCATTTCGGAATGGACGACGCCGCACCAGGAAGCGGCCGCTGCCGCCGGCCAGTTCGAGTCTGACCGGCTCGTCATGCGTCTGCTCCAACACGTCATCCAGGCCCAGGGTGTCGGCGGTCACCCCGGATTCCAGTCGCATGCCGCACAACTGTTCCGCTGCAGGATTGGCGGCGACCAGTTCCCGGGCGCTGTTGAAAGTGAGAATGGGCAGGTCGATTTCCTGCATCAGCTTTGCCAACAGCGCATCGGCCTGGCGAATGCCAAGACCATGCTCGCGCAAACCATCGGCCAGGCGATTGATCTCCCGGGCCAGATCACCCATCAAGCCGGCCCGATCGGCGCGCGCCCGTACGGCCAGGTCATGACCCCGGACCGCACCCAGTACGTTGGTCAGGCTACCCAGCGGACGCAGAATCCTGGCCGGCACGTACCAGGCCAGCACAGCGACGCCAGCCAGGGCTGCAGACCACGGCAGCCAGCCCGGCAAAGCCGGAAGCAATACCGCGCTAGCCCAGGCCAGCACCACGATGCCCGCGGCCAGCAGCATGGCCAGCATCACCGACCACTCAAGAGCCGGGCGCCTGCCAGGCCTAGACATCGATCCCGAACTTCTGCAATCGCCGGTACAGCGCACTGCGGCTCAGGCCCAGCGCCTGCGCCGCTGCTTCAACATTGCCACCAAAGCGATCCAGCGCGTTGCGGATCAAGAGCTGTTCGGCATCCATCAGCGGCATCACTTCGCCGGAGACCCGCTTGCGGCTGGACAATGAAGTGCGATCAAGGCTCAGATGTTGCGGTTCGACAACGTCTTCACCACCGAGCAGCACCACGCGCTCGATCACATGACTCAACTCGCGCACATTGCCCGGCCAGTCATGGGCGGTCAAGGCTTCCTCTGCCGCGTCCGACAGCGTGAGCGAACGGCCGTAGCGCCGGCCATGGCGCTGCAGAAAATGTCGCGCCAGCAGCGGAATATCCGAACACCGCTCACGCAGAGGCGGCACACGGATCTCGATGGTATTCAGACGAAAATACAGGTCCTGCCTGAACGCTCCCGCGCGCACGCGCTCGGGCAGGTCGGCATTGGTCGCGGCAATGACACGCATATCGACCGCATGCGTTCGGGTGCCGCCGACACGTTCAAACTGGCCCGACTCCAGCACATGCAACAGCTTGGCCTGCTGCGATTCCGGCAGATTGCCGATCTCGTCGAGAAACAGGGTGCCGCCATCGGCCAGCTCGAAACGACCGATGCGGTCTTCACGGGCATCGGTAAATGCGCCGCGCAGGTGTCCAAACATCTCGCTTTCAAACAGATGCTCCGGGATGCTGCCCATATTGACCGCCACGAAGGCCTGCCCTGCACGCAGGGAGCGCCGGTGCAGCATCTCCGCCACCAGGCTCTTGCCAGTACCGTTCTCGCCGGTAATCAGCACGGAGACATCGGCGCTGGCCACCCGGCCCACGGTCTCCAGCATCGCCTTCATCGCCGGTGCTTCGGCCACCAGCTCCCCGCCCCCCGAATCATCACGCTGGATTTCCGAGATGGCCTGGAAGCGCCGCTGGTCGCGACAGGCCCTGGCACGTTCAAGCTGGCTACGAATCACCGTCAGCAACCGAACATTGTCCCAGGGCTTCTCGATGAAATCCGACGCCCCCGCCTTGAGCGCCTCCACGGCCACTTCCACCGACCCCCAGGCCGTCATCGCCACCAGGGGTGTTTCTGGGTCTGCCGTCCTGATGTCCTCGATCAGTGTCAGACCCTCGCGACCGGACGTGGTATCGCGGCTATAGTTGAGATCAAGCAGCGCCAGGTCGATACCGCCTTCTGTCATCCGCGCCCGCGCCGCCTCCGGCGAGGCGACACAGACCACCTCACAGCCTTCCTTTTTCAGCATCAGGCGCAGCGCCTGCCGAACATCCGCCTGATCGTCAGCGACAATGATGGTCGAACCCTTCATGTCCATGGGCCACCTTCTGTGGGTCTATCCGGAATTCGTCTGGGCCGAGGTCGCGTGATCTGAGAGCTGACCAGTGAGGAGGGTCCCATGACCGTACCCAAGCTTATCGGAACGGTGCTCAAGTTCAAGGGATTTCTCCGGGCACTCTTGAGCCTTGGTCAGTTCGCCCACCATTCCATACGGCAGGGGTCTAACAGGTATAATGCAAGCATCTTTTAGCCGAGGATATCGTCAATGAGTCAGGCACACATAACCCGCTCCCTGCCCATCCGGGCCATCCTGTTTGCAGCCTGCCTCGCTGCCGGTATGATCCAGGCGGCAGCAGAACCGGAAGACCACCACCATCACCATCATCACCACGACGGAGAGCTGGAGCTGGCCCTGAACAACGGTGAACGCTGGGGCACCGACGAGTCGCTGCGCACCGGCATGGACGGAATCTTCGAGGCCTTCGCACAAGCCCATGACGCCTACCGCAGTGGCGCGCTCAACAGCAAGGGAGCCGCGTCTCTGGCCGATCAGGTCGATGAACAGGTCCAATTCATCTTCGCCAACTGCAACCTCCCGGCCGATGCCGATGCCGAGCTGCACAAGCTGCTGGCCGCCACCTTCGGCGCCACCGCAACCCTGCGCGAGTCGGACGACCCGCACGACGGCCTGCATCAACTGCATGCCGTACTCAAAGCCTACGGCGAGCACTTTGAACACCCGGGCTGGTCGGCGGCGGTATCCCATTGAGCCGGTAGCCCAACAACCGACTGGGTGATGGCCAAGCAGGCAGGAGTCGGGTAGCATCACATCCGGCTGGGTGATTGCGGCAGGGACTGCTTCCAGGACTCGAGGGTCAAACCGCTGCTTGCCGCCTTTCAGGCCGAGCTCACGCAGAGTGGGCCAGCCTGATACCCGAGAGCATCAACATCGAACAAAAAAAGGGATTGCTGCTAATGAGAGTGGGACCCAACCGTGCCCCCCTTCGGGGCTTACTTTGCCTGCTGAGCGGCCTGCTCGTCCTGTCGTCGGCCCAAACGGAGGAGCTTTTCGTGGAAACCTTCGATGGCCAGGACGACTGGACCAGTGCCATGTGGAGTACCGATCGCAGCCAGTATGCTTCCACGCACACCATTCCAGACGGTTGGTTTTCCATTCGCCAGGATCCGACCTGGGCGCCTTCCACGGGGCATGAGGATCGGCATGAAGCCATAGAAGTACTGGCCAGCAACGCGCACAAGGCTCGCGGCGAAAGTGGCAAGAGCTTTGTATCATGGCGCGACTATCACGACCCCGGCTGGCTGCGCTGGAATTCCGATTCCATACTGGCCAAGTATTTCGAGGAAGGATATTCGCAGCTATATGTCGAGTTCTATGTCAGCTTTTCGGAGGACTGGACACCAACGGGCACCTCGAAGATGTTTCGGGTGACCTCCTGGTCCGGGGAGGGCAGTTTCTACGGTTATGGTAGCGGCAGAGAACACGGTCCCACCATGCTCTGGAACTACCGCGCCGGATCCAGTGGTGTGAGCAACCGGCTCGCCTTTCGCGGTGGCAAGCACGGCGAACAGTACAGCTTGACCGACGACATGATTTCAGGCCTGCCGCGGTCATTGATCAACTCCGGCGATTTTACCGGCAATTGGACCAGTCACCTGCTCAACCCCGTGCCCGACAAACTTCATGGCGGCCTCATCGAAAGTACGGCGGCTCACCAACAGGTCTACGGCCCTCCAGGCAGCTGGACCAAGGTAGGCATTTTCGTGAAGATGAACTCCGCACCCGGAGTGATGGATGGCGTTTTCAAGCAATGGCATGACGGAATTCTCATTACCAGAGCCGATGTGATGTGGGTGCCGGAAATGGAGGTGGACGAGATGCCCAGGTGGAACGTGGTCGCGATTGGTGGCAATGACTTCTGGCGTGGCTTTAGCAACGAGGAGCGCAGGGAAGAGTGGTATGCCATCGATGACCTGCGCATCAAGACCGCCCCCCCTGCTCACATGCTTGACAGTGTCTTCATGGATCAGTTTGAAAGCTGGGCTCAGTAGGAGATCAACAAGGTCGTTACTCAGCCGACACCCAGGGCTTCTTTACTCACCAGCCAGCTCCAGGACAACGGCCCTGAGCCCAACAGCCAACCGCGCCATGCGTTCGAAGTCGAGGCGCTGTGGCGTATCGGCCGGGGAGTGGTAGTTCGGGTCGCGAAACGGCAGGGTGTCGGTGACCAGGAATGCCGGATAGCCGTGCTGCCAGAACGACCAGTGATCGGACCAGCCCACCCCGGGCAGGAACGAAGGCAGCACTGCACCCTCGGAAGGAATGCTGGCTTCCCGGCGAAAGGCACCAAGTGAGCGGGTGAGCACGGAGCGGTCCCGCATCCGGGTGACGAAGGCAATGAACTCGGCTCGATCGGAGTAAGCCAGGCCCAGTCCCGGCGCGGGGAATTGCTGGGAACCCGGTTCTGTCGAGTAGAAACCCAGCCCGTCCAACGCCATCATGGCGCTGACCTGTTCGTCGGCGGCCCGCAAACTGTCTGCATAAGCGTAGCTACCCATATCGGCCGACAGATAGAAGGGCGGTTCCTCGTTGGCAAACGCCACGAAACGCAGGGTGCGCGACTGCGGTCGGTCTGAAAACCAGTCGGCCAGCGCCAGCAGGACAGCCACCGCCGAGGCATTGTCGTTGGCCCCAGGCGAGCCCGGCACAGTGTCGTAGTGGGCACCGATGATGACGTATTCGTCCGCACGGCGAGAGCCAGGTATTTCGGCGACGACATTGACGGCGGTCGCATCCGCATGGCCGCTGCCTGAAAGCGTGTACTGGTGGTGAACCGGTCTCAGCCCCGACTCGGAAAAGCGCTCGTCAAGCCATTCGACAGTGCGCGTCATTGACCCGGGCCGGCCCATGTTGCGCACTCCGATCTCGTCGGCCAGCATATACACATCGCGCTCCAGGCGGGCAGCCCACCGGGCTTCCAGCGAGGTCAGTTCGGCCAGTGGTTCGGAAACACTTTCTCCCGGCATTCTGGTCATCCAGGCTACAGATCCAGCCAATAGTGCGACAATCGCCAACCAGAAGCCGATCCGGGCAGCCATAACGATTCGGCGTGTACCGGTCATGCGCTGATCTCCCGGCAAGACTCCTGAGCATTGTATGCCGATTGCATAGGCCCTGCCTGATACTCATGCGGTCACTAATCAGCAGACACACAGCTTCCAATTACAACCATCCAACCTGCTATTTCGAGCCCTGTTTCGCGCCGTGACGACCGAACGACGACACCCGTGCCGGATCAATGGTGACCGCCTGATCCACCCAGCAGTGCCTCGACCGTAGCTTCGTCAATCGGTGGCTGGTCGGGTGCACGACCACTGCCATGGACCTGATCAGCCAGCTGTTGCTTGCGTTCCTGCAGCGAGAGCATGCGCTCCTCTACAGTCCCCTCGGCAACGAGCCGGTAGACGAAGACCGGTTTACCCTGCCCAATGCGATGGGCGCGACCAGTCGCCTGGTGCTCGACAGCAGGGTTCCACCAAGGGTCATAGTGAATGACGGTATCGGCTTCGGTGAGGTTCAGCCCGACGCCGCCCGCCTTCAGGCTGATCAGGAACAGATCGGCCGCGCCCGACCGGAATGTTTCAATGGCTGCGTCCCGCTTGCGGGTCTGCCCGGTCAGCTTGCTGTATGCGATACCACGTTTCTTGACCTCGCACTCAATCAAGCCCAGCATGGTGGTGAACTGGGAAAACAGCAGGATTCGGCGGCCCTCCTCGAGCAATTCGGGAAGCAGCTCGAAAAGCAGGTTGAACTTGGCCGAGCCGGCCGCGCGGGCCCCACGCGTCGCAGCTGGCAACAAGCGCGGATCGCAGCAGACCTGACGCAGCTTGAGCAGCGCCTCGAGCACAACGATATGACTGCGCGCCAGGCCGCGCCTGGCAATCGACTTGCGCACCTTCTTTTCCATGGTCAAACGCACGCTTTCGTACAGCAGGGCCTGCTTGCTCTCCAAGGCCACCGTTCGCAACAGCTCGCTTTTGGGCGGCAGTTCGCTGGCGACCAGATCCTTGGTGCGTCGCAGCAGGAACGGTGCGGTTCGCCGCGTCAGCAACTGCAGTTTCTCGCGGTCGTCATGCTTCTCAATCGGGGTACGGTACTGGCGCTGGAACGTCTGCTGATCCCCCAGAAACCCCGGCATCAGGAAGTCGAACTGGGCCCAGAGCTCCCCCAGATGATTTTCCATCGGCGTGCCGGTCAGGCACAGTCGATGCGTGGCCTTCAAACGCCGCACAACCTGCGCGGCCTGCGCTCGAGGATTCTTGACCTGCTGGGCCTCGTCCAGAATCACGTAGTGCCATTCCTGTGCCAGCAGAATTTCGCGGTCGCGCGGCAACAGCGGATAAGTGGTCAACACCAGGTTGGCCTGATCAATGAATTCGAAACGCTCGACGCGTTCAGGCCCCTGCAGCACCAGCACCTTCAGCTTGGGCGTGAATGCAGCCGCTTCGCGTTGCCAATTACTCATCAGGCTAGTCGGCGCGACAATCAGGCTGGGGTGCTGCATGCGGCCGGCACGTTTTTCCACCGCCAGGTGAGCCAGCGTCTGGACGGTCTTGCCCAGCCCCATGTCATCGGCCAGGATGCCGCCAAAACCGCGCCGACGCAAAAACTGCAACCAGTTGACGCCGTGCTGTTGGTAATCACGCAATTGTCCCTTGAAAGTGGTCGGCAAGTGCACGGACTCAAGACCGGAAAAATCCCGCAGTTGCGCCGCGACCTTGCGCAGCGAAGTCGCGCCTTGAATCGGAATGCCATCGAGATAATTCAGATGCGCCGCATCGGGTCTCGGCAGTTCGAGCGCGTCGCCATCAACCCGGTCGAACAATTCAATGATGGTCGTGAGCACCGGCTCGATGCGTTCGCCAGGCACCGCCACGAAGTGCCCCTGGCCGGCATTCAGATACAGCGTTTCCGGCAAGCTGCCGGGCTCGTAGTTTTCCAGCAATTCACTGACCAGGGGCAGCAACGGCATGACCCAGCCATCGAACTCCAGATCGAAACGCAGACTGAACCAGTCATTGCCCGACTCCTCGACCTCGCCACGAATATCGCTGGCCTGGCTGAGAGTGACGCCCGATGGTTCGACGACCTCGATCTGCCAGCCGGCCCGTTCCAGTCGCGGCTTTTCCTCCTCCAGCCAGGCAAACCAGGCATCGCGCAACGCCGCGTCCGGCTTCCATCCAGGTTGAATGAACTGATCGGCTTTGCCGTGCAGGCGCGTCAGACCATGTGCCTGGAGCTGATCGACCGCCCGCTGCTCGGCATCGAGATCCCGCAGGATCCTGACCAGGCCGGCCTCGACCTCCAGATTCAGCACCGCCTCGCCTCCCGGATCCACGTGATGACCGCCATAGAGGAAATGCAATCGCGCATCTGCCATCTGCGGAACGCGCGGGTCGAAATCGACCCTCAGCACCGGCTGCGGTGCCTCCGCTATGTCCTGCCTTTCCACCGCAACCGGGGTCGGCATATCCGGCAGGGTCAACGCCATCGCCCGGGCCACGCTCGCTGCCCGATCAGCCGGGATAGGCGGCGCCGTCACCAGCGCGCGCACCCGCGCCCGGTCGAGGCCGGATGGGCCGTCAAGCCGTCCAACCAGATGTCGCCCGACATCCAGATATGCCGGCGGATCGAGATCCAGCATCTGCCCACCCTCGGCGAGAGACAGGTCAACCCGAAACGCCCCATCATCCCGATTCCAGTTCACGTGCAACTCCCGATCTGGCCCCCAGAGCAGTGGCTGATCACGATCAGAACTCAGAAAACAGCGCCCGGTCTGAACCATGTGCTCAAGCGCCAGATAACCACTGGCCCCGGTCAACTGGAACCCAGGGCCAATAGAATGCACAGGCAGACAGGCGCGGATCAAGGCCAGGATTTCCTCATCGGCGCCACTCAGATAGCCCGGACGTTGCCAAGGGTTGTTCAGTGTCACAGGAATCGTGCGTCGCCCCTGAGTCCATCCATCCGCGCGGGGGCGGGCGACAGCGAACTCCGGCACGAGGGTCTGCGGATTGCGCTGCGCGGGAGCAAGCAAATAGAGCAGCGCCTCCTCACCGGTTTGACCCGCACCCTCGGTCCAGGTCGCCAGACCCTCCAGCCAGGCATCAACCGGATCCGCTTTCTCGACCCCACTGCCCGACATCTGGCGCTGCCACTCCAGCATCACGGCGACCACATGCTTGCAGTCGAACCCTACCGGACAGTCACAATACCCCATCAGCAACACCCCCTGACGCTCCGGGATCAAGCTGATTTCCTGCTCGTAGGCATCGACACGGCTTCCCTGACAACGACCGAGAATCCCCAGATAGCCTTCCTCCACCACAATGACATCGACCAACGAAGCCCGACCCTCGCGAAAGTATTTCAGCCCACGCCTCCAGCTCCCGGGATCGACCTCCGTCTCCAGCCATTGCGGCGACAGACATTCATCGTACGTGCGGGGGTCGATCTTTCGGGGCATGGGCGCGGATCTCAGGTCGGCAAAAAAGCAGGTGCATTGTAACGACAGTCAGGCCCGCGTCACCCCGAGCGCTGCCAGTACCCCCTTGCATCAATCCGAGGCAGCCCAACCTGAAAGCAACTGATCAACGGCTTCCCCGCATTGTCCATGTTCTATGCTGCCTCATTCGAAGCTCCTGCAAGGGTTTTACCTACATCCTTGCATAGACCCTCCGAAGCGCCAGCTCCCCCCACCGGGATCGCAAGTTGCTTTCAGCTGAATCTAAGGCGCTGCGCCGCCGGCCAACACTTCGCCGCCGGCCAACACTACCTGGAGCGCTTCACGCTGCGCGGCATGCTTGTCCGGATTCTGCTCCATCAAGCGTCGAAGACTTTGCAGCTTCCATTTGACCGCCGGCAGTTCAGCGGCTTGCTCCAGTTCAATGGAAGAAAAGTCGGGTGTGCCCTCATGCAACGACAGCAAGAACGCAGTGGCTTTGGCATCCAGGCACGTACGGACATCGTCGATCAGACGACTTCTCGTGGCATGCAGGTCATCTAGTGGGCCATGCGGCAAGTTAGGTAACACTCAGCCGTCGCACAAGCGTCGTGGGCAAGGCGCGCGAGCGCAGGACTGGCCGTCGCCAATTCAAGCGAGTGCAACACGAGCAACGGCTCCGCTCGCAAGGCTTCATTCTCTGCGCGAAAGTCGCCATGCGGCTTCGCCTGCCCTGCCCTCGGCGCTTGTGCGGCGGCTGAGTGTTACCTTACTTGCCGCATGGCCCACTAGCGCCACAGGCTCACGGGTCATGCCTGCGAACTCCTGCCGAAACACCTGGTCGTGGTCGTAGGCGCGGGGACCGAGCAGTTCGTGGGGCGGACGATAGGAGCTCGCTACGTGCACCAGAAAAACCCGGAACATACCCTCGGTCAGTCCTTCATTGTCGTATAGCAACTTCACATCGAACAGGTCACGTGGGTGCTGACGATCCAGGGCGGCGTGCAGTTTTCCGCCGAAAAGATCCTCGAACGACACCACCTGGATTTCAGCATACCCATATCGATCCTGAACAGCCTCGCTGACCTCCCGCCATTCGGGCTCGTGAACGACGCCGCGCATCACCGGCGAGGTCTCGATCTTGATTTCAGCGCTGCCAAGCCGAGCGAAAACCCATGTCTCGCCGCCACGCCCGCCGGCCATTCGCTGTGTTCTTGCTCCCTTCACAGTTCGCTCGATGCCTGCGGCAATTCGGTCCAGGGCCGCATCGATTTCAGCAAGACTGTCGGCACGGTTCATCACCGGGAGATAAGTCAGGTTGATATCAACGGACAAACGAGGCAGATCACGGTATAAGATTGATGCCGGTTCCGCCTTTGACCAGGGCGCGGTCCCCGCGCCCGAGGTCGAAATCCTCGGGATTGAGCCGTTTGCGCCAGGCATGCCCATGGCGATCGGCAAAGACGAAGAACAGGCGCCTGACCTGGATCTTCCTGCAATCATTCAGTAGGGAACCCAGGAGTTTGGGGCGCAGAGTCGTCAGGCTTTCGAACGCCATATCCAGATTGTGGAAGCTCACATGATCCGGGAGTTCATCCAGGGCTTCCATCACGGCACGTTCCGGCCCGGACATCCTCATCGACCACTCCCATGGGGGGCTTCCTGCTCGGCCCGAATCCGGCTCGCCTTGGACTTCCAATTGCCCCATCTCTGGATCTCCAAACAGGCGCTGATTGCGGATCTCCAGCGGAGCGTCCAAGGACAGTTTTTTCAGCCAATTGGGAGCGTCTGCACCGTAGAGCCAGACGGGCGCCTTGTCGCCAAGCGCCAGGTAATGAGTGTAGCCTTGAAGTGTCAAGGCCGTCATGCCTCCCACATGGACGGTGTAGCCCATGATGTGCTGCAACGAGAGCACACAGGTCTTCCAGTCGATTCTGTCCGACGACCGGGCACTCGTTCCCGGGCGACGGAAAACGCCGCGAGCGAGACGCTCCAGCCAGCCCTGCTTAACCCGGCCATCGCATACTATTAACCCGGCACGAATCAGCAGACACACAGCTTGCCTCTCAGCGTTCGTGGCAAGGCGTCGGCACGCAGGTGTAGCGGGGACTACGTCAAGCGCCGAGAACACGCGCAACGGCTTCACTCCAGGGCTTTTTCCCGTTCCGACAAGCCGCCCTTGCGTTCTCGCCTGCACTGTCCACGGACGCTGAGAGGCAAGCTGAATGCCTGCTGATTAATGACCGCATTAGTAAAGGGCCGAGGATGCCTGACCACGAGCACGGAGAATCTGGTGGTAAATCTGGAGCACCGGCTTGAACTTCGTCCGGCAGTCCCGCTGACCGCACCCCGCGATTCGAGCATGAAGCAATGTGGGAGTTTCAGCGTATCAGGCAGCGTGGACATGCGCGGTCGAATTGGTGTAGTTCAACAACAAGTCCGGCTGGCGTGTTACTTTATCAGTCCCGGTCGCCCGGCTGTCCCCCTACTGCCAACGCCAACACGCAAGCCCCTCAGCCGGGTGGCCGTACTTTTTACTTGCCGGTGCGCTCAATTGAGCCCTGCCGACCGGCAGCATCCTCGCTCAACCGGGCACCGAAACAATTCAACTGGGCACCGCCCCCCTGTTATGCCCCCAGCAGGAGGCCAACGCAGCTGGGCAAGGGTTTACCCTATTCCCTTGTGGAGGCACCCTGCCCAGAAAAGCCGGTTACCGGTATCGGCGATCGGGCCTGCCCAATGGACGACTTTGCCGAGCGCTCTACCAATAGAGCGATATGTCCATCCATGATGGACAAAATGACAACTCTATAAAGTGACTGGAAGCGACCGCCCCTCCAGAACCCTGCCCGATGGATTCACGCGCGATACGCGGCCCGATCGGTTGGCTGGGCCGTCATCTCCATTCAGTGGGATTGAATCGACCTGCCTGGAAGGACTGCTCCCGCGGGGCATTCAAGGCCCACCAATGCGGACTGGAGCCGAGCTCACCCCCACTCGCACGTCTCTATCAGACGAGGTTCAGTTTCTTCACCGTCGAAATCGGCAGGTACAGGTGATGCCGATCATCCTTCAGCGGCTGGAATCCATATTTCAGGTAAAACGCGCGTGCAGCATCATTGATTGCGTCCACTTCGACAGCATGGATTCCAATTTCGTCGGCCGCACGCAGGGTTCTGGCCAGGGCATCCATCAGCAGGTGCTCCCCCAGACCCTGGCCGGCAGCGGATCGGGCGACAGCCAGCCGACCAAGGTGCGCCACCGGTATGGGATAACGGGGCAGGCGCTTGCGCAAGTCCTTTGGCACATGATCAAAGGCCACGGCACCTGCCGAGAGCGCATAGTAGCCATAAACGTCATGCGAGCCCGGGGAACCAAGGGCCACGAAGTGCTGGCTGATTCCTGCAGCCTCGTTCTGGCGGGCAAAGCGGCGAAGGTACTCGTTAAGCTCCGGGACACCGCAGTCGAAGGACTTGCGATCATGCCCCTTCCTCAGCGCCTCGATCGTCCAGGCCGGATCAGCCACCTCGACGACGATAGCGTTCGGCAGCGGCTTGCAACGCCTCGTTGGGCTCGGAATCTTCCGAAATCAGCGCCAGGAACGCCTCGCGGTCACGGCGATTGAGCTGCGTGGTCGTCGCTCGCTCGACCGTCTCGCGAGCCACATCAAGCAAGCGCGACAGCACGAATTCCGAGACGGTCTGGCCACTGGCCACCGCCGCCTGCTCGATCAGGCGCTTGTGCTCACTCTGTAGCCGGAAATCCAGCCGGGCGTCCCGCGCGGGCGGGTTGGAATTCGTTGCGGTTGCCATGGACGTGCTCATGTACGGATATTTGCCGTACATTCTACAGGGGAAGTCCTGCAGCCGCAAGGTGGCACTTGGGCGTTTGTGAAGGGGGTAATCCCCCGAACTCGATGCGCCTCAGAAGTACAGTTCACCCCCCCCCCTGAACCCCCATGCGTCGGGCCACCCATACGACTTCGTCGGGATCGGATTCGAGCGCTTCGAGCGGACTTCGACCACGCAGGCGATCATTGGGCGTGATCAGCCACATGAGTCGCAACCAGGGCGACGCAAGCTCCATCGCCTGAATCACCTTCCCCAGCCCGGGCAAGATACATCCATCGGGCATCAGAAGGGTCGGTATCAGCGTGCGGCCTTTGCTCTCGACCCCGATCAGACCCCCGTTCTCAAGGTGCTGCTCGACCTGCACTGTCGCGCAGCCCAGCATGTCGACCGCGGCGGGCAGGTCGACCATCTGTTTGCGGAACTCCTCCCGATATGGGGAATGGGATTTTGGCATTTGGAACACCTCCTATTCTTAAAGGATCAGGTGTCCACGAAAGTGGATCAAAACCAGATGGTCGCAGGTTCGAATTGGGGCAGTGGATATGAAAATGCCCCGTCGGGTAGACGAGGCAATTTTCTTGAAGTGGCGCGCCCGGCAGGATTGCTGCGCCCGCTGAAGCGGGCTTGTCCTTCGGACTGTCGCTTCGCTCCAGCGATTGTGCGCTAACGCGCACAATGCGAACCTGATTGTTGATGGTCGCAGGTTCGAATTGGGGCAGTGGATATGAAAATGCCCCGTCGGGTAGACGAGGCAATTTTCTTGAAGTGGCGCGCCCGGCAGGATTCGAACCTGCGACCTTCGGCTTCGGAGGCCGACACTCTATCCAACTGAGCTACGGGCGCTCTGTGCATGTATTGTAGGCGAATCCTGCGCGAACCCTTCGGGTTCGGCCCGGCAGGATGGCTGCGCCCGCTAAAGCGGGCTTGTCCTTCGGACTGAATTGCTGCGCAATTCAGCGAGCTCGCGGCTATGCCGCTCGGTTCGAACCTGCGACCTTCGGCTTCGGAGGCCGACACTCTATCCAACTGAGCTACGGGCGCTCTGTGCATGTATTGTAGGCGAATCCTGCGCGAACCCTTCGGGTTCGGCCCGGCAGGATGGCTGCGCCCGCTAAAGCGGGCTTGTCCTTCGGACTGAATTGCTGCGCAATTCAGCGAGCTCGCGGCTATGCCGCTCGGTTCGAACCTGCGACCTTCGGCTTCGGAGGCCGACACTCTATCCAACTGAGCTACGGGCGCTCTGTAATCGTATTGTAGATGAATCCTACGCGAACCCTTTGGGCGTGGCTCGGCCGGCTCGTTTGCGCGGCCGGGTGGTGGCCTCGCCTGAACATGATGGGCATTCTAACTGATCCGTCGACGAACCGGGAAGACTTCCTGCTGCGGGACCTATGAACGGGGTTGGCTTCTGGACCCTTGCCCGCCGGTCAATTGGTTTGCAAACCATTGCTTTACGTGCTGGAATGTTCGAAATGGGGATTGCCACGCCGCGGGAGGTGCAAGGCTCAATGGGTCGGATAGATGAAGACCGGCAGCACGTGCGAATGCTCGGCATTTTTGTTGGCGCCTGGCTGATGATGCTGAGTGGCACGGCCGGCGCCGAGCCCACGGAAGCCATACGGATTGCCGGGTCCGGCTGGATTGGGGATGCGCCGACCTGGGTGGCCAGCGAGCTGGATCTGTTCAATCAGCAGCGTTCGGCAGAGGATCCGGTGGTCGAGGTCGACCTCTATGGATCGGGCATGGAAGCGCTTGAAGCCTTGCTGGCCGGCCAGGCTGACCTGGCCCTGGCTGCAACGACACCGACGGCGCGCGCCCTTGCCGGGCTTTTGAACGAATCAGGGGGCACATCTCCAGAGATCGTGGTTCTGGCAAGCGTCGCTCTTTCCAATCAGTCCCACTACATCATTGCACCCGATACCGTGGGTATCCGGCAGCCAGATGATTTTGCCGGCCAACGGATTGGCGTGATGAAGGGCACATCCGCCCACTACGGCTGGTCACGCTTTTCTCTGTTCCACGGCCTGTCGGCCGATGATGTTTCGCTGGTCGATGTGCCGGTCAGCGATATGGCCAATGCTCTGCTTGAGGGTCAGATCGATGCGGCGGTCATCTGGCAACCATGGGACCTGACCCTGCGCGAGGAACTGGACGACGAAGTCACCGTGCTTCCGATGCGCATGCTCCATACGGTCAACTGGCTGCTGCTAGCCAGCACCGACTTTGTCAACCGTCACCCCGGCGGCACCGAACGCATTCTGAAGGCCTACATCGAGGCTATAGAACATATTGATGTTCACCCCGGGAAGATGCTTGCCTTGTTCGGCGGGATCATCGGACATGACCCGGAAGTGCTCGAACCGCTGGCCGATCGGATGTTGTGGCGTGTTGGAATGAACTGGTCGGTGCTGGTCAATCTGGGTATCCAGTTCGAGTGGCTATCGACCTGGCCGGGATTGAGCGAGCACACCTTTCCCAAGCCCCGACGATTTCTCCACGCCGAACCACTGCATCGGGTTGCCCCAACGCTGGTGACTCTGCCCGACTATCTGATGTCGGGCCATGCGCAGCCGGGGACAGAACCATGAAGTTGCGCACTCTGGCGACTATCGGCCTGATTGCGGCGCTGTCCGGATTGGGCTACGTGGGGCTCTGGGGCATGGCTGCCTGGCAGGACATCAACGAACGCATAGCGGATGTCGGAGCGCTTGAGATCCAGCTTCAGCGCATGGACCAGATGGCTGCAGCCATTGACTACATCACGCTGGTCCGGCCGGATGCCACAGTCATTGCGGCACTATCCGAAGACGCCAGAGGTCTGGGCCAGGAGCTGGATGATGTCAACCGCCAGCAGGCCAGACTGGCAACTCGCCACCTGGAAGAGATTTCAGCGATGGGAGAATTCCTGCTCGAGACCCGGATTCCCGACAATTACCAGGCTCCGGCACCGCGGGATGCTGAACAGCTTCTTCTGCTGTCACGCCAGATTCGCATACACCATGCCGGTGCCCGAGAGGCCTTGGCGGCACTGCATGTCGAACACAACTCCCGCATGCAGAAATCTCTGTATCAGGATCTGCAGCGACTGGCAGTGATCATCATTGCCTTTGCCTTCCTGACCTTGCTGACCGCGCTGGTGATCCACCGCCGCCTGATACGCCCCCTTCGAACCATTAGTGCCGGGTTACGGGCTCACAGCCGCGGCGAGCTGGAGACACGCATCAAGGTTCGCCACGATGACGAAATCGGAGAGCTCGCCCGCACCTTCAACAGCATGGCCGAGCAGCGCCAGCACCACGAGAAACAGCTGCAAGAGTCTCGTGACCGTTTCTCGCAGATCGCGGAGAACATTGGCGAAGCATTCTGGCTGGCCGAGCCGGACAACAGTCGCATTTTGTACCTCAGCCCGGCTTATGAAGCGATGTGGGGCCATAGCCGTGAAGCCGTTTACCGGGATGCCAGTCTCTGGACCAAGGCCATTCACGAAGCCGACCGCCCCCGCGTGCTCAAGGCACTGGAGCGACATCCCGAAGGTCTGTACCAGGCCGAATATCGGGTGGTGCACCCCGATGGCACGGTGCGATGGATCAACGACCGCAGTTTTCCGGTACGCGATGAAGCCGGAAGGATCGTCAGAATTGCCGGTGTGGCGCGTGATGTGACCGAGCTTCGGGAACATCAGTCGCAACTCAGTGAGCGCATCAAGGAGTTGCGTTGCCTGTTCCAGGCCCTTGAACTGACGACCAGTCAGGAACTGACACCGACCGATATTGTTGCCCGCATTGTCGATCACCTGCCCGAAACCATGCGCTTCGAGGCCGAAGCCATTGCCCGCATCGAGCTCAACGGTGAGCGCTTTTCCAGCCATGACTGGGGTGAGCCGGTCGAAACCATCGACACACCCATCCGACTGGATGATCGAGAAATCGGTCGCATCGAGGTGGCTTATCGCGAACAGCCAATCGATGCCATGCCGAATGAACCGCTCTTTCTGCCCGAGGAGCAGGCGCTGATCAACGCCATTGCCACGCACCTGTCGAAAATGATTGATCAGCGCCGCCTCAGTGAAACCCTGGCCCGCAGCGAGCGCCTGAAAGCAATTGGCGAGATGACCGGCGGCATCGCCCACGACTTCAACAACCTCCTGACCGTGATCATCGGCAACGCCGAACTGCTGCAGGAGCTTCTGGGGCAGGACAACCCGGCCATGGCAGAGCTGGCGGAAATGATCATGACCGCGGGTCAGCGCGGTTCGGACCTGACCACCCGCATGCTGGCTTTCGCCAGGCGCCAGGTCCTCGAACCGGAGATCATCGATATCAACCGGATGCTTTCGGACATGGAACCACTGCTGCAACGCAGCCTGGGTGAAGACATCGAGCTGAAGTTCAACTTTGATGAGTCACAACCCCTTCCGGCACTGATCGACCGCAGCCAGATCGAGAGCGCCGTACTCAATTTGTGCATCAATGCTCGTGATGCCATGCCACGAGGCGGTCGCCTGACACTCGAGACACAACCCATTCACCTCGATAGTTACTATGCCGCGATTCTCGAGGAAGTGGAGCCGGGCGACTACACCCTGATTGCCGTATCCGATACCGGCACTGGCATCGATCCGGAGCATCTCGGCCATGTTTTCGAGCCTTTCTTCACCACCAAGGAACGGGGTACCGGGTTGGGTCTAAGCATGATCTACGGCCTGGTCAAGCAATTGCGGGGCCATGTCCGGATCTATTCCGAGCCCGGACAGGGAACGACGGTCCGGATCTACCTGCCTGCGGCCACTGGCGATGAGCCGGTTGATCGAGAAGCCGCTATCGAGCCCGAAAGCCTTCAGGGAAACGAAACTATCCTGTTGGTGGAGGATAATGACTTGGTCCGCCGCTATACCAGTGAGCAGCTAAAGGCGCTGGGGTACAAGCTCTTTGAAGCGTCCAATGCCCCGGATGCGCTGAAGTTACTGCAGGAACATGACGATATCGACCTGCTGTTTACCGATGTCGTCATGCCTGGCGGCATCAACGGCAGAGAGCTGGCAGATCGTGCCCGGGCCATGTATCCGGGGCTGAAGGTGCTTTACACTTCAGGTTATACGCAAAATGCCATCATTCACCACGGCAGACTCGACCCCGGCGTTGACCTGCTGGCCAAGCCGTATCACCGTCGTGAACTTGGCACCGCCATTCGCAAGGTGCTGGAGAAGGACGAGTGAAAAGGGGAGTCACGCTGTTCCCGAAGCCATGCAGGCACCCGATGGGACACCACGATGGATAACAACAAGTACAAACTGCTGATCCTCGACGACGACACGCTGATCGCCCGCACCATCAGCGTGATTGGGGAATCGTCGGGCTTCGAAACCAGGGCCACGACCAGCCCCGAATCCTTTTTCAAAACGCTGGATGAATGGCAACCGACCCATATCGCCCTGGACCTGATCATGCCCGACATGGACGGGGTGGAGGTGCTGGTTGAACTGGCACGAAAAGAATGCACTGCGCGCATACTGATCACCAGCGGCGTGGGCAGTCGCGTGCTGGATGCCGCGCGTCGCTCGGCCGTGGAACATGGCCTGAGCATCGCAGGCGTCGTACCCAAACCGTTTTCCCCGGGACAACTGCGCGAGTTGCTCAACAAGGATCGGGACAGCCGGGGCGATGCACTTGAGCCCGATCCGCATCCCGACCCTGCCCGACGCCGTTTCGAAGTCACGACCGAAGAGTTGGAGGCCGCCCTGGAGCGCGACGAATTCGAACTGGTCTACCAACCCAAGGTCAAGTGTGCCGATAGCGATCTGGCCGGTTTCGAGGCGCTGGTACGCTGGCGGTGCCCGCAACGCGGGCTGGTGCCCCCAGCACTCTTTATCCCGGTCGCCGAAACTTGCGGCCTGATTGCCCCGCTGACCCGCCTGATCATCCGTCGGTCGATCGAATGGTTTGCCCGAGAAGTGCGCGCCTGCCCGGAGCTCAATGACAATCCATGGCGCTCGTCACTGGTCGAGCGCCTGACTCTGTCGATCAACCTTTCGGCACGCTCACTGGGCGATGCCGAGTTCATCGAGTTCGTCCACGAACAGTGCGCGGCAGCCAGTATCGACCCTTTCTGCCTGGTATTCGAGCTGACCGAAACCAGTGCCATGGAAGACCCGGTGAGCTCGCTGGATCTGCTCACTCGCCTGCGTATGAAAGGATTCCAGTTGTCGATTGATGACTTTGGCACCGGCTACTCTTCCATGCTGCAACTGGTCAGGCTGCCGTTCTCCGAAGTCAAGGTCGACAAGTCTTTCGTGATGAGCGCACCCCGATCGGAGGAATCGCGCGCGGTCATCCGGTCCATTGTCGAGCTGGGTCACAGCCTGGGACTGCGCACCACCGCCGAGGGTGTCGAGGACCCCGACACTCTGGAATACCTGAAAGAAATCGAATGCGACCTGGCCCAGGGTTTCCTGATTTCCCGACCGCTACCAGCCGACGAGGCACTGGCCTGGGCCCGTCGTCACCTGAACTCCTGGCGCGAATAATCTGCACAGAACCGGCCGGCGCTCAGGCACCTTCGCGGCGCCGACTGGCCTGCTTTGCCATCAGACCGGACCAGGGGTAGTCACCCTCTATCATGGCCTGAACCTCGACACGCTCGACCGGCCGCGAGAACAGGAACCCCTGGGCATGCGTGCATTGATACTGACGCAACAACTCCAGTTGCTCCATTTGTTCCACGCCCTCGGCAACCGTCCGCATGCCCAGCTCCCGGGACAGCCCGCAAATCGTGCGGGTAATCGCCTGATCTTCGGGATCGACCGACAAATCGCGCACGAAACCGCGGTCAATCTTGACCACCGAAATCGGGAAGTTCTTCAGGTAGGCCAGTGAGGAATAGCCGACCCCGAAATCGTCCACCACGATCCGCATGCCAATCTCGTCGAGCTTTTGCAGCATGCGCCGGTTGCGCAAGAGGTTCTCGATCAGAACCTCCTCGGTAATCTCTATATGCAGTAGATCGGGAGCCACCCGGTGCTGGTGCAGCATCACGCTGAGCTGTTCGGCGAATCCGGCTTCATGGGCCTGGGCGCCGGATACATTGACGGCAATCCAGGGAGGAGACGTCACCGTCTGCTGCCACTCGGCCAGATCGGACAGGGCCTGGTCGAGGGCAAACTGGCCCAGTCGGCCGATCACCCCCGTTTCTTCGGCAACGCGGATGAACTCCTGCGGCGGCACCATGTAGCCGCGACTGTGCTGCCAGCGCAGCAGGGTTTCCAGTCCGACCAGCTCCAATGTCCCGACATCGACGATGGGCTGGTAGACCACGCGAAAATCACCGTCTTCCAGCGCATGACGGATATCGCGGCTGAGATTGAGCCGGTGCTGCGCCTGGGCAAACATTTCGCGAGTGAACACGGCAAATTGGTTACGACCGGCATTCTTGGCCTTGAACAGGGCGGTATCGGCATTCTGGATCAGCTCGTCAACCGTTCTGCCGGACTCCGGGAAGTAGGCAATGCCGATACTGGCCGAAATGAACAGCCGGTGGTCATCGATCGCGAACCCGCCATCGAGAACGCGCAGGATATTGCCGGCCAGTTGCTCGATCTGTTCGCGGCTCTCGCGCACCACTGCAATGAGAAACTCGTCACCGCCGTGACGACCGACCAGATCCTGTTCACGCAACACACCGGCCAGACGCTGCGGAACGGCACAGAGCAACTGGTCCCCCAGTTGGTGTCCAAGAGAATCGTTGATGTCCTTGAACTGATCCAGGTCCAGGAACATGACCGCCATCTGATCGTCGCTGTCGCCGTTTCGGCGAATCAGCGCTTCTATGGCTTCGGCACAGCCGGTGCGGTTGGGCAGGCCAGTCAGGCTGTCGTGCTCGACCAGAAAGGCAAGATCTTCCTCGGCCTGCTCGCGCTCGCGCACTTCGCTTTCCAGCCGGCGGTTGGACTCACCCAGGACACGAGCCTGGCCACGTGCGCTGATGCCCAGCCAGACCACCAGCGCAAACAGAAAGCTGAGCAGCAAACCACTGACCAGAACCACGACTGGCAGCATGGTTGTCAGGTTTGCGCGCGCTTCGGGATTGAGCGCCAATTGAAACGCCATGCCCTGGCCATCCTCATCGGGGTCCAGAGTAAACGCAGCATCATATTCATCCGGTGCATCTGTCGCATCGAACGGAAACGGATACACATCCCGCCCTCGATGCCGGGCATGCAGCGACACCTCCTCTCGCCAACTGGCCGACACCATGGTCTCGATGGAATCGGGAATGACCAGCACGGCAGCCAGAAACCCGTCATGCATCTCCCCCTGGCCTATGGGGGTCAGGAAGGTAATCCCGGGCATACCGTCGGGCAGGTACCACGGGCGGGTGATGACGAACTCACCGTTTCTGGCGGCCTCCTCAAGCCTGATCCGGTATGTGCTTTCTACCTGGAAGCGCTCACCGGGCACGAGATCAACCGGCGCCCGACTGTGTACATCGAGTATGGTCAGGTCCGGGGCCAGAGTGGCCAGCGAGCGATAGTAGGGGTAGTGCTCCAGAAAAAGGCCAGCGGTCGATTCCCACATCTCGCCCTGATCCATCCCCCCAAGGCTCAAGCGGGTGGCCATGCGCTCCTGTGCATTGATCTGCTCGCTCAGGTCGCTAAGCAGGTCGGACTGAATCAACGATGCCAGATTCTCGGCATAGCGCTGCACTGCCGCATGCTCGTTTGACTTCAGCCCCTGGTACAGGAGGATCGTCCCGCCACAGCCCAGCGCCAGGATCAACAACGCGAGCAGGGTGGCCTGCGAGCGGCGCAGTGCCGGCAGTTGAGCACGAGTCCGGCTCATGTCAGCGCCAGGTCCCGGGACAGGGCCACATGGCAGCTCGGCGAAAAGCAGGCTTCATTCAGTCTTCTTCTATTTGGATTGCTGGTTTATGGCGCGAGTATATCTTGCCGCGCGCGCGATCACCACGGGGTACACTAGACTCTCACGCTGTCCCATTGCAGGAGTTCCAACGTTGCTGTGCATGCTTCGGGCCCTGGCGGGCGGGCTGGGACTGGCCGTGATCCTGATCGAGGCCTTGCTGGCCGGCCTGCGGTTACTGACCGATAGCGCGCATGCGCATGCCGCCCTGGCCAATGGGCAACTACTGCCGCCGGCAGTCGCGATCTCGCTGATCGCAATCTGGTGGCTTGGCGCTGCGCTGGGAAGCGCGCTGGCCACGGCCTTGACCGGCCATCGTGTGACCGGCTGGCTGATCGGCTGCCTGCTGGGCCTGCCCATGATCCTGATGATGATCCTGGCCGGCCTGCCCGGACCTGTCCTTGTCATGGCAGGTGTTCCGCTGGCCGGCGCAATCGCCGGTGCGGGACTGGCCCGCCGCGTCATTGCCTGACCGACCCGGATTCCAACCGGCCCATCACTGGGCTATAATCCGCCCACGAATCTGCCTGCAGGCAGCCACCCCCGAATTCAACATGAGGTCTGTCCGGCGTGTCCGAGGAACATGATCGTATTTTCATAAGGAACTTCAGCATCGTCATCGTTGCGCTGATGGCCTTTACCGTGCTGATCATCCTGCTGTCATTGGCCATCCACCAGACGCAGGAGCGCGAACCCAGCGCCGCCCGCATAGCGGCCGTGGAAGAGCGCCTGCAGCCGCTGGCCGGTGTTTATGCCGGCGAAACCGGCCGGGCTGCGGCCCAGGCGGCGGCAGCAGAGGCAGTTGCCGAGGAGCCCGAAGTTGCCTTCGGCGGCTCGACCGATGGCGAAATGATCTACGAACGGGTCTGCGCCGCCTGTCACGATGCCGGTGTCGCCGGCGCACCCACGCTGGCGCGCGAGACCTGGGGCGATCGACTCGATCAGGACCGTGAAGCACTGATTGCTTCGGTCATTGATGGTCTGGGTGCCATGCCGCCGCGCGCGGGTCGCGCCGACCTGAGCGACGAACAGGCAGCCGCCTCGGTCGACTACATGCTCGACCATCTCGACTGAAGCCTCAGCCGCTCTTCCCCGGCCTGCCGAACCAGGTCGGGGAAACACTTCAGGAACGTTGATTCGATTTCCCGCTCCCGGGCCGACAGTACCTCGATGCCGTCGGCCAGCGGACCCGGGCGACCATGGCGTTGCGCCAGGCGATAGAAAATTTCATCAAGCATGGCTTTGTCGCCGTAGCGCATCCACAGCCGCCGTGCCCGCGCCCAGCGGCTGAAGCGCACCAGGCGCGCTGGCAGGTCGGCCGCATGCCGCGCCAGCAGATCATCCAGTTCGGCAGACAACTGGCCCAGCGGCGCCGGCCCGAAGCGATCCCAGTGGCGGCTGAGCATGTAATCGAACAGAACATCAACGATCACCCCGGCGTAGCGCCGCCACGGGGGGTGAAATCGTGCCAGCAGTGCGCGCACGGCCGGATGCGAATCGCTGAGCGTGTCGATGCGCCGGTGCAGCATCACCCCCGCCGCCCAGTCAGGCGGCAGCGCGGAGAGCGCACGTCGACCACGCACGTGGTCGCCGAGAAAGGCTCCCAGTCGCAGCCCTTCCTGCGATCCGGCCAGGACCACATGGGCCAGATGATTCATGGGTTCACGGTTTTCATGGGCGGATGTGACTGGGTTATGATGTGCCCCCGCGCCGAGGGCGGGGACCAATGGTGCCGAGGACAACCAATGTTAATGGATCCAGAGCAGTTTCCAACCGAAACCACCGAATTCTTCCTGAGTGGCCCAAGCGGCCACCTGGAATGCCTGGCTGACGCCCCCGAAGCGGACGCGGCACGTCCGGGCGTGGCCGTGCTGTGCCACCCGCATCCCTTGCACGGCGGCACCATGCGCAACAAGGTGGTGACCATCATGGAACGCAGCCTGCGCGAACTGGGGCTGAAGACCGTGCGCTTCAACTTTCGCGGCACCGGCGACAGCGAGGGCGAGTTCGACGACGGTGAAGGCGAAACCGAAGACCTGCTGGCCGTCGTCGAATGGGCACGCAAGACCTGTCCGGACGACGACCTCTGGCTGGGCGGTTTCTCCTTCGGCGCCTATGTGGCCCTCAAGGCCGCCCAGGATCTGCCGGTGCGCCAGCTGATTTCCATCGCTCCCCCGGTGGAACGCTACGGTTTCGACCAGCTCATGCCGCCCAACTGCCCCTGGCTGGTCGTCCAGGGCGACGAGGACGAGGTGGTCTCGCCCGATGCCGTGTTCAAATGGGCGGAGCCACTCGAGGCCGATGCCAATCTGGTGGTGATGGAGGGCACCGGTCATTTCTTCCATCGTCGACTCATGGATCTGCGCGGGCTGATCAAGAATCACGTTCAGCCCAATCTGCCCTGATCCGACGAGGAAGAAGCCTTGAACGGCGGTGACGCCTCCGGACCCCTACCCCGCTACCGAAAGCTGTGCGAGCGGGAGCAACTAAAGGCCGACCCGGCTCAGCGGCAGATCGTCGAGGCGCTGCAGGCCACCTTCGAGCGTCTCGGGAACAAGCGCGCCAGCCTGGTCGAGCGTTGGCAGAAACGCTATCCGGCCGTACCCGGCATCTACCTGCATGGCCAGGTCGGTCGCGGCAAGACCATGCTCATGGATCTGCTGGCCGAAAGTCTGGCCGAGTCCGGCATCCCGGTGGAGCGGATTCACTTTCACCGCTTCATGGACCAGACCCACGAACGCCTGAAACACCTGCGCGAGAAAGGCGAACCGCTCGTCCGACTGGGCCGCGAGATCGCGGCGCGAACCCGCGTGCTGTGTTTTGATGAATTTCATGTCGGCGATATCGGCGATGCCATGATCCTCGCCGGCCTGCTCGAGACCCTGTTCGAGCGCGGGGTCACGCTGGTGGCCACCAGCAACGCCGCCCCCGACGATCTTTATGCCGGCGGCCTGCAGCGCGAACGCTTCGTGCCGGCCATCGAGGCCATCAAGGCCCATTGCGACGTGATTTGCCTGGACAGCCGCGAAGACTACCGGCTGCGGGAACTGGTGCGCCACCCCACCTACCTGCACCCGGCCGACGAAGCGGCCCGCCGGGAGCTGGCCGGGGAGTTCGAGGCGCTGGCGGCCGGGGAGCGGGTATCAACCGCGCCGCTGGACATTCGGGGTCGAGAACTCCAGCCGCTCAGACGCGCCGGCTCGGTGGTCTGGTTCGACTTTGCCACGCTGTGCCAGGGCCCGCGCGCCAGCGCCGACTATATCGAGCTGTGCAAGCGCTTTGGTACGCTCATCGTTAGCGATGTGGCGCAGATGCAGGAAAACGACAACAACACCGCGCGTCGCTTCATTCACTTGGTCGACGAATGCTATGACCGCTCGGTCAAGCTGATCGTCTCGGCCGCGGTGGCACCCACCGAACTCTACACCGGCAGCAAGCTCACCGCCCCCTTCGAGCGAACCGTCTCACGACTGATCGAAATGCAGAGCCGCGACTACCTGGCGCTGCCTCACCGCCCCTGAAATCCCAACCGGTTCTGGCCGAGAGCCTCAACCCACCTCGACCAGAGTCTCGATGATATGTCGGATGTACTGCTCGAACTCCGGGTTGTCCGGGCCGGGCTCGGGCACCAGGTTCTGGGCCTGCAGGTGCAAGTAGCCCACATACGACGAGTACAGCAGGTTCGCGCGCTGGCGCGCCGAATCACGATTCAGCCCCAGTTCCTCGAATGCGCCGGCCAGGTACTTGATGCGGCGGGCGGTCACGCGCTTGATCACCGGGCCGATGCAAGGATCTTCCGGGGCGGCGCACAGTGCCAGGTAGATGCGGTGAGTCAGGGTCTGCTGGCTGGTTCGCCACACGAACTGGCTCAGGCGCTCGGCCGGCGGCATCTCGGCGGTCAGCGACAGCTTCAGGTGCTGGCGATCCTGGTTTTCCCACCGTTCCAGCGCCGCGGCCAACAACTCGCCGCGACCGGGAAAATGCCAGTAGAAACTGCCCTTGGTGATTTCAAGCCGCCGCGCCAGCGGCTCCACGCCCAGGCCACTGATTCCCTTTTCCGCAATCAACTCCAGCGCGGCCTGCTCCCAGTCCGCCGGTGTGAGCGTGGCGCGTTCGCCGCCATTTCGTGTTGAAGGATTTGAATTCTGCATGATAATCGGGGATGGTACTCCATTCGGGGGCGGAAGCCTTCGGGGCGGCCTTGTATCGGGATCAGAGCGAACCAATATGAGGTCTAGTTGACTAATCCAAAAGGTATAACCATACTCTGCCGTATGGAAGCTGTTCGCAAATTACATGACGATATTCGCCGGCGCCAGATCTGGACCGATGACGGCATTCGCCTGAACCTCCGGTATTATGGCGATGATCGGGCCCCTTGTGTGCTCATGGCCCATGGTTTCGGCCAGACCCAGTATGCCTGGGAAGAAACGGGTCGGCGGCTGGCCGCGGCTGGCTGGCAGGCCGTCAGCTATGATGCCCGTGGCCACGGCGAGAGTGACCGCGCACCCAGCGGAGAATACGACTTCGAGCAGTTCGTCGAAGATTTCCGACGCGTATGCGCTTCTCTGCCCCACCCACCGTTGGTCATCGGGGCATCCATGGGCGGGCTGACCGCCCTGCTGGCGCATTCTGAAAAACCCAAGGTCGATCTCGAGGCACTGGTTCTGGTCGATATCGCCCCGCGCTGGGACGATCGTGGCGTTGACGCCATGATCGCCTTCATGCGACAGAACCCCAAGGGTTTCGCCACGCTCGAGGAGGCCACCGAATCGGTACGCGGCTTTCTGCCGCATCGTCGTCGTGGCGGCAAGAGTGATGGCCTGACCCGCAACCTTCGCCAGGGCTCGGACGGGCGCTGGTACTGGCACTGGGATCCGGCCATGCTGGCCCTGGCCGAGAAAAGTGCCAACCTGCAATCGCGCCTGAAGTCGGCCACCCGCCGGCTCAAGATTCCGACCCTGCTGGTGGCCGGCAGCCAGAGCGAGATGATCGGCGAGGAGCATATCGAGGAGTTCCTCAAGCTGGCCCCCAATGCCGAGAAAGCAACCGTCGCCGACGCAACCCACATGGTGGCCGGTGACAACAATGAACACTTCATGGGTGCCGTGGCCCCGTTTCTGAAGCGCATGGCCTCCCGAGGAGCGCAACAATCATGACCACCGTGCTGTTCCTGCTGGCCCTTCTGGCGGTCGGCCTGGGATGCGCCTATTTCAAGACATCCTTTCTGACCTGGTCCATCGCCACCGCGATCGTGCTGCTGAGCTTTTCCATCGCCGGGCAGCCGGGCTGGATCCTGCTGACGCTGTTCTGGCTGCTGTTCCTGGCAGTCGCCATTCCGCTCAATCACCGCCCCTGGCGACGCGAGTTCATCACCGGGCCCATCCTCAAGGGCTTCGAGAAGATGACACCGCAGATCTCGGAAACCGAGCGCATTGCCCTGGAAGCCGGGACCGTGGGGTTCGAGGGCGAACTGTTTACCGGCAATCCGCGCTGGAACCGCTTCATCAAGAAACCCCTGCATGAACTGAGCACGGACGAACAGGCCTTTCTCGACGGTCCAGTCGAAGAACTGTGCGGCATGATCAACGACTGGGAGTTCTCGCACTACCGCGCCGGGGTGTCCGACGAGGTCTGGGACCACCTGCGCAAGAACAAGTACTTCGGCATGATCATCCCGAAGGAATACGGCGGCCTCGGGTTTTCCGCCGTTGCCCACCGGGCCGTGCTCGAGAAAGTCGGCGGCATGAGTTCACAGGTCGGCTCCATCATCGCCGTACCCAACTCCCTGGGCCCGGCCGAGCTGCTGCTGCATTACGGCACCGATGAACAGAAGGATCACTACCTGCCGCGCCTGGCCACCGGCGAGGAAATCCCGTGTTTCGGCCTGACCAGCACCACCGCTGGCTCCGATGCCACCTCGATTTCCGACTTCGGCATCGTCTGCAAGAAGAAGGTCGACGGCAAGCAGGTGCTGGGTATCAAGCTCAACTTCGAAAAGCGCTACATCACCCTGGCGCCCTGTGCCACCGTGGTCGGTCTGGCCTTCCGCCTGTACGACCCCGACGGCCTGATCGGCGATACCGAAGACATCGGCATTTCCGTGGCGCTGTTGCCCGCCGACACGCCGGGCATGGAGATTGGCCGGCGCCACTTCCCGCTCAACAACCCGTTCCCCAACGGGCCGATCGTTGGCAAGGACGTGTTCGTGCCGCTCGATACCCTGCTCGGTGGCGTCGAGCATGCCGGCAATGGCTGGCGCATGCTGATCGAATCGCTTTCGGTGGGCCGGGCCATTTCACTGCCTTCCTCGACCTCCGGCGGGGCCAAGTCCGCCACCCTGGTCACCGGCGCCTATGCCCGCATCCGCAAGCAATTCAACCTGCCCATCGGCCGCTTCGAAGGCGTCGAGGAAGCCCTGGCGCGCATGGCCGGCCATACCTACGCCATCAGCGCCCTGAGCCGCCAGACCGCATCGGCAGTCGACGACGGCGAGAAACCGGCCGTGCCGGGCGCCATCGCCAAGTACCACTGCACCGAGCAGAGCCGCGACATCATCAAGGACGCCATGGACATCCATGGCGGCAAGGGCATCATTCTCGGGCCGAAGAACTACCTCGGCCGCGCCTGGCAGGGCGCTCCGATCTGGATCACGGTCGAGGGCGCCAACATCCTGACCCGCTCGATGATGATCTTCGGGCAGGGCGCCATCCGCTGCCACCCCTATGTACTCAAGGAGCTCGAAGCCCTCAAGATCGAGGATGATGACGAGCGCCTGAGGGAATTCGACAAGCTGCTGTTTGCCCACATCGGTCATTCGATTTCCAATGCCGTGCGGGCTTTCATCCTGGGCTTGAGCTTTGCCCGTTTTGCCGCCGTGCCCGGCGACCGCCGCACGCGCAAGTACTACCGCAAGCTCAGCCGCTACAGCGCCGCGTTTGCCTACCTGGCCGATATCGCCATGCTCACCTATGGCGGCAAGCTCAAGCAGAAGGAAAAGATTTCCGGTCGCCTGGGTGACGCACTCAGCCAGCTCTACATCTGCTCGGCCATGCTCAGGCGCTTTGAGCACGAGGGCCGCCCGGCTGCCGATCAGCCGATTCTGGCCTGGGCTTTCCACGATGCCATCTTCAAGATCCAGACCGCGCTGCGCGGCGTGATCGACAACTACCCGATGCCCTGGGTGCGCCCGTTCCTGCGCATGATCATCTTCCCGCTGGGTCGCGTCGAGCGGGCACCCAATGACCGCCTGGGTCACAAGGTGGCCTCGCTGCTGCTCTCGCCTTCGGAAACGCGCGACCGCCTCACCCGCGGGGTTTACCGATCGGATGCCGCCGGCCACTGGGTGGGCGTCATGGAAAAACTGCTGCCCGACGTGATCGCCGCCGAGCCACTGGAGCGCAAGATGCTCAAGGCCCAGCGGGCCGAACAGCTCTCCGGGTACACTTCGGACGAGCATATTGCCTCGGCGGTCAACAATCAGGTGCTAACCGATAAGGAAGCCGAATTCCTGGCCTCGGTACGCGAGCGCGTCATGGAAATCATCACCGTTGATGACTTCGAGCTCGAAGAGCTCCAGGCCAGCCTGACCAGCACCGGCGAGAAGATCCGCAACGGCGACCGCAAGGCCGCCTGACCGGATCAACCTGCCCCACCAACAGCGTCTGGCATCTCCTCAACGTCGCCCCGGCCACCGCGCCGGGACCTCACAGGCTCGATCCTGCATCGCCCACCCCCAGTCACCGTCCTACCGGCCGAAGAGCCGGGACCCCGCACGCTCACTGCTGCACGGCCTCCACCAATTGCCGCGCTCCAACCGGCCTGATTGGGTTAACATGGCGGCTTGCTACTTGGGACCACCGAGTCAGCGACTCAAGAAAAAAGCCACGGCATCAGGTGTTTCGGGAAACCGGTGAAAGTCCGGCACTGCCCCCGCAACTGTAATCGGCACGCCCAGGGTGATTCGGCCCGGACATGCGGCTGGTACAACCACTCCGTCGGATGATGGGGGAAGGTCCAGCCGGGATGACACGACTGTTCATCCCCGAAAGTCAGGAGACCGGCCTGAGCCAGATCATGAACCATTCGGGTTGCGGTGGGCGACCGGGGTCGACGTTGCCTGTGCATATCCTGACGGCTTCTCGTGCTCCTTCCACCCTCTCCGACCAGTGCGCGGGTGAGCGCGAGGAGCCAACAACACCATGAAACGAAGTACTTTTGCCGGCCTGGCCGGTTCAGGCCTGCTTTTGACCTCTCTTCATGTCGTTGCCGAGGACGCAGAGCACGACACCGTCGTGGTCACGGCCACACGCAGCGAACAATTGATCGAACAGCCGCTGGCCTCGGTCAGCGTCATCGACCGTGCCGCCATCGAGCGCAGCCAGGCGCCCGACATACTGGAACTGCTGCGCCTGGAAGCCGGTATCGACATGAGCCGCGCCGGGGGTCCAGGTGGTCAGACCAGCACCTTCATGCGCGGCACCAACTCCAACCATGTGCTGGTGCTGATCGACGGCGTGCGTGCCGCCTCGTCGGGCACCGGGTCATTCACCTGGGAAATCCTCGACCCCAGCCACATCGAGCGCATCGAGATCGTTCGTGGTCCGCGCGCGGCGCGCTACGGATCGGACGCCATAGGTGGCGTCATCCAGATCTTCACCCGCCAGCCCGAAGGCACATCGGTGCGTGCAGCCTACGGCCGCTACAACGACCGGGCGCTGTCAGCCTCATGGGGCAGCGAAGCCTTCGGCATGAGTCTTGCGGGACGCCGGGTTGACGGGTTTTCGGCACAGAACGAGCGCGGCTTTGCCTTCGATCCGGATGATGACGGGTTCGAGAATCTCAGCCTGAACCTGCGTGGCAGCAATGACCTGGGGCCGGGCCAGTTGAGCTGGAGTGCGCGCGCCAGCGACGGCGAAATCGAGTTCGACCAGGGTGAGTCGGACTTTCTCAACTACGCCATCCAGACCGAATATCGGCACGATGGCAACGGCCCCTGGCAATGGCAGGGCCAAGTCGCCATGTACCGCGACCGGCTGGATACCGAAACGCCATTCGGGTTTTCCGAGGCAGTGACGCGGCGAGTCCAGGCCGGCGTGCAGGCCGAGCGCCTGATCGAGGAATACACCCTCTGGCTGATCGGCCTGGACAGTTGGCGAGAATCCGGCGTTAGCCGCAACAGCTGGGCCGAGAACCGCTATAACGTGGGTGCCTGGACCGGACTGCATGCCCATCGCGACCGTACCGACTGGGAGGCCAGTCTGCGTGTTGATGAAGACGAACAGTTCGGCAGCGCCGTGACCGGCAATCTGGCCGGTGGCTGGCGGCCCAGCGACGCCGTGCGGCTGTATGCCAGTGCCGGACGCGGCTTCCGCGCCCCCAACTTCAACCAGCTTTACTCTCCCGGATCAGGAGGCCTGTTCGCCGGCAATCCCGAACTGGACCCGGAGTCGTCCTGGACCTACGAGGTCGGCAGTGAGATCCGGCCCACAGACGGCCAGACGGTGACACTCAACCTGTTCGAAACCCGCATCGACGACCTGATCGACTTCAGCGGCCCGGAATTTCAGGCCGTCAACGTCGATCGGGCACGTATCCGGGGCGTGGAGCTGCGGCACCAGCTCAGCCTGGATGCCTGGCGCACAGAGGCGAGCTACACCTGGCAGGACCCGGAAGACCGCGACACCGGTCAGCAATTGCTGCGACGTGCCGAACACAAGGCTGCCGTGTCAGTCGACCGCCTGCTCGCGACCGGAGGCTGGCTGGGTGGAGAAATCGTCCATACCGGTGAACGGCTGGATGTCGGCGCCGAGCGTCTGCCTTCGCATACCCTGGTCAACCTGCGTGCCGGCTACCCGCTGGGCAGCGGTTTCCAGGTCGAAGGCCGTCTGGAAAACGTGACCGACAAGAACTACGAGCCGCTGTTCGGCTTCAATGCCCATGGCCGCAGCCTGTTTATGGCCTTGCGCTGGGAAGGATAAACACAATGCCCGGATCGGGGCTCGCCTCCGATCCGGGCTATTGCCCGCCTACTCTTCGAAACGACTGTGGAAGATCATGTCGGGAAGCTCAATCGGCGGATTGCCAAGCAGGTACGGATAGCCATCATTGATCTCCGGGTCGATGGCCCAGACATCATCGAAATCCCACGGTGAGTCCAGACCGTCAGTGTCGGTATCGGTAAAGGTTTCAATTTTGGTCAGCTCGCTGGTTGTCTTCGCCGTTGCGTCAAACTCGCCTGACAAACCTGACGCCTGCTCGTCCCAGAAGCTGCTCTCAGGAGGCACTTCATTGCTATTGCGACCGATCAGCCCAGCCACCTCATCTTCGCCATCAATCTGGGTGGCAACATAGACATTCTGCAGGCTCCCGGAAGATGTCTGCTCACCAACAGCACCACCGACCTGCTCAACACCCGCAACGCTTCCGAGCATGTAACTGTCAACAACCTGACTTCTCGCGCGACCACTCAGTCCACCAACCTGGTCATTTCCAGAGATATCACCCACAACATGACTGCGAAGAATCCAGGCGTCCTCATTGGTACTTCCGACCAGCCCGCCAACCAGTGATTCGGCATTCACCTGACCGTAGAATCGGCTGTCACTGAGTTCAAGCGGATTCTCGTCCGGGCTGGAGTCGAGGCCACCGATGATTCCACCGACAGTGCCGGCACCATCAACATCGCATTCACATTGCATGAATCGGGCCGAGCCGCGCAGATTGCCAATCACGCCGCCAACGAAGTTATTGCCGCTTACCGTGCCCGTTACCCACACGTTCTCGATATTGCTGATCACAATCTGGTCATCGAACTGCTGTCGGTTGGCCCATGCAACCAGGGCTCCGACCTCGGCAGATCCATGCACACTGACCCGCCTGAGCCCAAGATTGGAGATGGTCGACGCACTCACGTATCCGAAAAGACCAACATAGAACGCATCGTCATTGTCAATAAAGAGGTTGGAAATCGTGTATCCACCGCCATCGTAGTGAATGAAAAAGTCACTGATACTTGCGTTGATCGGCTGCCAACCATCGCCTTCATTCCAGGGCGCCACATTCAAGTCGATATCATTAATCTGCTGGAAGTAGTGGTCATCGGGACAGTGCCTGATGTGGTCGAGTTGCTCAGGGGTAGAGATTTGCCATGGATCACTACTGGTGCCGTCACCACCGGCGAACATGGACGAATCACAGTCAGCCAGCACGATGTGGCTGATCGAAAAGGTTAGGATCAACAATGTCGCTTTGAGCATGGTCTCCCTCGTCATTGAATTCCGGACGATCATTCACCTGACATCCCCAAAGCTCGCTGACACGCACCCCAAAGCGTGATGCTAGGCACAAATCACCTGACATCGTTAGAACTGGAACGACCGCACAATGGACTGAGGCGACAACGGTATGGATAATCGTGGGCTGGCAAGAAATGGACGAGGCCATGTCGATAAAGCCATCGCCGGAGATCGGAGAGTCCACAGGCAACGTGCTCAAATGGTCAACCTTGCACTCCGATCCTGCCGACTGCCCCCTGAATCAATGGCAGCGCCGATTGAGCGAACTGATACTGCCCATTCGTGCGCGCGTAGAAAACCCCGGGGACAGGGCCGGGTTCAGGGCCAGCTTTCGCCTGGGCGAGTTTGGCGATGGTGCTTTTCTGGCCGTAAGCGGAATGGCGCAATGGCTGGAGCGAGAGGCCGGCGAGATCAGCAGCAGTCCGGGTCAATGGCTATTTGCCAGCACCATGGTGTCTGGCCATGGCTGGCTGCATGCCAACGGCACACGTCTGAGAATCGATGAGGGTCAGACCAGCTTTGTCGACTCGACCCAGCCGTTTTCACTGGAGTTCGATCAGGAGTTCGAATTTGTATCCGCCATGCTGCCCCGCGCCGACCTGCTCGACCTGAAAGCGCTCACCCCATTGGCTCACGGCACCCAGGTACCGCCTCCGGGCGGTGCGGCACTGCACGGTTTTCTCGCCGCCCTGACCGACGACGACTCGACCGATCCCTCACGCCTCTACGACCAGTTCATCGGCCTGGTGATCTCGGCCATAGAACCCACCGGCCCAGGCAGCGACTCAGACCGCCTGCTGCCGCGCATTCATGCTTTTCTGCTCCACTCGCTGTCGCGCCCCGATCTCAATACGTCGGTGGTCGCCAACCGATTCGGACTGTCCATTCGCCAGGTGCAGCGCCTGTTTCAGGCTCAGGGAACCACCGTACCACTGTGGATAAGGGAGCAGCGCCTGCGCTGTTGCGCACGCGACCTCGTCAGTCCGGACCTGCAGGAGTCGAGCATCGGCGACATCGCACTGCGCCACGGCTTTACCGACATGTCGTATTTCACACGGAGTTTCAATGAGCACTACGGAACCACACCCGGGACCTGGCGCGCCCGTCACTCGAAACCGACCAACGGCAGTTCGAAGCGGTCCCGGAACAGCCCCTCATCAACCCGGAACACCTGATTCAGGGTGACCTGTTGCTGGACCAGGTCGGCACTGGAAATGGCACCGTCCCGATCCACATCGATCCTCAACGCCACCCACAGATCGTACAGGCCATTCGGCAGGTTGGCTGGCAGTGAAAACGATCTCTCCACGGTCGAAACGCCGGACGGCAGTGCAACCAGCCGGTCGTTGTCAGGGTCATCGATGAAATCATCACCGGGTCGGCGAACGCTGGCCCCGATCAGCACCGCCGCGTGCGGTTCGGATGCAAGATTGCGGACGTCGAGCTCAATGGTGAAAGCCTCACCCGGCTGCACGCTCGCGGGCACCACCCTGACCTCGTCGATCACGAACACCTGAGAAATGGTCGCAGTACGCAAGCCACTGCCCTCACCATCCGCGTTGTAGTAATGGTCCAGTTGCCGTTTCCAGTTCTTCGGCTCATCCTCCAGCGTCCAGAACTGATTGCCCCACTGACTCATGCCACGGCCGTGGCCGAAGCAGCTATCGCCAACACTGGGCGGATCAGCCAGACACGACCAGTCGGTCGATGGTGATCCGGCATAACCGTCACCACATGCGCACTGTCCACTGTCAGCATCACAATCAACGTTCGAGCAGGCACGCGGACCCAGCAGATTATTGTTCTGTGCCGAATACTCCGAGCGAAACACACTGCCTTCCCGTACCAGCATTAATCCGGCGGTGCTTGCGACCGCCTGATCCGTGCCGGACTGGGTTTCGTCGTTGTTGACCTGACAGCAGGCATTGGAGCAGATGTCCCACTCCCCTTCCGGCAATGGATTGAATGCATGCCAGGCGCCGAAGCTGCGGTAGGCCACCGCACCGGCAGCCAGCGCATCGGCATTCCAGGAACCAAACCACTCGTTGGGCACACCGCGCCGGGTATAGGTTTCGAGCGAAAACACACAGCTGTGCTGACAGGCATTGAGGCAGCCTGGCCGACCGCAGGTTTCGCTGCAGGCCGCATCGGCAAAGCCGACGACGACACTGGCCGGTGGCTGGTCACCACCCGACTCGCGCTGCACCTGCCGGGAGTCGTCCACCGTAGTCGGCTCCGGGGTAATGGACGGATCGGCATGAGCGCGATGGGCAGAAGCGGTATGCAAGGCACCGAGTGGCACCTGCATCTCGAGCGCACCGGCACCCGCCAGAATCTCGTCCCGTCGCCAGTCGGGAAAGTCGGGATGCGACACCTGCATGGCGAAAGATTCAGGCCGATGCTCCCGAATCGCCGGTGGCCGTACCTCCAACTCGAAATAGCCATTGGCATCGCTGAAGGTTGTTGCCGCATCGTGACTGGTCTCCACCCGCGCACCCGGCACGGGTTCGAAATCTTGCCGGTCATGAACCCAGCCGGAAATCAGCAACCGCCCGGCCTCTCTGGGCCGGGGCGCAACCGGATGGTCCACCGGGTCGAGCATCAGGGTCCAGCCCGACCCACGGCCCGCGCCGCGCAGGACGGCATGAAGCGGATGGTAGCCTTCCACCTCGGCGCGTACCGCCGTCACCCCGTCGACCGGCAACACACCGCGGCCATGCACCTGAACCTGTCCAACGGCCCGGGGTTCATCCAACAACGCATCAATGACCCCGGCCAAAGGCTCAACCGACACCTCGACGGGCCGGTAAAACACGTCACCCTGAAGCGCCAGGCCCGTTCGGACATCACGCAGGATCAGATCGGCCTCGACCGCCCAGACAGGCCAGGCGGTTACCACCAACATGGAGAAAAGCAGGATGCGATTGACCACGGAATTCCCGGCAACGAGTAGCCCGGGGTTGCATCCCCGGGTCACCACTTCAGAACATGCCCGTTTCCAGGCGGGCCTCTTCGCTCATCATGTGCTGGTTCCAGGGGGGGTCGAAGACCATCTCGACGTCGACACGCTCGATGGTGGGGATGCGCAGCAGGCGTTCGCGCACGTCGGCGACGAGGAAGTCGCCCATGCCGCAGCCCGGGGCGGTGAGTGTCATTTCGACGTGGACGTGGCGGCTGCCGTCGTCCTGTTTTTCTATCTTGCACTCGTAGATCAGGCCCAGGGCGACGATGTTGATCGGGATCTCGGGGTCGTAGACGGTTTTCATCTGCTCCCAGACGAGTTCCTCAACGTCCTGGTCACTGGCGTTTTCCGGCAGCTCCGGCACCGGCGGCGGTTCCTTGCCGATGGCGTCGGCATCATTGCCCGATAGGCGGAACAGGCGGCCGTCGACGTAGATGGTGTAGGTGCCACCCAGCGACTGGGTGATGTAGCCGACGGTGCCGGCCGGCAGCTCGACTTCGGCGCCCTCGGGCACCATGACCGCCTCGCAGTCGCGTTCGAATTTGACCGGGGTGTAGGAGTTGCCGAACATGCGGCCCTCAATACAGGATTGATTCGGTCCCTATTATATCGGGATGGGGGGATGGCAGTGCAAGGATCAAGGCGAAAGGCTCGTTCCTTTCACCTTTCGCCTTTCACCTGTTACCTGCCTTTTAGAGCCCCAACGCCCGTTCGGCCGCCTGGCGGGTGAGCGGGTGGTAACCGGGGCGGGCGCGCTCGTAGACTTCGATGGCCCATTCGTGGCCCCATTCGCTTTCGGCCAGGGCCGCGTAGAGGGGGCGGGTGAACTTGTTGCGGCCGACTTCGAGCAGGAAGTCTTCCAGCCGGGCGATGGCCGGTTCGTACTCGTTTTCGACCGCGAGCATCAGCCACAGGAAAAGGATCTCGTAGTTCTGCTCATCGGTCAGCTCGAAGCGCTCGTCCATGGCCACCATGGTATCGGTGTCGATCTCGCCTTCCAGGCTGATCAGGAAATGGCGCCACTGGTGCACCGACCAGTCGTCGGCCGGCAGGTCTTCCAGTGCCTTGTCCCCGACCAGCCAGGCTTCACGACTCTCGTCAACAAGCTCGAAGGCATCGGACTCCGGCGCGATGGCGAATTCCGGCATGCCGGGCTCGTAGAGCCATTCGTCGAGTTGTTCCATGGTCACATTGCCCGGATGGGCTTCGACCAGGTGTTCGCGGGCGTAGTCGCGAAAGTCCTCGGTGGTGATGGACTGGAAGGCGAAGTGGTCGAAGTATTCGCGCAGGAAGGCGTCGAAGGTCTCGCGGCCGAATTCGTGTTCCAGCCAGTCGAGGAAGAAACGGCCCATGTCATAGGGCACGCGCATGAAGGCCTGCTCGGGGTCGCGGTCGGACAGGTCGCGCACCAGTTGCCGGTCGCGCGGGTCGGCCTCGGCGACCACGTCCTGGAGCCCGTCCCAGGCCAGCTTGGCGAGCTGGTCGCGGATTTCCTCGCCGTAGAGTGCTTCCATGATGCGCGCCTCGAAGTAGACGGTAAAACCCTCGTTGAGCCACAGGTCGCGCCAGGCGGCATTGGTGACCAGGTTGCCCGACCAGGAGTGGGCCAGTTCGTGTGCGACCAAGGACAACAGACTGCGATCGCCGGCAATGATGGTGGGCGTGACATACGACAGGCGCGGATTCTCCATGCCACCGAAGGGGAAGCTCGGCGGCAGCACCAGCAGGTCGTATCGGCCCCAGCGGTACTCGCCGTAGAGTTCCTCGCCGATGTCGATCATTTCTTCAAGCTGAACGAACTCGTCGGCCGCAGCCTCGATCCACTGCGGTTCGGCGTAGACGCCCGAACGCGGTCCGGTCTCGGCAAAGACCAGATCGCCGATGGCAATCGCCATCAGGTAGGACGGAATGGCTTCAGGCATGTGGAAGCTGTACTCGCCGGTGTCGTTGCGCTCGAAGGCGTTGCCGTCGGCGCCCATGACCACCATCAGATCGCGCGGGCCGCGCACGGTGGCATCGAAGGTGTAGCGCACCGCCGGCGTGTCCTGCAGAGGCACCCAGGTACGGGCGTAATGCGGCTGGCTTTGCGAGAACATGAACGGTTTGCCCGAGGAGGTCTGTTCCTCGTTGAGCCATTGCAGGCCGAAGGCATCCGGCGAGCTGGCATAGTCGATGCGCACCGCCTCGATACCCTGCGGCAGCACGATGATCAGCGGCTGGCCGAGATGACCATGATCCTCGCCCAGGCGCCAGGACACCGGCAGGTATTCGCCGTCGGGCTGAACTGCATTGACGTCGCGAATGTCGAGATCGCGGGTGTCGAGCACCAGTCGCGGGTGGCTGGCCTCGGGGCGTTCAAGGTCCAGCACGACATGCCCCGACAGCGTGCGGGCATTCATGTCGGCGTCCAGGTCCATCGTCATGTGGGTGACATGGACCTTTTCGTACTCGGCGAAGCTGTGCGGGTCGGTGCCGGTTTCCACGCGGACCTCGGCGGTCGGCTCCCGGGGCTCGGTCGGCTCCGGCGGCGCGGGCGGCTCTTCGGGCTGGCAGGCGGCCAGCAGGATGGCAGCGGCAGTCAGTGAAACAAGGCGCGTAATCGGGTTCATCGATTCTCAATCCATCGGGTTCTGGTAATCTTTCCAATCATCGCACAACTGGAAGTGGAGACCACAGTCATGAAGCTCTTGCGAAACCTCGCCCTGGTGGCAGCTGCCTTGACCTTTGTTGTAGCCCAGCCCGTTCTGGCCGATGACTGGCTGACCAATGCCGACGAGGACACGCGTGCCGAGCGACTGAGCAGTTACCTGGGCGGCTTCAGTGGTGCGATGTGGGAAGTCGGCAATCGCTGGGAACGCATGGCACAGGCCATTCGCGACGACAACTTCGAGCTCGCCCACTATCACTGGGACAAGATCGGCAGCGCCATTCGCGGTGGCTACATGAAACGCCCCGCCCGCCAGGCCAATGCCGACGCCCTGTTTCTCGACGGCATCTGGAAGAATTACCTGGAAACGCTGGAATCCGGCGATGGCGAGGCCATCCGCAAGCAGTTCGGCCAGGCCCGCGATGCCTGCATGGCTTGCCACGTGGCCGAGGACGTGCCATTCATGAACGACCAGCCGATGTTTACCGAGCAGGAAGTGGAATAGCCCGCTGAAGGCATCGGAAAACGCTTATGGCTCGGGCCGGCGCTGGTGCCGACGATACGCGTAGCCGGCTACAAGGCGTCGTCGCCTTCCTCGCCGGTGCGAATGCGCACCGCTCGCTCGACGTCGGTAACAAAGATTTTGCCGTCGCCGATACGCCCCGACGAGGCAGTCTCGACAATGGTCTCAACCACCCGCTCGGCATCGTCATCGGGAACGGCAATCTCGAGCTTGAGCTTGGGCAGGAAATCAACCACGTACTCCGCACCACGGTAAAGCTCCGTATGCCCCTTCTGGCGACCGAAGCCCTTGACCTCGGATACCGTCATGCCGGTCACACCAACCTCGCCGAGCGCATCGCGCACGTCATCGAGCTTGAAGGGTTTGATGATCGCCGTAATCAGTTTCATGGATTCACTCACCGGAACATTACAACCGCAGATGAACGCAGATTAACGCAGATGCAAATGAAAATTGGCAGAAATCACGGATTACGACGTTCCTGAATTCATGCCCATCTGCGCTGATCTGCGATAATCTGGGGCTTGACGACATTGACGACCCGACCATGCGCCCCGACTTCCAGACCATCGACGACATCACCCGCAAGCTGGCCGCCGCCGTGCCCGAGGAGCTGAAGACCGCGCGCGCCGAGCTGCATGAACAGTTCCGCGCCATCCTCGAGACCACCTTCAACCGCATGGACCTGGTCACGCGCGAGGAATTCGAAATTCAGAAGAAGGTGCTGGCGCGCACCCGTGAGAAACTGGAAGCGATAGAGGCGCAACTTGACGGGGAGGACGGCAAAGACCCCGAGTAAGCAGCCATCTCATGGCCTCTTGCCGTCTGCGGTCTTACGTCTTCCGCCTGTCCACTCTTTTCCTGCCGGCAATCAATACCGCTGCAACGATCACGGCTGCACCGACCGTCAGCCGCAGCCAATCCACATCCCGATCCCAGATCATCACGTTGACCAGGATGCCGGCGGGAATGAGCATGTTGTTCATCGCCGCGAGCTGGCCGGTGTTGACGCGCTTGGCGCCCAGGTTCCAGCCCAGGTAGCCCAGCCCCGAAGCGCCCAGGCCCAGCCACAGCAACACACCCCATTGCACACCGGTGGCTGGCATGTTCGCGAAGTCGGCATACAGCGCCATGCCCAGCCCGGACACCAGTGCCGCGCCGAGAAAGAACAGGCCGAACACGTGCACCTGCTCGAGTTCACCGCCCAGGTCCAGGCGCTTGTAAGCCACCTGCCCGGCGGCAAAGCACAGGTTGGCGGCCTGCACCAGCAAGAACCCGGTCACGAAGCTGTCGCTCAACTCCCCGTAGCGAATGATCGCCGCACCCGCCACGGCCAGCGCTGCCCCGAGCCAGAAGCGACCCGGCAGGCGCCGGCGACCGATCATCACCTCGTCGATCAGTGTGACGTAGAGCGGGGTGAAGATGGTGAACAGCAACAATTCCGGAACGCTCAGGTACGCGTAGGAGTGGAACAGAAACAGGTACATCAGCCCGATCTGCACCGCACCGATGGCCATCAGCGACAGTGCCGGGCGCAGGCTGACATGCACGCGCAGCAACAGCGGCGCAAACAACAGCGCGGCAAGGGTCACTCGAAGAAAGACCGAGATGTAGTCGTCTACCTGCCCGGACAGGTAGACCCCGATCAGCGAGAAGCTGAACGCCCAGCCCAGCGTGACCAGCCACAGCAGGATCACGGCGCGAATACCGACTCGACGGCGGCACGGAAGGCCGCCGGCGAGCAGTCGCGCTCGACCGCTTCACGACCACGCTGGCGGACGGCCGCCCACAGCGTCTCGTCCTCGTGCAGGGCATGGCAATGCCCGGCAAAGTCGTGCGCATCGTCGGCGGCCAGCAGCTCCCGGCCATGCCGCCAGCCCAGTTGCCGTGCCAGCAACGAGGTCGTGACGCACGGCAGGCCGAAAGCGGCCGCCTCGTGCACCTTGTGTGGAATGCCGGCGGCAAAGCGCGTCGGGGCGATGAATACGCGCGCCCGATCGAACACCGGCTCGAGGTCATCCAGTCGTCCGGTGAACGTCACGCCATCGCGCTCGAGGCGGTGACGGATATCTGCACTGCAGTCACCGACCACGGTCAGCTCGACCGGATCGGCCTGACCGGCGGCCAGCAACGGCAGGATGTCCTCGACAAACCAGACCAGCGAGTCGACGTTGGGCGAATCGGCATCGCCTAAGGCCCCGACAAACAGGTAGCCGCTGCGATGATCGAAGCTGGCGAGCGTAAGGTCATGGTCGAGCGCGTGACCGATCACCGAGACGTGTTCGCAGCCAGCCTCGCGAAACAGCCCGGCCTCGTGTTCGGACACGGCAATGACCTGGTCGGCCTGGCCGGCCAGAGCCAGTTCGGCCTGGAGCATCGATGCACGCCGCCGGGGCGACAGCGTCTTGCCGGCCAGTTCCAGGGCCAGCATCTCGCGGCTGGCGGTGACCGCCTCGGCGTCGTAGACCAGCTCGAACTCGCGCAGACGCTTGCGAATGCGAGCGATGGCATCGCCGGCAAACTGCATGTTGTGCGAGCGGCTCACGACGATGCGCGAATAGACATCGTGGCGTGAGAGCAGGAACGATTGCAGATCCAGCCGCCCGCCCGGCCGCATCACTTCCACTTCTTCGGGGAGCGTCGCGCGGATATCGGCCCAGGATTCACTCGCCGGCCACATTGGATAGAAGGTGACTTCGAACCCCAGCGCCACCAGCTCATGCACCATTTGCCGACAGCGCGGATAGCCGGTGCCAAGGCTGGCATGCGGGACCCGGTCGTCGATGTAGAGCAGGCGCGGCCGGTCAGGACGGCTGCGCGCCAGCGGTCTTGTTGCCCGGTCACGTACGGGCTGTCCGGACAGGAATGCGTCATGGCGCTCGGAAAAGACCCGGCGATGCTCGGCCTGCAGGCGGGCGGCTGCCTCGAAATTGGACGAACTGCCGAACTCGTAGTGCAGTACCACCGCACCGGGCTCGTAGACATTGCGATAGCCGGCAAGCAGCAGGCGCACGCAGTAGTCGGCATCTTCGTAATAGGCCGGCGAGTAGCGGGCATCCAGCCCACCCAGCGATTCGAACAAGGCTCGCCGGGTCATCAGAAACACGCCGGAGCAATAGTCGACCTCGCGCCGGAACATGAACTCGCAAGCCGAGGGATGACCATCACGACCGTAGCCCTCGCAGGTGCCGTCGGCGTAGATGATGGACCCGGCCTCCTGCAACCGGCCGTCGAGCTGCACCACGCGCGCGCCGACACTGCCGCTGACCTCGTCACCGGCAAGCTGGGCATGAGCCCGCGCCATGGCACCGGGCAGCAGCACGGCATCGTTGTTGAGCAGCAGCAGATGCTCGCCCTTCGCCCGGGCCGCGGCCTGATTGACCGCCTCGACGAAACCGGCGTTGTGATCGTTGCGAATGATCTCAACGCCGTCCAGGCGCTTCAGCAATTCGCCGGTGCGATCAGACGAAGCGTTGTCGACCACGATCAACTCGAAAGGGACACCCTGCTGTTGAAGCGAGCGCAGGCACTGCAGGGTCAGTGCGGCCTGGTTGTAGAGCACCAGCAGCACGGACACCATCGGCTGATCGGGCCGATCGAACGACAGGCGCGCCGTTCCCGAAAGAAATTCTTCCAACGCCGGCTCGGCCAATGCCCGGAAGGCTTCGCGTTGCCGGCTTGCCGCCGGCTGCGGCGCGGCAACCGGCCGGCGCAACAGGCGCCGGGCCATCAACCAGGCGCGCATTCCCCAGCGATGCGAAGTCAGCCAGCGTCCTGCACGCTGGCGCAGGGCCACCAGTCGCGAAACGGACGCGCCTGCATGGCCTTCCCTCTCCGTCTCCACGGACGTGCCCGCATCGTCGGACAACGCGGCACGCATGTCGTTCAGCAGTCGATCGAGCTGCTGCTGCGACGAGAGACCGCCGGCACTGGCAGGCGGCTGCCCTGATGAATCCGTTTCCGACATGCCGTACTCGGCCTCTGCGTGAAACGCCATGAATGGCGGGAAGGCCGGGATATCAGTCCCCGACACGAATGGTGGCGATTCTGCCACAGTGCGGCCAGTCCGGCCGATTCGATGTTCTGGGGGGTGTCGTCACCAACAGACGCCTTCCAATGCCAGAATCTTGACAAGGAAACGATCCTTGCTAAAGTAAGGACATGGCCAAGGTCACGTCCAAACTGCAGATCACGCTGCCCAAGCGCATTGCCGAGCAGCATGGCATTGCCCCCGGTGACGAGATCGAGTTCCAGTCCGCGGGCGAAGTCATTCGCATCGTCCCGGCTGGAAGCCGGTCGCGCGAACGGCTCGACCAGCGCGAACGTCTGCGTCTGTTTGACGAAGCCAGCAAGCGCCAGGCCGAGCGTGCATCGAAACTTGCCCTGCCTGATCATCCGCCGGCCGAACGCGACTGGCAACGCGACGATCTCTACACGCGCGGAAAGGAAAACGGCGAGTAACCCGGATGCGCTCCAGGCTGATTGACACCAATGTCCTGGTCTACCGGTTCGACCCGCGCGACCCGCTCAAGCAGGCGATCGCCAGCCGCGTGCTCCGCGAGGGCCTGACCGACGACAGCCTGGTACTGCCCCATCAGGCCATCATCGAGTTCGTCGCCGCCGTATCCCGCCCCCGCGCCGATCTCGAAGGAGCGCCGTTGCTCGACCAGCCCGACGCCCTGCGCGAGGCCGAATCGCTGATCCTTCAGTTTCCCATGATCTACCCGAATCGCGAGGTACTGACCACCGCACTGAGAGGCGTCGCCGCCTACAAACTGTCGTGGTTCGATGCCCATCTCTGGGCCTGCGCCGAAACCTTCGGCATCCCGGAGATCCTGTCGGAGGATTTCGAACACGGCCGCCATTACGGCAGCGTGCGCATCAACAACCCATTCCTGGTTGGATCAGGAAAAGTCCAGCAACTGCCGCCGCTCTACGGCCAGGGCAGTTGATGCCTGGAACTGGTCACGCATGCTTGAGCAGCCACATGCCCACGACACCATTGCCACCCAGGTGGAACAACACGCGGATCACGGCACGCTCCAGCAGGCCGGGGTTCTCCGTTCGATTGAAAATCTCCCAGGATGAGCGATGCAGTGCGACCCCAAGACCGTTGTCTCGCGCCATTTCTTCAAGAAATCCGGGCTGTAACGGACACTCGTCCGGTTCCTTGATTGGCACGGAGTAGCCGCGCCCGGCCGCCAGCGAACCCGCGTTCCCTCCATGACTGCGCCTCGCCAGGGTCGACGTAGAGGACGACGTGACAATGATTCGACATCACCGCATAGGCATACACCGACACGGCAAAGCATTCGGCCAGTTCCAGTATCCGCGCCTCGATCCACTGGCGGCGATATTCAAAGCACTGTCCAGTCAGCCTGTCCTGGCCACACAGAAAAGCACGTCGCACACATCGTGTCACGACATGGTAGTAACCGGGGTCGTTTTCGGAAACCAGATGACTGCGTGGATAAGTCATGCCGGCATTCTTGCCAGCGGACAACTACTGGTCTATCGGAGATCTCCTCAATGGGCAGTAGGAAATCTCCTGTTCAATGCCTGTCCCGAAAAAAAACGTCCCGAAAAAAAACGAAAACGCGCCGAAAAAACGCGCACGGTCCTGCCAACTCTGTGAAAAGCGGGAGAATAGCACGACGATCCGGACCTGCCGATGCCGTGCAAACCAGCAGCGCTGCGCAGATCGACGGCGTGTCAATCGCGCACGACCACCAGCTAAAGCTCCCCGACCCGCTCCAGCACGGCTCGAATCACCTCCGGCGCGATGCGAAAGTCGCTTTGGTGCAGGCTCTCGAACACCTGGCGGGCCGAGGGGATGACCTGGCGCGCCCGGGCCTCGCCAATCACGGCGGCAGTGCCCGCAATGTTCAGGCCACACTCACGCGCATGCGCCCGGCCCGCACGCTCGTCAATCAACAGCAGCGTACCGGGATGCTTGAGGGCCAATTCGATGCAGGCCCGCTCGCCATCGTCCAGGTCCAGGCGCCCGCGAGGCACGACCCTCTGCGGCCAGACCTTCAGCCAACCGCGATCAACGGCCTGCCGTAGTGCGTCCTGGTCGGCGGTGCTGGGAGTGGGGAAGATTTCGGCTTCGACCTGGGCCGGGATCCAGACCGTACCGAAGAGATGCTTGAGCCAGGGCAGTCCACCTACCCGACCGAGCGCGATCAGCGGACTGGCGTCGCTTACGACGAAGCGAGCCACTGGTCGAGCGACTCCATGTCCTCGTTCACTTCCGTTGCACTCTGACGAATCACCGGTATGCCAAGGCGCGACAGGTGGCTGATGAAGTCCGACATCGTCATTTCGGCCAACGTTGCCGCCCGGTTGAGCGATAACTCGCCATCTCGGAACAGCGCGGTGGCCAACGCTGCCCGGACCCCGGCCATGTCCAGCACACCGGTGCGTTCCAGGTTGACCATCAAGGCATCCGGGCGATTTCGGTTCATCACCAACACCAGGTCCTCGCGCGCCTGACGCAAGGCCTCACTGGGGTTGTTCTTCAGTCCGCTGACGTTGACGGTTTTCATGGGAATATTTGGTGGGAATATAATATGGGAAGATTATACGGGGAAAGAAGCCGACAGACAAGGCAGAGGTCAAGAACCTCGCCCTTTTTATGGAAGTACTACGACCCATCGGAAACAACCCCACCGGCCCACTGATCCTCATAGCAAATTTCCTACAAGGGTCGGGGCGGCATTGCCATCGAACTTAATCGGATCGCCCGGCACCATGAAGGCCGGAATCCACCAGCGAGTGATCGATCATGGGACTGGCCACCATTCATTCACGCGCCGCGGTAGGCATCGAGGCGCCCGAGGTATCGGTCGAGGTCAACCTGTCGCCCGGCCTGCCGCTGTTCGGCATCGTCGGCCTGCCGGAAACCGCCGTCAGAGAGAGCAAGGACCGGGTGCGTGCGGCCATTCGCAATTGCGAGTTCAAACTGCCGAGCTGGCGCACCACGGTATCGCTGGCGCCGGCCGATCTGCCCAAGGAAGGGGCGCGGTTTGATCTGCCGATTGCCGTGGGTGTGCTGGCTGCCTCGGGGCAGGTCGAGGTGGAGGATCTCGATGACTGGGAGTTTCTCGGTGAGCTGTCGCTGACCGGGCGGCTGCGCTCGGTGAAAGGCGCATTGCCGGCCATCATTCGCGCCCGTGATGCCGGCAGGAAGCTGATCCTGCCGCGCGCCAATGCCGAGGAAGCCGGGCTGGTAGGCGATGCCGAGGTCTATCTGGCCGAGTCGCTGGCCGAAGTTGCCGCCGCCCTCAATAATCACCAGACACTGGTGCGAGCCGAACCGACCGAGGACACGATCGAGTTCACCGGGCCGGACCTGAGCGATGTACTCGGGCAACAACGCGCGCGCCGCGCGCTGGAGATCTGCGCCGCTGGCGGCCATAATCTTCTGCTCCTCGGCCCACCCGGCACCGGCAAGACGCTCCTGGCCTCACGCCTGCCCGGCATCCTTCCACCCATGGCCGAAGAGGAGGCGCTGGAGGCGGCGGCGGTGGCCTCGGTGGCCGGCCTGGGACTGGATCCGGCGACCTGGAAACAGCGCCGATTCCGCACCCCTCACCACACCGCTTCCGGGGTGGCACTGGTGGGTGGGGGCTCGAAACCCAGGCCAGGGGAGATCTCGCTGGCGCATGCCGGTGTGCTTTTTCTAGACGAATTAGTGCTTAGGCTGCAAGAGAATCCAGTCCAGCTTGAGGGGCCAGTGCCCTGTTGATTCTCTGCCGGTGCCCAATTGAGTAGGCCCGGAGGCGGCGGCGGATTCACGCTCGTCTAGGATAAATTACCTTCCTACACTTTCCCCATGACGTACGTCCCGTACGTTGTCGCCAAACTCACCGAATATGATAATCTCAGGGCAGATCAGGCCCCCTTCGGAGTGGCGGGCCTGGTTTGCAGGCATTTGAAGGGAGAGTGATCGTGCCCAGGACGATCCGCACATGAATATCGGCGTTGGAAAAATTTGCCGAAATGCCCACATGTCCATCCAGTTGACAGGGGTTTTAGCTCGCCTGTCACCTCAAAATTATTCCACCCCTGCGACTTCCCCGCTAATTTATACGGATTTCGCCCGTATCCATATGCGTCACGGATGGGTGATAATTCCAGCGACAGTCAAAAAGTCGGTAGATGATTATCAAGAACTTCTTATTCTCACAGCCCTATTGCCGAGCATTACCTGTCTGTTTATACAAAATAATCCGTATGACGCAATGTTGAAACACACTTTCTAGTTAGAGCACAATGAAATCCTACCTTCTCCATTTAATCTTTTTCCTCGTGGCTGTTGGCTCAGGCCTAGCAGTTGCGTACCTTGTCGCCGAAAAGAGGTATGGAGAAATTGATCCGTTTCTTGATCTAATGTGGAGCGTCGAACGAGAACACGCCGAGATAACGACAAGCCTACATCTCGGAACCATTAAAGCCGCGTTGGATGAAGATTACGAAACCATTCTAAGATGGAATTGCATATTTATGAGGTCCAATCTACCAAGGTTACGCATCTACGACGGTGATTCTGATCTTCAACGAAAGCGGGTTCAGGAAAGGCTCGAAAGGGCAACTACCATGGTGCGAGAACTTGAGGAGAGAGACCTATGCGATGTGGAATAGTAGCTGACGCTTTATGCTCTAACAAAGGGTTCAACCGGACGCCGGTAAGCTTCCGGGCGGCAAAGCCGGGCGAGCTCGGTGGCGGCGCCGGTTAACCCAAACGTTGGGCGACGGATATATCTCGATGACAAAAATCTACTATAGCACCGGCAGAGATTAGGGGAAGTGCTCAATGCGACATATTCCGACCTCTCTCTATATCGATACCGAGTTCTTCAAAAGGCAAGGGCTGCGTTTTGACACAAAGGCATTCACCGCATTAATTGACACATTTGCCAAAGGTGGCCTTCGCCTGCTCGTCCCGGTAATTATGGAGCGTGAGTTACTTCGCCATTTTGTCAGGGAGGCTGAAAAAGTCGCCAATGCAGTCACAAACGCACATAAGGCATATCCTGTCAACGAATTAGCTCTTGCTGAACTCCCTTCTCAAGACGAAATGAAAACGAAATGTATTGAAGAGATGAACCGAAAATGGTCTTCCTTCAAAGAGCATTTTGTCGTTGAAAACCTGCCGATCGCTGGCAATCTCGAGGATGTCGTTGACTGGTATTTTGAAATCCGTCCTCCTTTCTCCGAGAAGAAATCCAAGGAATTTCCCGACGCGTTCATTATCAGCACTCTAGATCAGTATCATAAGCAACACCACGCAAACATTGCTGTCGTTGGTTTGGATGGTGATGTTAGTCAAGCTTGCGCGAGTAGGCGCTACATTGTGTATTTCCCTAATCTGGAAAAGTACATAGAGGCATTCCAGCCAGAACTGTTAGGCAAAGAAAGGCTGCCCGGTGACGTCGATCTTACGAAACCCATCACCACCGAGGATCTGACAGAACTGAAGGCCATACTTGCTCGTGGGAACCAGGTGACTCCAATTGAAGTTGAACGGGTCATGCAGTTATTGGAGAGCAGAGGGTCTAATTACGATTACTTTTTCCAAAACGCTGACGACGCTGTTTGGTTAACGCCACTTTCGGAAAGAGGATATTTTACCAATCCTCCCGGCACAGAACAGACTACCGAAGGGCACTATATTGCCCCATGGTGGCCCCCCCTCGAATATCTGATACGCATTTTTGATGCAGCCCCTGCTGAGGTGTTGGGAGTAATTTCATCACTTCCGAATACGGTGAATTTTCGGGTTCTGGAAGGTGTCTTGAAAATTGTATTAAAAGCCGATTCGGCTGACGCGATTTTGAGTTTTTCGCGATTCATTACATCCTTTGTTAAAAACTGCCGATGGGGTCACGAGCTCATCATCAGTTTGCTGAAAAAGCCATTCATTTTTGATGCACACCTTTCGGAAGTTACACCTTCTTTACTACTCAATATTGTTGAGTTCCGCAGAGATCCCCGTGAACAGGAGAGGCAGTCCCGGCGCAAAGATAACCCGGAAGCCTGGAACACTTCGCTAGAGCCGAAGCCGCGTTTCGATCAATGGGAGTACCAGCAAATCCTGGAAAAAGGCGTTCGCCCCTTGGCTGAGCATGAACCTTATCAGGTTTCCCGCATCCTGATTGATGCGGTGGCAAGCATGATCAGACTGGGAAAGCACCCGCAAGATTTCGAAGAAGGCAGCGATCAGGACTATTCGGAGATCTGGTGCAAAAGGCTGGATATGCCGGATCGCGACTATCAGGATTCGAAGGAAGCTCTGGTGCAGACGCTGACCTATGCCTGTGAGCAAGTCTATGACAAAACCCCGGAATCCATTAACGCCCTGGATCAGGCGTTGCGAAATCATCGCTGGAACGTGTTCAAGCGTCTGCGGCAGCACCTTTACGCATCACATCCCAATGACCAGACCCTCCCATGGATACGCGAGGAGATCCTTGGTCACGATGGCTATTCCAAGTGGGAACATCACTACGAATTCCAATTGATGATCCGCAAGGCAAGTGAACACTTTGGCCTCCGTTTACTCAGTGAGGACGAACGAAAAGGGATTTTCGACGCCATTTTCAGCGGGCCTTCCAAAGTGGATTTTCGCGAATGGATGGGGGAACGATACAGTGAGGAGGCTTTTCAGCAGCATCAGCGCTACTTTCATCGTATGCAGCTACGCCCATTCGCCGCACTGCTAGGAGGCGGGGATGTTCGACGGTATTTCGATGAGCTCGAAAGTGAATCCTCGGCTGACGGTGTTACCGATGATAGCTATTCTCCCTACGGCGGAGTAACCGGCGGCACGGTCAGCTACCGGAGCCCGAAGTCCACCGAGGATCTTGAGAGCTTCACCGATGATGAGCTTCTGACCTATCTGAACGATTGGAACGAGGAGCATCGGGACAAGGACAACTGGCTGGTTGAGATCAATATCTCCGCGCTGGCTGGCGTCTTTCAGTCCCTGTTCAAAGAAAAGATTGTACCAGATGACGAACGCCTGGCTTTCTGGCTGGCGAACCGTGACAGGATTGCTCGGCCGGTCTACGTCGCCGCGATGCTCAAGGCCATGCTCGAACTCGTCAAGGAAAAGAATTTCGACAAACTGGACCAGTGGCTTGAGTTCTGTGCATGGGTCCTGTCACATCCGGACACGTCGCGAGTGGAAGGACAACCCGAGCCGCGAGACGAATCACGCGACCATCCCGACTGGGGCAGCTCGCGCCGGGCCGTGGTTAATTTTATTGACGCCTGTGTGAACAAGGATACGGAAGCGCCAATTACCGCAAGGGACGGCCTTGCCGCTCTCCTTCGACAGGCGTGCGGTCAGTCCGACTGGCGGCTCGACCACGACCGCCCGGTGCTGCTTAACCGCGACGATCCTATCACCGAGGCCATCAACAATACCCGCAGCCGGGCACTTGAATCCCTCGTCAATTTCGGCTTCTGGATTCGCCGCCAGTTGCCGGAAGACCAGCTGCCGGAAGTGACCGACATCCTCGCGGAACGTCTAGCCGAGAATGCTGAAATTCCGCTAACCCGGCCTGAGCAGGCGCTGCTGGGGATGCACTTCGGAAACATCTGCACCCTCAATCGGGATTGGGCCGTCCAGCAACGCGAGATCTTTTTCCCGCAGGCAAATGAAGCTGTTTGGCGGGATGCTTTTGGCAGCTATATCCGCTTTAACCGTCCGGTCAAGCTAACGTTTGAAATTCTGCGGGGTGAGTTTGAATACGCAATAGAGAACCTGAATATCCTGGCGATCGAAAAAGGCGACGGTAAGGGGCTTATCGACAGACTGGGCCAGCACCTTTTCACCTACTACCTTTGGGAAGTCTACCCTCTGACGGGTAATGAAAGCCTGCTTGAGCGCTTTTATGAAAAGACCAAAGATGACCGGAAACGTTGGGGGCAACTCTTCGACCATGTTGGTCGATCACTGAGAAATAGCGGCAGGCAACTAGAAAAAACTCTGACCGACCGCATTATCGCTTTTTTCGATTGGCGCTTTGAAGCCGCTGAGCCGCTGGAGCTTCAGGAATTTACCTTTTGGCTGGAAGCCGAATGTCTCGGCTCTGACTGGCGTTTGCAATCGTACTCGAAGATTCTCGATCTTGGCCGGGGAAAAGATGTAGGGCTTTTGCTTGAGGTGAGAGCTCTGAATAAACTGCTCCCGAATCACCAGGCATTGGTAGTTGAATGCTTTGCGAAAATTACGGCTGCCATGGACCAAGGCACGGAGATGTATATTTCAGCTGATGAGGCCAAGCCAATTCTAAAGGCTGGCCTGACTGCTGAAGACCCTCAGGTCCGCGAAAATGCTGAACGTGCCCGGGAAAATCTGTTGCGGCTCGGTCGCTTTGATTACCTGGATATTGAATGAGGGATCCAGCATGAAAACAGCGTCTGAAATCCATTGGAACAGATACTTAGCAATCAACATGAAGAGTAAAAACAAAGCATTCCCAACAAAGGCATGCACGCGGACAGCAATTCCGCTGCGCTCCATTGCCGCCAGTGATGCCAGTCGTTAAATGTCATGGGAGTCTTCGAAGAAAAGCTAGCTAGAGCTGAGCGGCTTGAGGTGATCTGCCAGCGCGCTGGATTCGCTTTATGGCAGCTTCAATCCCTGGAGGCGAGTTCGGCTCAAGCCTTCGTGCTCATGGCAAAGGCAAAGCGTGGAATGGGCGAAAAGATGGGTAGCAAATTGCTGGGATCGGCGTTGAAGAATACTTTTGGGAAGACCGTGCACTCCATGCGGCGGAAAGGAGTGATTTCTGGTGAACTAGAGCAACGTTTCGAAAGTATCCTAAAAGAGCGTAACTGGCTTGTTCATCGATCAAGAGTAGACAGCGAGCAAGCTATCGTGGATACGCAAGCATTTGAAGCATTACACGCCCGAATAGACCAGATAGCTGAGGAGTCGCATTCACTCATGAAGGCTCTTGCTGATATGGCTGTCGACTTCACCCTTAGAAGTGGGGTTCCAAAAGAGCGAATTCAGATCGAAGAAAGAGAATTGCTAAAAAGGTGGCATAGTCGTGATGACATCTAACACACCGTTCAAGCTTGTTCCGCGCTTCGCGCTCCACCGGACGCGGCTAACGCCGCGCCGCTTAGCCTAGACGTTAGACCACCGAGTCATTCACGAAGCGAATACATCCACAAAAGTGTCAGTCGATTATAGGACGATAGAATGGCAGATACGCAGAATTCAAGTCTGAGCAGGGCGAAAACGAACAAAGAAGACGAGTTCTACACGCAGCTGGAAGACGTCGAGCGAGAACTCAAACACTATCGGAAGCACTTCAAGGGCAAGGTAGTTTACCTTAATTGCGACGACCCTAGGGTCAGTGCGTTCTTCCACTTCTTTTCGTATAACTTCGAGAAGCTCGGTCTCAAGAAGTTAATCGCGACCTGCTACAAGAACAACAAACGCGACCTTTTCAGCGAAAATAGCAGCGAGCGTGCGATCTATCTTGAGTACGAGGGTGACAAGGATGGTGACCGCATCCCTGGGGATGATGAAATCGAGGTCAATTTCTTGGAGGGCGACGGAGACTTCCGTAGCGCTGAGGCTATCAAGCTCTTAAAGCAGGCGGACATCGTGGTCACGAACCCGCCCTTCTCGCTGTTCCGGGAGTACATCGCTCAGCTCTTCGAGTACGACAAGAAGTTCATTATCCTTGCGAACCAAAATGCCCTTAAGTACAAAGGGATCTTCCCTCTGATACAGCGCGGCGAGCTGTGGGTCGGTGCCAATAGTGGGGATATGAGTTTCAGGGTCCCGGACTACTACACGCCTCGCGCCACCCGCTTCTGGATAGACGACAATGGTCAGAAGTGGCGGAGTTTCGGAAATATGTGCTGGTTTACGAACCTAGACTTTACAAAGCGTCACGAGGATCTGATTCTGTACAAGACCTATAACCCAGATGAGTACCCGAGGTACGATAACTTTGACGCGATTGAAGTGAGCAAGGTCGCGGATATTCCAAAGGACTATCCGGGCGTTATGGGTGTAACGATTGGTTTCCTTACTAAGCACAATCCCGACCAGTTCGAGATAGTCGGCATCTCTCAGTCTTGGTACGGCGCAGCCTCCAAGCAGTACCCGACACAAATTCAGGTGAGCTCAAACGGCAAAAGGAGCAACGTCGGAAAACTCAACGACGCGCCGGCAATCAAGGTGGACTCACCGCCCAAGGATAAGACATATTACATAGTGGGCGAGGAATACTTCACATCGCTTTATGCACGCGTTTTCATCAGAAACAAGAAGGTGGAGAAGTGAAGATCGAACTTCAGGAAATTCCAGTGCGAGATTTAGTTTCCGACTACGAAGACCACGAAGAAGCAGGAGTCCGAGGGTACGGGGGCAAACTCGATATTCGCCCTCCTTACCAGCGCGAGTTTATCTACGGGGAGAAGGAGCGGCAAGCAGTCATCAAAACCGTGACGCAAGACTTTCCTCTCAACGTCATGTACTGGTCAGTACGCGACGACGGCCATTTCGAGGTGATTGATGGACAGCAGCGCACAATCTCCATCTGCCAGTACGTCGAAGGCGATTTCTCATGGAACGGCCTTTACTTCCATAACCTCACAGACGATCAGCAAGAACAGATACTCAACTACAAGCTGATGGTCTATTTTTGTGAAGGGACCGATAGCGAACGACTCAGTTGGTTCGAAACCATCAATATCGCCGGAAAGGAGTTGACCAAGCAGGAACTTCGAAACGCCGTCTTCGCCGGTCCGTGGTTGTCTGACGCAAAGAAATACTTCAGCAAAACCGACTGTGTAGCCTACAAGGTCGGTGGTGACCTCATGAAAGGCACGCCGATTCGACAGGAATATCTCGAAACGGTCATTGCGTGGAAATGTGGCGATAAGAGCGATGCCTCAATCAGAGACTTCATGGGAAAAAACCAGAAAAAATCTAAGGCAAATGATCTGTGGGTCTACTTCCAAAACGTCGTTGCGTGGGTGAGAGCGACCTTTCCCGTGGAGCGCAAGAAAGAAATGAAAGGGCAACCCTGGGGAATACTGTACAACCAGCACAAGGATGCGGACCTTGACCCTGACGCGCTCGAAGAACAAGTCGCGAAGTTGATGGCCGACCCGGACGTAACGAACAAGAAGGGTATCTACTTGTTTGTTCTAAACGGCAAAGAGAAGCATCTGAGCATTCGTCAATTTGATGAAAGGATGAGGCGTGAGGCTTTTGAGCGCCAAAAAGGGGTCTGTCCTGCTTGCAACGAGACCTTTACTATCGAAGAGATGCAAGCAGACCATATCAAACCGTGGCACGAAGGCGGAAAAACGGAGGCAGCAAACTGCCAGATGCTTTGTATCGACGACAACCGAAAAAAGGGTGGTAAATAGCCTAGTCTAACAAAAGCGTCAATGCGGGCCGGCCTTTCCGCTGGCGCTCCAAAGCCGGCCGGTTACGCTAATCGTTAGGTTTACCTAGATGCAGCTTCTATCAACTGTCATTACTAGCGCGCTCGTTGCGACCGTCGCTGGTGCAGCCATTAACGAGTGGCTTCGTAGTCGGGTTGCAAAGCAGACGGCAAGGTATGATGCGCTCGCGGCCGCCGTTTCTCTTGAGGGCTATGGAATTTCGTGTGCCCAAAAGCGATTATCAATCATGATTTGGTATACGATTCTGAGGGGCATACTGGAGCACCCTTACCCAGAGTGCCGGAGCTACCTGATCTTCCAAGAATATCTGTAGTAGCGGAATTTTTACGCCCACGTAAAGGCGCCTTAATCGATCGAGTGCTGTCTTTACCGCAAAAGATTCACCAAGCACAGCAGCATGTTGAGTTTTGGTGGGATGTGACAGCGGATCGTGAGGATACCTCAGATGTTCTTGCTAAACATGCGGCGGGCATGGGGCTGTAAGCAATTGATCTCGCTGCTGATCTTCGAACTGATTTTGATTTGCCTTCCAGAGATCTTGTTTTCGGGGAATTGGACGTCAGAAGAACTCTTCAAGAAAGGCTAACTCATGAAGATCGATGATTACTCTAAGCCTAACGATCGTTTGGCAAGGTTGGGTTCTACAGACTCAAGGGTCACGGCTCGCGTGTCGCCGTGCTTCGTATTCCGGAATACAGCCACCCCCGTTCCAAGTGCAAATCTTCCAGTGTAAGGCCAAGAATTTCGCCTTGCGTATGCCTGTGCCCAGGGCACAGGGCACAGGCGACGATAGAATAAAACTGCGGGTTGCGGCTGGCCTTGCAGGCCGCCAGCGGCGCTTTCCGCTCATCCTCGTCCCGGTAGCGGGTTCGCTCGTTCCGGAGCTTTGTGATAGGCCTGACGCCCTTCATAGGATCGTCATCGATCCACTTCCACTTTCTGGCGTGGGAAAGGAGGAAAGCGAGCAGGTCCCAGTAGTGCTTCATTGTTTTCACGCTCTCTGGCCGAGTCTTCCTCTAAGGGGTTCAGCTCGTCTTCGGGCAATGGACTCATTTCGAATCCGAGTTCTTCGAATATGCGCTCTTCCTCGGCGCTCAGCTCAGCGGACTCCGCATCTTCAATCGGGCGCAGCCAGGGCTTGGATTTCGGCCATCCCGTCTTTTCCATTACTTGCTCCTTCTTTTCGCAGAGTGCCAGACCTGTTCGCTCATCCCTCAACGATGAGGCCACGTTGGGCTGACAACGTGATATGGGCTGACAGTCCTGAGTGGAACGCGATCGCGTCTTCAGTAATCCCATCGGAGAAAATCACCCCGCCCTGGGCCATTTCCGAGGTCACGGAGAGGCGAGATCCGGCCTTGATGTGGCCGGTGGTCAATTCCGTGCCCAGCCCGACGGACGGAAATGGCTCGCGCACGAAGTAGAACAACGAATCGGCGTCCCAAGGCATTCGTGCCTGCCTCGACGCCGGAATCGTCACAGATGCACCCCAAACGCTCGCGGTCCGATAGGCACCTTGAACAATGGAGCGCATCCAACCGGTCGAGCCAACCCCGGTAGAGACCACGATCCCGCTGGAGGAATGGTGCTCGGCTCGGCCCTCGGCCTGGATCCGATAACGGGCCGAGACGTGGTCTTTGCGCCCGATGAACAAGTCATTGACCGCCAGAAGCTTCTGACCATCCGAGGTAGCGGCTTCTGCAAGCGTGACGGCTTTCTGGTCCGCGCGGCCCGCCAGGTTCCGCTGTAGCACATGCCCAAAGTCACCGGGCTCGGTTCGGCACAGCACGCCCTCGATCGTGTCGGGGTCAGGATTGACCGCGATGATCGGAATGCCGACTGCGTACTTGACGGTGTTGGCCACCAGCCCGTCCGGACCTATGGTGACCACCAGATCGGAGTCCCGAAACGGAAAACTGCTGACCATCCCGCGCCGGACCATCTGGACGGGTAAGTCCTCCGGGACGGCGCCACGCACGGCCCGTAGCGCTCGGTCGAACCGCTGGTGCTCGTCTTCCAGCGGCCCGAGGTCCTGTCCGGCCCTGTCTAGGTAGAACCGGGCCTGCTCCAGGGTCACGAAACGCTGTTTGAGTTCCTCCAGCCGCGTTTCGCGGGTGACGACGATCAGGCGCTCAGGCCGCATCACTTTTCGCCCCGTCCTGGCGGGTCATCCAGCCGCTGAGCTGCGAGAGCAGGTCAGGCGTGATGCTGAGCTGGCCGATGGTCTGCGGATGCTCGGCAAATTGCCGAAGCGCCAGCCCGACCAGGGACTGACCGGAGAGCTCGGCGTAGGGCTCGAGCTTCATCCGCTCCGCCTTGGCCTCAGCCTCCGCTTGCCGGAGCTGATTGGCCGTCTGGCGCTCGACCAGCTCCTTGCGCTCCTCTTCCCGGCTAATCTGGGCGTCGAGCTTGTCCTTGGCCAGCTTCGATTCCTGCTGCTGGGCGGAAAAGCGCCGGCCGTAAATGGCATCGTCGGCCCGTTTGTTCAGGCTCTCGCGGTATTCGGCCTCGAGGGCCTTCCGAAGCTCGGGCGCCGGGCTGAGTTCGAGCAGGTGGATTCCCTCGACCGTCAGCCCCAGCGCTCTCAGTTCCGAATCCTCGGTCAGCCGCTCTTCAAGCGAACCAACCAGCTCGGCGCCGGCGCGCAGGGCATGCTCGAAGGCCATTTCCTGCACGATTGGCCGGCAGTGGCTCTGGACGGCCGCGATGACACGCGATTCCAGCAGTTGGCGGCCCTGAACGGTCGGCCGGCCGGTCTCGGGGTCCACCTCGAATGGCAAGCTGCCAGCGGCCGCGAGCGGATCGGTGATGCGGAAGCTGACGCTGCCGTGGATGTGGAGCTCCTGGTGATCCTGGGTGTACTCGCTCAGGGAGAACCCCGCATCGAGCGAAGTCGCCGGAACGGCCAGGATGTTGGTGTTGTGGGGTAAGTACCAGAACGACAACCCGAGCCCGGAGCGGCGGATCTGCCCCTGCCGTTGGACGAGGATCTGGTGGTTGGGGTCACCTTTGTAGTAGCGGAGCATGGCTGCCTCCTCCTTTCTGTGAGGTCACTTGATGATCTGCACCGGCTCGTCGGACACGAGCCGGAACAGTTCGGCCGGCCGGTGTGGGCCGTCCTGAAATTTTCGCCCTGTGCCCTTCACAAGGCCTCTGGCCTTGAGGGCAGCTCGGAAATTACGCTTGTCCAGGGAATGGCCGAGAACGGCCTCATGGACGCCCTGAGCCTGTCTGAGCGTGAATTCCTCGGGTAGCAACTGGAAAGCGATGGTCGAGTACTCGACCTTGGCCGATAGACGCTCTCGGGCCACCTGAAGGATCTCGGCGTGATCGAATGCCAAGTCCGGCAGTTCGTCGACCGGAAACCAGGCGGCCGCGTCGGCGTCGGTCGCGGCCTCGAGAATCAGCTCGTCGGAGCGGACCAGGGCGAAATAGGCCACGGTCACGACCCTGCCCCGTGGATCCCGGTCCGGGTCGCCGAAGGTGTAGAGTTGCTCCAAATAGGCCTCGTCGACGCCGGTCTCTTCCAGCAACTCGCGCCGGGCGCACTCGGCCAACGACTCCCCTTCCTGCACAAAGCCGCCCGGGAGGGCCCAGGAGCCCTTGTACGGCTCGCTGGCGCGGCGGACCAGCAGAACCTTCAGTCGCTCCTGCTGGATCGTGAACAGGACGATGTCGGTAGTCAGCAGGACCTTGGTGGGTGAGAAGCTCATTTCGGACACTTAGTGTTAATGTGACACTTATATTAGTGTCCATTTTACACTATGTCAAGCGGGCTGAGACACAAATTTTCCAGCCCAGATTCCTACATCTCGCATCAGAAATTTCCTACAGGCGCTTAGGCTAGCTGTCTATCGCGCCTTCCGCCGCGCCACCAGACAATGGGGCAGCCAAATGCACAGGAGAGAACAGATGAGCCATAAAGCAGAGCGACTCTGGAGAGTAAGTATCCCCCGGCAAAGCCGGGGGCTTTAATTGTGAGCCGCTCGAAGCGGCCTGTGACGGAGCTAGCGCTCCTTGAGCCCCCTAAAGGGGGCGTTACATCAAGTTTAGCTGGTCCAGTCGACGGTCCTCGGCCTCCTGATTGCGGATATAGTCCCGGATCACCTGCTCGTCTCGCCCCACCGTCGAAGCGAAGTAGCCCCGGGCCCAGAAATGCTGGCCCACGTAGTTCCTCCGGCGACCCGCGTGAACCCGGGCGATATGGATCGCGCTCTTCCCTTTGATGAATCCGACCACCTGAGAAACAGCGTACTTCGGCGGGATCGATATCATCATGTGAACGTGATCAGGCATCAGATGACCCTCTTCGATATCGCTCTCCTTCTGCCTCGCCAGAGACCGAACGGAACGTGTCAACACTTTCCCAACACATCGGCGCGTTTTTCTATGTAACAACCTCGGGTAGCTCGCTGTTGACCGGGGTTGGTGAGATCTGGAACGCATCGGGCTTGTCGAGTAACTCCGCTGCGGTCTGACCATCGTCCGGATTGATCGAGACCACTGTTGGTGGCCGGGCGACTCGGGGCGGCCCTTTGACGTAACGCTCGGGATGCGCCGCATAGTGCCGGTCCATCGCCGCTTGTCGAACCTGCCAGATTGATTCGAACCGTCCGGTGTAGAGGTCTTCAGGTGTAAACAGCGCCAGACCCTCGTGCGGTCGGCGGCTGTAGGCTGGGAAGAACTCGCTGCCCCACTGCCGGGCGTGGCCCTCGTCCCGGAAACGACCTGGGTAGCTTGGCCAGTACTTGAGCGTTTTGAACTGACTTTCGCTGAATGCATTGTCGTTGCTGACTCTCGGCCTCGAGAAGCTGCGGGTAACGCCAAGATCGGACAACAGATCACCGAAGCTGTGTGCGATCATCGGCGAGCCACGGTCCTGATGGACGATGAGTTGATTGGGCTCGATATCCCGACGCGACAGGACTTCGCGGAACAGGTGACAAGCCAGACCGGCGTTCTCCTTGCGCGAGACCATCCAGCCGACCGGATATCGGCTGAACAGGTCCAGGATGACGTACAGGCTCAGGTAAAAGCCGCGTGTGATCGTCGCCAGCTTCGTGATGTCCCAGGTGTAGACCTGGTCTGGACCCGTCGCCTCCAGTTGCGGCTTGACGTGGTGCTGTGCCGGCCGCTGGTTGCGACGTTCGCGCGTTTCCTTTCGCCGGCCGAGCAAGCGATACATGGTCGAGATTGAACCCAGCACGGTGCCTTCGCTGAGCAGCGTTGCGTAGACTTGGCGCGGGGCGGTGTCCAGGAAGCGCTCGGAGTGTAACTCGTCAAGAATGCGCTGCTCTTCGATCTCCGACAGTCCGCGGTCCCGGCCAGTTGGCGCTGCAGCCCGCTTGCGTTGCCGGCGATCCGGATAGCACCAGTGGCGCGGTACATTCAGAGCCCGGCAGGCCTGCGCCTTGGGCACATCCGGCGGCAAGGTAGTCAGGCAGCTCACGATTTGTTGCCGTCTTTGTCGCTGTCGAACAGGTGCAATACTTTTTTTTGGAGATCGACCAGTTGCTCGGCCACGTAGGCGCGCTTCTCCAGCTTGGCGTTAGCCTTTTTCAGGCGCTCGAGCTCCTTGTCGCGGGGGTCGGCGGGCTTACGGCCCGGCTGGCGGGCGGCCACGCCGGCTTCGCCATGCTCGGCCAGATCCTTGCGCCAAGTAGACAGCTGACCTGCATAAAGGCCCTGCCGTCGCAGCCAGGCGCCTTTCTCTCCGTGCGGTAAGGCATCGGCCTCAGCCAACAGACGCTTCTTCTCGGCTACACTGAACCGGCGACGGGTGCGCTTTTCCAGGCGCGGATCGGTGACCACTTCATTGGAATCAGACATATTTCCACTCCGTTAGCGCCCTGAATGTTACAGATAAAACCGATCAGGTGCTGTTGGGAGTAATGTTGACACACAGGGGAAAAACTTCGATCAACTCCCGCCGAATCACACCATAAAGGCGTTTCCGGCGATACTTCGGGATGAAAACGATGTGGTACTTACACTCCCATCGTGTGTGTCGTAAACTGCTGACTTGTCTCATGGTTTCTCCTTAGCGTGGTGCTTGGCGGCTCACGCTTTGGAGTTACCATGAGATTTCCGGAATCGTCAAACATTGAATGCCTCCCCAGCAGAGCTGGGGGGTCTCCCGAATTTGTCTAGCGGTTGCTGTGGAAACTGCGGAGCGAGGAGGTAAGATCCAGCAGGCACGGGGCCTTCGGGACAGATTCGAGCAGCGAGTCAAGTATTCCCAGGATCTCAACAAAGAGCATTTCACCTCGCCGTCCAGCACTGAACATGCAACCTGCTAGGGCACGGGAACTATTCGATACACCGAGGGTGTGAGTAAGCTGGAAGATATGGCCGCCCGGCCAGGGGCTTGCGTTTGCGCTGGCAGTAGGGGCGGCCGGGCAACCCGTTGCTCTGCCGATCTGCATGAATGCCTATCTCGCACTTGCTGGAGAGAGGAATGTCCATGTGGCGAACCTACTTGCGGTGCGCATGCTTATGTTGCAGGCTGAGTGCATGAGAGTGGTCGAGCAATCTGATATATACCCGACTGGAGGATCGTAGCCAATTGCGTTACCACCGCCTCCAGAGGAAATCGTTTCTATTTGTATAGCGGGGGCGTTACCGAGATTCCATATCCAGCCCTACGGCCGTGTGCCGATGCGTATAAACTTTTGTTTTTATAGCCTTGTTGCAGATGGAGTTCCTGTATGCCAAAAGATGCCAATGCGCTGCGCGAAGCAGTAAACGAGTTTTTCGGCCGTCATGGTGACGTCTACCTATTTGCAGGCGCAGGGGTTGGTGTAGCTGCAGGATTGCCTGATTGGAAAGGCTTTCTGGAAAACCTTGCGCAGACATGCCGACAATACGATATAAATCTGTACCATGCGATGGCTGCCAGGATTTCTCAGAATCGGTTGACCTCCGCAGCAACATTGTACTTTATCGCTGATATACCTGAGGCAGAGCGATACAGCGCCATTAGAGATCAGCTTAGAGAATATAACCACAAAGGGGTTGTTAAGTGTCTAACAAAGCTCCCGGTGTCCGGAGTGGTAACTACTAATTATGATAGATCCCTGTTAGATGTTTATTCTTCCGATGAGAATGGCAGCCCGTCGGATTTCTTCTATCCCGACCCCTCATTAAATCAGGTTCAATTTTCAGATGATTTTTTTGTTGCAAGAATTCATGGGCGTATAGAGAACCCGAACAAGATTGTTTTACAGGAGCAGGACTACGATGCTTTGATAGACGACACAACCTATTTGGATGTTCTGACTTACCTTTTCGCTCACTGCAACCTTCTCGTTGTTGGCTATTCCTTCCTAGATCCAGCAATCCAAAACGTCCTGACCGCAGTAGCTGCTAATGTAGGTACGATTCAGTCCGGCCGCCATCTGGCGCTGATACCCGACGATGAAAGTACAGAGCTAGTGGGGCAGTTGAGCAAACTGAACGTTGAAGTATTGACCTATGATTCAAAGGATAACCATAGGGTGCTTTGGGATGCAATTTGCAGGACAGAGAAGAGCTCGGATAGCATAACAGGTCTGGAAACGACTGATCCTTTCGTTGTCGCTCGAGCGTATTTCGCGACCTGTTACGCGCGATACAAAATGCAAGGGCAGTTAGCTCCTCTTTTGGATATCATTGTTGAAGGGGTGCTTTTGTCGGAGTTAGATAAGGTTGATGGATCTATCGACGTTTCTAAGCTTGTCGAAAATGTTGCAGACGTGATATCGGTTAGATCTGTGCAAATAGAGAATGACATTCGCGGACAACTATTCAAGCTGAATTCGGGCGGGTACGTTGCGATTGTTGAAGGCAATGTCTCTCGTGTGACAAGAAAGGCGCCTAGAAAGCTTGAGGATCTCGATACTCTAGCCAAATCCATTGGAGCCAGGATGGATTTGGAGGGGGTCGGGCTTCAGAATGAAGCTCATCGTAAGGCTATCGCCCCTGCTATTGAACACCTTGTTCTCTCAAGAGGCTGGCACCTGAGCGCCTCGTTTGCAACGCACCGAGTTCCAGATCATGTTTCTGTCCCAGATATATTTCACGGGTATTCCTTTCCTAAAGGGTTCCCCAAAAAGACCTTCACTCGCAGCGTTGAGGGAATGTTGTTCAATCCAGAGCCGAGGGAATCGAAGGCATTGGCTCGTCTGGGGGAGATAGCGTTTGGCCTCGAATTGGTGCTAAGGGCTCCAAGAAGTGCGTTTTTCCTAGAAAAAACCTTACCAGAAGAAATTTATCTGGATGCAAACGTTTTGATGCCAGCCATAGTTCACGGCCATCCTTTTAACGCGGTATATTCAAGGCTTATTAGAAAAATTCAAAGGTTTGCTGCTGAGTCCAAATCCAATCTCTTCATTCGGGCACACAGGGTTGTCCTCAATGAAATTGTAAGTCATCGAAGGTTAGCTATCCAGGAATATGAAAGGTTAGGAAGCAACGACTCGGAGGTCGAGAGGGAGGCGACCTACTACGGGTTGGATAATATGAATGTATTCCTTGCTGGCTACATTCAAACTAAGCGGGATGGCGCGGTTTCAGATTTTTCTGAATACATTCGGAAGTATGCCTCCTACGGAAAAGAGAGAGATCTCGAGGGGTATCTAAAGAGAACGACGACTATTATGCTCGTAGGTAATGAAAGGACGGAGGAAGCAGAAAGCTATCCAGATATACTCCATGCATTGGAAAAGGCTTATTCGCGCCGTTCTTTTTGGGAAAGGAAAGATGCAGCGCTAATCAGGCATGATGCTCAGCAGTTATCCCGGTTGCACAGTGGGGTTATGGGGGGTAAGCGGAGCATTTTTGTTACAGCGGACCGCACTCTTCGTCAGACCTTAGGGGAAACAAATTACGCGGATCTATCAAATTATATGATGAGCCATGTTGGCCTTGTCAATATGACACGGCTCATTGCTGCTGCGTACGAGGATGGCGGCGAGTTGTCTACGTCCACTGGAAGACTAATGTGGGCTGTCAGTCGCACCGATCACGCTGAGAGAATACGTAGATACCTTATTAATCAAGCATTACGTGAGTATGATGCTGCATTGGCTGCTTCAATGGGGTCTGTGGTTGATGATATCGCAGAGGATGTTGTCATTGAAGCGAATAGACGGGATATTGATTTGGATGCCAATTCTGCGTTAGAAAAAGATCAAATCGGAAGACTTTTTGATGAATATGAAGATCGCTTCTTTGAGAAAATGAGGGACGTAGTTCGGCAGAGAGAGAGTGGTAGACAGAGTTAAGCCGCTTTGGATAACTCTGCGAACGAGGGCTTCCAACCTAAGGCAGCGATCTCGTCGTACCCCAGTTTTTAGGGGATTCGCAGCTCACGTTGTTGGCAAAGCCAAAGATGAATACCCGCAGTGTCAACTTAGTCTTCAGTCTCCAAACGCTTCAATCGTTCACTGAGATGCAAATTGCATAATGCGTGAATGGTGCGCTGCAGGCGCTTGTTCTTCTCTCTTGCCTCCCTTAGACGCCTATTTAAGAGCCCAACGCTCGACGGGGCACGTCCCCTAGCTACCAATATATCTGGACCAAATTCCGCAATTAGCTGCCGCCGATATGTATATGCCGTAGATCTTGGCACACGAGAAGCCTTTGCCAGGTCCGGAATCGAGAATGTTTTAACACCATCCCGCTCTAGCATCCGCCTTCCGATTGAAACAAGCTTTGAAAGGGTTGTGCTCATCTCATCAACCTTCGCTGTTTAGAACTCTGTCTGCCGTAGCAATTCGCTCTCTTAGCATTTCAACGGTCTGAGTGGGGATACCGCCGCGAGCTAAAAGTTCTTTATCCCTACCTCTTGTGCGCCTCCACCAGTCCAAAGTTTCCTGTGTACGAATGTTGTTGCTGCAGCCCGCGCAGATTTCTGGAGATCTAAGCCTATCATCTGGCCCAGAATCGCCCTTGCATTTGGCCAATTCCTTGATGAAAAGGCAATATCCCCACTCACATGCGTGTATGCTGACACCCTGGTTTCGGAGATGCTCAATAACTTGCTCTTGCTCCACCTCACCTTGGAACACCATGCCTGAAAAGACTGAGCCTGAAACAATTTCCCCATTCTTGACTAGGCTCGCGATCTCAGAAAGCAGCTCTTCCTCAGCATATCCGGCGATTAGTGCCTGTAATTCGAAATCAGATCCAACATAGCTGTCGTCAGTCATCCTATAATCGATGTGACCATACAACGTCGAGATACTATCCAGACCAGCTTTGTCTCGGGTAGCGACGAACTGAGCGAATGTCTTTCGAGCTAGGCGTGGGTTGACTGAACCACGCATTAAGCCATTGTTCCTGGACACCACCTCATCGGCTACTGTTTGCATCACGGGTCCAATTTTCTCTGGGGCTGCAAATCGCCTACCAGGCTCCCGGCGTTTATCAAAAAAGGCACCTCGCCCTCCTAGGCCAACAAATAAATAATTTGATTCCGGAGATCGTCTGTGGCTCTGAAGACGCTTGATTGTATCCACAGAGGACACAAGTAGCTCTATTGCCGGCCAATAGTGATCACGCCTGCCATACTTGATAATCTTTCCTTTGACGTAAGGATACTTAACACCATCGGAGTGCTTAATATAGACGATACAATTAGTACGTAAATCCACGAATTCGGAAGGCCGCATCCCGGTGAGCATCATGATAAGAGTGACCGCACCAGCATTGATCAGCCTAATGTTTCTTGCCAGCCACCCCGTTGAGTTCAGCTTAAACGGGATAAACGAGTTCGGCAAAAGCAGCCTCTTCCCAGAACACGTCCTCTGTAGATACTTATGAATCCTGTCGCGAACTACACAAGTGGAACTGCCTTTTGCATATTCCATATCAGCAATGTCTTGACATCGAATCCAAATCGGGAGCAACTTAGCGCCTTCTTCAACAACCTCCTTGGAAAACGCAATCATCTCTTTGGCAAGCGGCCTTTCAATTGACTCTACAGCGCAACCTTTTACCCTCCCCAAACTGCTCACTTGGTTTTGAAGCTTGATGATCGACTTAGGACGAACCCCGAATGGAATACCAAAGTCTTGTGAGGTATTGTGCAGGTCCGAAAGGACCGCCACGATAGCATCTAAGTAGGCTGTAGAAGGTCGCTCATTATTTTGCCCCCGCGTACGCAGAAATCGCTCGCATAACTTTTCGCTAATGTTTTTTGGATCCCTAATTCCTTCTCCTGCTGCCCAAAGGAGAAAAACTTTTACAATTTGGAGAGTCGCCTTCACCGAGCTTACTTGTAGAACATCCCGATTGTCATCTGGCGCCTCAAGTTTTCTTATTGTATACACTTTTGCCAAGAATAGGAGCTTGTGCAACTCAGGTTGCATAAGGCCACCTAGCTTATGTCGCGTTCCCCAAATGATTGCTATATCTCGATCGGAGTTTGCCACGTTCACAAAAACCCATCTGCTTCGGGTAATAGACTTCGCTATGCTCAGCATAGAGGCGCGTTCATCGATACACTTGATTGCTTGTGCTTGATCTATAAGCATCAGTAGAGCTCTGGTAGCGGGGCAAGATCTCGGAGAAGGTCATCGCTATAGCCCACACTCAGTTTGGGCTGCACATCATGACAAATCACATTGAGTAATTCCTGATATACGTTTCGGAAGCGTCTTGCCCCCTCGGGGCTTAGCATCATTCGGCTCTTCGTCTGCTCTAGGTGGCGTTTGGCTTGCTCGACTCGGGTTGCAATATAGACGTTATTCTTTGGAATAATGGCGCCTGGGCAGAAGAAGCATCCCAGAAAATTTGTACACAAACTTCCCTTTTTCTGTCCCTCGGCAATTCCTGCATACGGATCCTTGCAATGAGTTCCGAAAAGCGTTTCGAACCCCCTTCCAAATGAGCGGGCCTCATCTTCAGCAGACCACTTTACAATCTCACCTTGGAAATGGCGAATAGTACTGTTATGGCGGGCCATTTGGGCTTGATTGTTTAGGTATCTTTGAGTAGTCCTCATCTCGCCGTGCTGAAGCGCTTTTGTTGCGGCTTCAACGCCTGCTTTGCTATCGATTTCGCTCGCGATCGACGCACGAAAGCGTCGTAACTCTACTCCATCAATCCCGAGCCTTTCTGAAAACCTTGGCCAGAGATTATAGAGGTGGGCATCCGATGGCGTTGCGTAGACCCTGCTTTTCAGTTGGCAGACAAATAGTCTATTCCTGAAGTCTGCCGACACTTGGCTTTGGAAGTATTCCTGTAGATTTTTCAGCCGTCTAATGATGTTAGGTGCCGCCCACTTCACCCTAGGGTCAAACGTCTTACATTGCTCACGTGATGCCCTCGCTTTCTCCCAAAATATAGTCTCCTTGTTTGTGCCGCACTGCTCGATACAATCTCGCCTCAGATTCCAAATCGATAGAGGGTTGCCTACAGTCTGAATTAGCAACGCTACGTAGAACGGCATCAAGTCGGGGCCAGTAAGCTCAAGTTGACATCTGAGCTCTGTGAGCCCCATTCCCAATTGCTGCATTTTCCTTATAAGCGGGATTGGCAATGAGTTAGCTTTAGGGAGTTCTCCTTCACCGTGCGCGAGAACCTCCTTGATCAGCTCATTCCTGTCTGGTTGGTACAGCTCTCCAAACTCTTCTCTTATTGTGTGGCTTCGGGAAGCCTCAATGAATTTACCCCGACTTTCAATTCGTTCTTCAATCTGCTCTATTGCTTTGTAACACTCAATCAGGATCCGTTTGATCTCAGAAGCCGGAATAATGACCTTCGGTATATGAAACGTCCGTTGCTTCTTTAGTCCTCTTTGAGTACGAATCCGGTTCTTGAACTCGCAGATCTCATAGTCCTGCATCCAGGCAAGCAGGCTTCTGGATTCGTTGAAGACTCCATCTCTCGTCCGCATTGACTTTGGAAGGGCTTCGCAAAACCTGATAAACGCTACAAACTCGCTATCGCCAAACTGGGAAGGGCTCGCAATAGCTTCTCTATTTAGGAATTTTGCCAAGTATCCAAGCCGATAGAAAGCTTGGGTACGAGTACCAGGCCTTCGAGGCGTATTGATCTGGACGAAGGCATTGGCGACGGGCGAGCACCAAGCTTCGGGGAGTCGTGTCCTGTTGAAGGCGAAGGATTGACTGCTCTTTCCGTTTTTGCCTCTCGCGAAGTACGCTCGACCGTTGCGCACACGGAATTCAATGGGCTCATCAAGAAGATCACGCCCCTTCACTGACCATACCCTCTAGCACTTCGCCGTTTAGAAACCCGAGGGCCTCGTTCAAAGTTGAAGGATCTTCTTCTATACTTTTTATGTATATCATGGTCGATTCGATCGATCGATGGCCTAGCAGCCTCTGTAGCATTTTTAATGGCGCAATGGGCTTTGCTTTAGCAATGACATAAAGGGACCTGAGGGTATTGATCGCATATGTATGACGAAGATCATGGAATCTCACGCGCCGAGGAAACTTCGAAGCCACTCTTGCTCTGTAGAAGGCTGATGTTATGGCGGCCGGTGTTATAGTTTGACCGAACCGGTTCCGCCAGAGAAGGCCTGCCCCATCAAGTGGAAAGTTGGGATTCTTCGCGGAAAGCTCAGCCATATAACGCTTTGTCTTGCTGACAATGGTATTGGGTACATACAAAGTCCGGTAACCACCACCTTTTGTTTTCACTTCAAGTTCGCAGAGAACTTGAACTTCCACCGAAGCGGAAAAAATGTCTCCGGTCCTAAGCATAGCTATTTCCCCTCTGCGAGCCCCGGAGTAAAGAGCCCACAGTGCTATTAACCGATAAGGATTATTTAGGTTCTTCAGCAGATCGTCAAGATGGTCGGGATTAATCGCTCTCGGTAAATACTGATACTTCTTTACCAGGAGCGTTCGTCTTTTGGGGGAAACGTAAAGACCGGTACGCGAATTGTCTGAGCTTATAAGCGTTAACATCGATTTGCTCAAGGAAATATTTCTGGTATTTGCCCATCGATAATGTCGGATAACACATGAGAGTCGGTCGTTTATCGTCGTAGTGGCGAGGGACTTTCCGTTAATACCAGTAGGCCGCAACAACGCTGAACGGTACGAAACCAAATCTGAACTACGCGCATATGACCAAGTTAGGCGATTTCGACTCAATGTAGCGAACCAATCGGCAAGATGCTCTGCATAGGTTCTTAGTGTCTTGAGACTCGATACAGAACAAGAGACAAAGTATGCGTCCAGCAAGTAGTCATTGATCGCGTCAACGGGCTTCCCATCAATGTCAACAACGCAGGGAAAGCCATCAGGAATTCTGGCGTCATGGTGCCCAACCAGATCCTCAGCCGCCTTGGACTCGAATACCCGCAGGTCTGTCATGCACAAGTACCTTTTTATCAAAGGGTTAGGCATATACTGAAAGCCTTAGTCTAGAGTATAGCCTAATGCCCGAGTATTCCCGGCATGTGCTGGAGGTGTTGCGCGAGCCGCTGGAGTCGGGCCGGGTGGTGATCTCGCGGGCCGCGGTGCAGGCCGAGTTTCCGGCCGATTTTCAACTGGTCGCGGCCATGAATCCCTGCCCGTGCGGCTATGAGGGCGACCCGTCGGGCCGCTGCGGCTGCACGCCGGATCAGATCCAGCGCTACCGCGACCGGATCTCGGGGCCGTTGCTCGATCGCATCGACCTGCACGTGGAGGTGCCGCGCCAGTCGTTGAAGGATCTGCCGCCCGGCGAGCCGTCCTCGGCGGTGCGCGAACGGGTGATGGATGCCCGCAAAACCCAGGCCGGGCGCGGCACGGTCAACGCGCGGCTGGATGTCGGGGGCATACGCGAGCACTGTGTGCTCGACGGCAAGCTCTCGAACCTGCTCGAACAGGCCTGTGAACGACTGCAACTGTCAGCGCGTGCCCACCATCGCATTCTCAGGGTGGCACGCACCATTGCCGATCTAGATGGCAGCGGGAAGATCACCATGCCCCACCTGACCGAGGCCATTGGCTACCGTCAGCTCGACCGACGTTCCAGCCAGTGGGCGCAAAGCGCCTGACACGATCCGGTCGCGGGCTACTCGACCCGTGATTGAAATTCAGAAGTCGGACAACATGTTGACATTGCGCACCAGGCGCTTCTTCTCGCGCTCGGCACGATCGCGCAGCGACTTGAACAATTCGGTCTGTTCGGGAAGCGTGCCGGCCCGTTCGAGCTCGCCGTAAAACTCGACGAACCATTCGGCCACATCAAGGGCGGCATCGAGCAGTTCATTGGCGCTGACGTCGGGATGTTGCAGGGTAGTCAGGCGCTCGCGCACGACGCGGTCATCCAGATCAGCCGGTTCCCACTCGCGCAGGGCGGCATTGATCGAATCGCGCGAGTAACCGTGCAGGGCCTCGGCCGACTTGTTTTCCATCGCTTCGAGATATTCGAGCAGCAGATGGGCGCGGGGATCGCTGACATTGGCGTCCAGCGCCTTGTAGGTCTCGCCCAGTTGGTGATGCAGATGCTCGATGTAGGCCAGGATATCGCGGGTTTCGCTGAGCTTTTTCATCCCTGTTCCTCAACAACGGTTGCGGACCCAGTATAGAACCGAACGGCGCCGGCCGGCGAGAGCGAAACGGGCCGGCTATGGACCGCCGCCGGCCCGGATCTCGTCTATAGCCGCAAGCAGGATGTCAGCCTCGTCGAGACCATTGGGCCAGTGCGGCGACAGGCGCAGCCAGCCGTCGGGGCTGGCGCTCTCAATGCCGTACTCGGCAAGTGCCCGCGACCAGGCCGGACCGGCCGCGGCGTCGGTTGTACACACACTCAATATGCCGGAGCGCCCCTCATTTTCGACCATGCGGGCGCTGCTGAACCCGCGATCGAGCAGGCCGGGCTCGAGTGCATCATGCCAGGCCTGGACATGCTCGAAGATGGACTCGACTCCGATGGCATCGATCAGGCCGACGCTGGCCTCCAGGCCGGCGGCGGCCAGTGTGTGCGGGGTGCCGAACTCGACCATGCGTGCCGATTGAACCAGGGGGCGGTCATAACGCAACTCGTTCGGAGCGCGGGTCAGGAATGCAAACGGATCGGCGTGACTGAGCCAGCCGGCGACATTGGGTTCAAGGCGTGCTGCCGCTTCCGCGCGGGCATAGAAGCAACCTGTGCCTTCCGGCCCCATCAGCCATTTGTGGCTGCCGCAGGTCAGATAGTCGATGGCGCAGGCTTCGACATCCAGCGGCACCACGCCCATCGCCTGGATGGCATCGACGAACAGTTCGGCGCCATGCTGGCGACACATCGCCCCCATGGTTTCCAGCGGCATGCGCTGACCAGTGGTGAACTGCACTGCACTGACGGCCACCAGGCGGATGCCGGCGCGCAGATGGTCTTCCATCTGCTGCAACCAGCCGGCGTGATCAGTACGGAAATCATCGGCCCTCATCCACACCAGTTCCAGCCCTTCGCGCCGTGCCGCCTGCTGCCAGGGCGTGATGTTGGTGGGAAACTCGCCATCAAAAACGAGGATGCGATCCCCGCGCCGCCAGGGAATGCCCAGCGCCACCGCCAGCACGCCGGCCGTGGTGTTGCCCACCAGCGCCAGGTCGCGGGTCGGTGCACCGATCAGATGGGCCAGTCGCCCACGCAGGCGCTCGCGCCGTTCGGTCTCGTTGGCATAGCTGCCCATGCCATCACGGGCATACTGCGACAGGCAGGCACTAACCGCATTGACCACCGGCTGCGACGGCGGCGAGAGCGAGGCATGGTTGGCGTAAACCCGTGTTTCAAGCTCCGGGAACAACTCCCGGCTACCCAGCCGGGGCGGTGCGTAGCGATCAACTGCGCTTGCCATACTCGCGGCCTCCGCTCGCCCTGCCACCGATCGTGTGTTCGAACAATGGTCTGATACAGCCTGCAAACATACCAAATCTCGCTGAGTGGTCTGGGCCCGAAGCTTAGCACTCATGGCCGGCCGATCACCGGGAACGCCCCCGGTTCACGTGCGATTCACTTGAAACCCGGGCTCGCGGTTACCATAGCGCTTTACACATGGTTGCATCCTGGTTGGCCTCTTTGCCCAGATTGTTGATTGTCGCCCTGCTCGCCCTGAGCCTGTCGATCGCGGTACGCGCCGATTCCGGCAGCGTTGTGACCGAAGTATCCGGCATCAGCGGCGAATTGCTCGAGAACGTGCGCTTGAGCGTGTCGCTGGTGCGAGCTGAATCACTCGATGAGATATCGGTCTGGCGGTTGCGCCAGATGGCCACCGATGCTCGTTCGGAGGTACGCGAAGCCCTGCGTCCCTTTGGCTACTATCGGCCCCGGGTGGAAGTGCGGCTGGACGAACCCGAGACCGAAGGCGACCCCTGGCGCGCCACACTTCGGGTTGAACCAGGTCGCCCTGTGCGGGTTCATGCCGCCGAGATCCGCATTACCGGTGAAGGCGCCGATGACCCCGAACTCAAGGAGTGGCAGGCCGAATGGCCGCTGCCGGAAGACGCGGTGTTGCGCCACGAGGACTGGAGTGAAGCCTGGCGCGATCTTGAACGACTGGCCGAGCGCCGCGGCTACTTCGACGCACATTTCGTGGCCCGCCGCATCGAGGTCGACCCGGACCGCAACCGGGCCGATCTCAGGCTGGTCTACGACACCGGGCCGCGCTACCGCTTCGGTACCTACCGGGCTCGGGACGCCGATTTTTCCGATCGGCTGATCAATCGTCTGACCATCGTCGAGCCCGGCGAGGCCTACGACATTACCCGGGTGGACGAACAACGCGAAGCCCTGGTCCGAGCCGGTCTGTTCCGACGCGTGATCATCGAAGAGGAACGCGACAGCGAGGAGCATGTCGTTGACCTGGACTACCAGCTCGAAACGCGTCCGCCCAACACCTATCGGGCAACCGCCGGCTTTGGCACGGACACCGGTGCCCGCCTCCAGCTTGGCTGGGAACGCCACTACCTGTCGCGCCGCGGCAATCGCCTGGATTCCGCCCTGGGTTTGCAGCAGCGCAACAATGAAATGGTGGCACGGTCGGAGTATCAACACCCTCGCGGCAGCACGCCGTCCGACTTTCTGACCGCCGGCATGTTTCTCAGACGCGAACAGGACAACTTCCGCTTCATCGACGAGAACCGACTGGAGCCGGTCTTCGACGCTTTCGAGGGACGGCGTGAGCAATCCGAGATCAGCTTCGGTCGCATGCAGGAGCGTGGCTGGCTGCCGCGGTGGTTCCAGCCGGTCGAGGAACGCCTCAGCATTTCCGTGCTGCACGAATCGTTCGATGCCTTTCGGGAAGCCCGTTTTTCCGAAGAGAATGAAGCCCTGCTGGCGGCCAACCCCGACCTGGAAGAGCTTTTGCGCACCAGCACCGACACCATATCGGTCGGTGCGCGCTGGCGGTTGCCCAACATCAGCGGCAGCGGATTTCACACCCAGGGGCAGGTGCTGCGCGCACACGTCATCGCCGCCCACGAATCGCTGGGATCTCCGGTCAGCTTTACCCAAGGCTATCTCGGCGGGCGCTGGCATCACCTGTTCGGTGATCGCCACAAGCTGCTCTTGCGTGGTGAGCTCGGCTACACCGAGGCGCGTACCCGTGAAATGGATCTGACGCTTGATGACCGACAGCTCGAGCTGTCGCTGACCGAGCTGCCGGAGCGCTATCGTTTCAGAACCGGTGGCGACCGCAGCGTGCGCGGCTACGGTTTCGAGAACCTGAGCACCAACCGCAATGGCGCCAATCACCTGGTCGTCGGTTCGATGGAATACGAGTATCGCGTTGGTGAGAGCTGGTCGCTGGCGGCCTTCTACGATGTCGGCAACGCCTTCAACGACCTCGGCAATCCGAAGCTGCGCCGCGGCACCGGTGTCGGTTTTCGCTGGTATACGCTGATCGGACCGATTCAGCTCGATATCGCCAGCCCCCTGGATGACCCCGACACATCCTGGCGGCTGCACTTCACCATTGGCACGCAACTGCTATGAAGAAACTGCTGATCATCGTCGCGATCCTGTTGGCCCTGCTGGCCGCCGGCCTGGTCTCGGCCTGGTGGTGGCTGACCGATACCCGCAGCGGCGCCCAGTGGGCGCTGAATCGGGCCGCGCCGCACCTGGACGTTCTGAGCTGGGAGCAGCTTGAAGGCGGCCTGGCCAGCGGCCTGGTCTTTGATGGCGTGGTGCTGGAACAGGCCGGCACCCGCGTGACCGCAGATCGGCTGGAGCTGGCAGCACGCGTTCATCTGCTGGGCGGGCCCCGGGTACACGTCCAGCATCTCTACCTGCATGGTCCGAACGTTCATCTGCCCGCACCGGCGGACGAGGAGCGCGAACCCGGCGACCCGTTCGATCCCGGCGCGCTGGCCTTGCCGCTGGCCATCGACATCCATGATCTGCGCATCGAGCGCTTCGAGCTCCACCAGCACGATGGAGAAACACAGGCGGTCGATCGGCTGAGTTTCTCCGGACACTATTCCGACCACATCCGCATCGACCGCCTGGCTGTGTCCGCACCCGCCGGTCAGCTTGAAGGCAGCGGTCAGTGGTCGCTGGTCCAGCCCTACTCCGTGCGCCTGAACCTGAGCTCCGAACTCGCGATAGACGAGGAAACCGGCCAGGCGCTGGACCTGGAAATCCGCGGACCTATGAATTCACTGGAAGTGGGCCTGACAGCGCAAGGCCCCGCGGCACTCAGCGGCCAGGCGCGTGTGCGCGGGCTGCCCGACGTGCCCTCCGGGCGCCTGCGGCTGGAAGGTCAGTTCGCCGACTGGCCCGGTCTGGATCTGGCCCTGACCGAGCTTGATATCGAGGCCGAGGGTGACGCTGATGACTGGTCGCTGGTACTCGACACGCGCCTGAACGGCATGGAGATACCGCCGGCACGCTGGCAGCTCCAGGCCAGCGGCGACCTGGCGCGGGTCGACATCGAGTCACTGCGCAGCGATATTCTGGACGGCGAGATCCAGGGTCGTGGCTGGCTTGATCACGGTGGCGAGACCCTGGCGGCCAGCATGGACTTGCAGTTCAGCGGCCTGGACTTTACCTCGCTTTACCCGGAATGGCCTGACCAGGCCCGTGTCGAAGGCGAACTGGCGGCCCGGATCGACGGCGACGAGATCCATCTCGAGCACGTTGACCTGTCAGCCCCGCCAACAGAGTTGAAGCTCACGGGCAATGGCCGATTCGTGCCCGCGGCCGACGAGCTGGCCCTGGACCTGGAATGGGCCAACCTGGTCTGGCCGCCCCTGCTCGACGAAGGTGAACCCCTGCTGTCCAGCGAATCCGGACGGGTGCGCCTGAGCGGACGCATCAGTGACTGGCAGCTGGAACTTGATGCCCTGCTGGCGAGCGCCGAGCTGCCGGCCGGCCAACTGGACCTGCGCGCAACCGGAAGCAACGAGCGCGCCGACTTCGAACGGCTGTCGCTGAACCTGCAAGAGGCCGGCCGACTGGCCGCCCAGGGCGATGTCGCATGGGCACCCGAGTTGGAAACCCGCATTGAGCTGACCCTGGAACAGCTCGACCCGGGGCGCTTTGTTGCGCAGCTGCCCGGGCGCATCGATGCCCGCGCCACTGTTGCTGCCCGACAGAACGAGCGCCTGCAACTCGATATCCAACTCGACCGGCTCGCCGGCCAGCTTCGGGATCACGCCTTGGCCGGTAGTGGCCGGCTGCGACTGACCGACGATATGCCCGAAGCCGCCCGGCTGGATATCAGCCTGGGCGACAACCAGATCGGCATTGCCAGCGAAGATGGCAATCACTGGCAATGGCGCCTGGATGCCGACGCACTGGATCAGCTCTGGCCGGGCATTTCGGGCAGCGCCCTGCTCCAAGGCAGCCTGTCGCCGCACGAGCGCAGGTTGCTGGCCCGTGGCGAGGTCGAGGCTGCCGGATTCGGCGACTTCTCCGTCGAACGTGTCCACCTTGACACCGAACTGCACTGGGACGAACAACCCAGGGTGGATGCCAGCCTGAAGCTCAGCGACCTCGATCTCAATCCCTGGGACCGCATTGACCAGATCGAGATGGTGGTCAGTGGTGGCTGCGTCGACCATCGTATGGAACTCAACTTGTCGGGCATGCGCGGCACCCTGGACATGGCCGGGCGCGGCACGCTGGAAGGCTGCCTGACCGACTATTCGGGGTGGGAGGGCCATATCGAGCGCCTCTACCTGGGTGAGACCGTCGCCGGCAACTGGCAACTGGCCGAGGGATTGCCGATCCGCATCGATCCTGATACCACTGAAGCGGGGCCGGGCTGCCTGCGCGCCGTGGGCGATGGAGACGGCCGGCTGTGCCTGCGCGAGCTGCAACTCGACAGCGACAACCACGTGCGCATCGGCATTCACCAGGTGCCCATGGATCTCTTGCTGTTGCCGCTGGACCCGGTGTTCACGCTGACCACACCACTGTCTGGCCAGATGGACGCAAGCTGGAGTGGTGGTGGCATCGAGCAGGTCACCGGCCATCTCGAACTCGAACCCGGCGCTCTGCGCGCCCTCGGCGACGACGACGACCTGCTGACCATCGATTCGGTCAGACTGGACTTCATCCCGCAGGGGGGCCACGGCCTGCTGCTCGACCTGATCGCCCGCCTGGAAGGAGACAGCGAACTGACCGGACAGGCCCATGTGATCGACCTGCGCGACCCCGGCAGCACCTTGATCAATGCCGACACCCGGCTCGACCTGCCCGACATCGGCGCCTTCAACCACCTGGTCGCCGAACTCGATCAGCTGGGAGGCCGCCTGCATGCGCGTCTGAACCTGGCCGGCAGCGTGAACGCGCCCAATATCAATGGCCGCCTGAGTATTTCCGACGGCTTCCTGGCCCACGCGCCACTGGGCCTGAGGGTCACCGACATCGACTTCGACCTGGAAGGCGTGACTGACCATGCCACGCTGGTCGGACGGATGAAGTCGGGGGATGGCCACTTGAATCTCGACGGCGCGCTGACCCAGCAGGACGGACGCTGGGTGATGGAAGCCGGCATCGAAGGCGACGGTTTTTCCTTTGCCGACGTCGACTGGCTGCGCATTGATGCTAGCCCGTCCATACAACTGACCGGCAATCACGACCGTCTCGACATTGATGGCGACATCAAAATCGACCGTCTGCGCGGCGGCCTGCCACCTGGCGCCGGTGAGCGGATCCGGCCCTCCGGCGACGTGGTCGTGCTGGGCGAAACGATTGAAGACGACCCCGACCTGCCGGTACGGCGTCTACACGGCCGGCTCGGTATCCATGTTGGTGACAATGCACGCATGTCCGCTCTGGGCCTGCAGGCGCGCCTTGCCGGCGATCTGGAGCTGCTGTGGAACGGCGGCCCGGAACCGCGAGGTCGTGGCGTCATCCTCATACCCGAGGGGTCCTACCGGGCCTACGGCCAGAACCTGGAGATCCGCGACGGCGAAGTGTTGTTTACCGGTCACCCACTCGACAACCCCCGCCTCGACATCCGCGCGGTGCGCGACATCTTCGGCGACCCGCGCGTCGAGGCAGCCGGGGTACACATCCGTGGCCCGGCCCGCGACCCCATCGTCGAACTCTACACCGACCCACCAACCACCGACGAAAAGGCCCTGGCCTACGTGGTCACCGGCGCCGATTTCGATCATGCCGGCGGCCAGGCGGCCGTGAACGTCGGCTTCTACCTGCTGCCCCGCCTGTTCGTCAGCTACGGCATTGGCCTGTTCGAGGCCGGCAACGTGCTGTCCGGACGCTACGAACTGTCGGAACGCTGGGGTGTGCGGGTGGTATCGGGTGAGCGGGATACCGGGGTGGATATTGGCTTCATTACCGATAGGTAACAGGGTTCAGGGTTCAGGGTTCAGGGTTCAGGGTTCAGGAAATCGTCTCAACTGCCCGCCCCTGAAACCTGAACCCTGAAACCTCAACCGTATAATTGTTTCAACAAATTTCCGTCGTAGAAATGAGGAACGCCCATGACTAATCCGGCCAAGTGCCTTCAGGAAACCTATGCACCGCATAACGCCTGTTTTGGGTGTGGGCCGTCCAATGAAAAAGGGCTGCGGATTCGGTCTTTCGTCCAGGGCGATCGGGTGGTGGCCGACTGGACGCCGGAGGCGCATCACGAGGCGTTCCCGGGCGTGCTCAACGGCGGCATCATCGGATCGCTGCTCGACTGTCACATGAACTGGACGGCGGCCTGGCACCTGATGGAATCGCAAAAGCTGGACAAGCCGCCGTGCACGGTCACCATGGAGTACGCGGTCAAGCTGCGCCGCCCGACCCCGACCGACGGCCCGCTGCACCTGGAAGCCTGGGTGACCGACACCGACGGCGACATGGTCACCGTGGAGGCCGAACTGAGCGCGGGCGAAAAGATCTGCGACCGCGCCACCGGCAAGTTCATCGCCGTACAGCCGGGGCATCCGGCTTACCACCGCTGGTAGCCGCAGCGGAGCGAACACCGGGGGTGGGAGTAGACGCCGGGCGGTATCGGGCAATGCGGCGGCATTTGTGGCGATCGGCCGGCAAGGGTTCGTAATGCCACGCAGGCGTTTTGGTGCCACTGAAACACCGCCTATGCATCGGTTGGATCAAGGGATTCGAGTCAGGCCAGTGCTACGGCTGGTACGGCAAGCACATAAGTAGCGGCCGCGCCGCAAATGCCGCCGCATTGCCCGACACCACCCGTCCACCCCCACCTACCTTCGTGGGGTGACGCAGTCGACGACGAACTGCATCCACGGATGGTCGATCGAATGCGCCAGCCAGGGCCCCAGTGCCACCAGCAACCCGGAAAAGGCAACAAGAAACGCAGCGGTGTAACGCAACCCCCGGCGATTGACGGCCGAACGAAACTTCAGCACGGCCAGGCCGGTGCCCAGCAGCAAGGGCACGGTGCCGATACCGAATGCCAGGACCATGGCGGTCGTGGCCAGCGGGTCGGCCAGAAACACGGCGGCGGCGACCACTGAATAGAGCAGCCCGCATGGCAACAAGCCCCACAACAGCCCAAGCCCGAGTGCGTTGTCCAGCGACCTGACGGGAAGAAAGCGGGCAAGTAGCGGCATCAGACGGCGCGTGAATGGTGCCGCCAGTTCGCCGGCCCGGTCGCGGAAGCGTCCGGGCAGTGCAATGTAGGCGGCCATGGCGACCAGCAAGGCGCCGAGCAGCACTCGCATGATCAAGGGAGCCGTTTCCGGCAACAGCGTGGCCGGGAGCATGCCGATGCCCGTGGCCACCAGGGCTATGGCCAGGTAGCTGGCAATCCGTCCCAGATGAAAACCGGCCGCCAGCCCGGGCCGGTCGCCGGGCAACTGGGCATGCAACATGCCAGCGATGCCCCCGCACATGCCCAGGCAGTGAGTCGAACCGAACAGTCCGGCCAGCAGGCCGGCCAGTAAAGCCGCCTCCGGCGTCATCGTTCCGCTGGCTCCCCGCCCGGTGGTGAAGGCATGAAAGGATCGGGCTGTGCTAATCTGATCATTACCATCCCCAACCATGCCGGGAGCAGCCCATGAACGACAGACGCGCTTACGATCGCCGGCATTCGATCATATACCTGCAGGTGTTCGACCGGGACTCGGGTTCGGCACTGGGCAACCTGGTCGATATTTCGGAAAAAGGTGTCATGCTGGTCAGCAAGGCGCCCATGGAGAACGACCAGCAGTATGCCTTGCGCATGCATCTGCCCGAACCAGTCAACGGCAACTATACGGTGGACTTCGAAGCGGTGGTGCGCTGGTGTCGACAGGACATCAATCCCGACCTGTACGACATCGGCTTCGAGCTGATCAATCCGCCAAAGTCTTTCGAGGATGCGCTGGAAAGCCTGGTCAAGGGATACATGTTTACCGGCAACTAGCCCGGAATAATCATGCCCCGGCCTACTGCGAGCCAGAGCGATCATTATCGTTCGGCGGCTCTTCATCGTCGTCGAGAATATCCATCGCCGGAGTATCCAGGTCATCGAACTGATCGTTCTTCACGGCCCAGAAAAAGGCGCCGATGGCCAGCACCATGAGAATGACCGACAGCGGGATGAGGACGTAGATGATGTTCATGGGCGACTCGCGTCGGGCGACGGGAGACAGGAGGCGGATGACGGGTGAGCCTCGTCCCCCGCACTCGATCGACCATCGTCCCTCCCCCATCTTCCATCTTCCGCCTCCCATCTCCCGTCTCCCCTCTTCCGTCTCCCGCTTCCCGATGCGCTGCGGCGTCCCAACCGCTGCGCATTGAGAACCACCACCAGGCTGGAAGCCGACATGCCGATGGCGGCCAGCCAGGGCGGGACGAAACCGGCGGCGGCAAAAGGCAGTGCGGTGGCGTTGTAGCTGAACGACAGGGCCAGGTTCTGGCGCACGATGCGGCGCACTTTCGGCGCCAGTGCGAAAGCCGATGACACCCGCTGCAGGCCACGGCCGGTGACCACCAGGTCGGACTGGCTGCGGGCAATGTCCGCACCTTCGGCCAGGGCCAGGGAAATATCGGCACCCGCCAGCACCGGGGCATCGTTGATGCCGTCGCCGACCATGGCCACGCGCGCACCCTCGCTTTGCAGTCGACGCACCAGTTCCAGCTTGTCGGACGGGCTCATGTCTCCATGATAACCTTCGATTCTCAGCTCCCGTGCGACCCGGGCGACGTTGTCGAGACGGTCACCGGAAGCCAGCAGGACCTTCAGCCCGTTGGCCCGCAAGCCGTCGACCAATGCGTGAGCGCCGTCGCGCAGCGGGCTGTCGATGCGGAACCAGGCAATCAGCTCACCATGGCCGACCAGCGCCACCCACTGGCCCTCATCAGGTTCGCTCAGGGTCTGTTCCAGCGCCTGTGCAGCGAATTCCGGCTTGCCCAGGCAAAAAGTGACGCCGTCCACCGTGCCGGTCACGCCGCAGGCGGTAATGGCTTCGGCGTCGCTGACCGGATGACCATCGTCATGTTCGGCAAAGGCGGTCGCAACCGGATGGCGACTGACACGCTCGAGTCTTCCGGCCAGGCGGCAGGCCTCGTCTTTGGAGAAGTGATCGCTTGCCATCCGAACCTCGCCGATGGTCATCTCCGGTCGGGTCAGCGTGCCGGTCTTGTCGAACACCACGTGGGTGATCTTCGGCAGTTTCTCGAGTGCATCGGGAGTTGAAATCAATACACCGAGGCGCGCGAAACCGCGGCTGGCCGCGGCCAGGGCAACGGGGGTGCCCAGCGCCAGCGCACAGGGGCAGGAGACCACCAGCACCGAGATCATCACCGGCAAAGCGCGGGCCGGGTCGATCTGCCACCAGACGATGCCGGCAATGGCCGCGCCGGTGAGCACGAAGACGATGAAATAGCTGGCCAGGCGATCGGCCATCTGCGCCATGCGCGGCTTGAAGCTGCGTGCCTGGTCGAGCAGACGCACGATGCCCGATAGCACGGTGGACTGACCAAGGTTTTCGACGCGCACGGTCAGATTGCCTTCGCGCACCAGGCTGCCGGCCAGCACCTCGTCACCGCCGACCCGCCGGCGCGGGGTGGATTCGCCCGACAGCAGGGATTCGTCGATCATGGCGTTACCGGATTCGATGACGCCATCGGCCGGAAGCGTCTCGCCCGCGCCCACCTGGACCCGGTCACCGACCTCGAGCTCGACCAGGGTCACGTCTTCGACGCCGCTTTCGGTCAGGCGTCGGGCCTGCACCGGTAGCGAGCGGGCCAGCGCCGAGTGCAGTTGACCGGCGTTCTGGCGCGCCACCAGCACCGCGTAGCGGCCCAGCAGCAAGAAGAAGATGAACATCACCACCGAGTCGAAGTAGACCTGCCCGGCATCCAGTGTGGTAATCACTACGCTGGAAAACAGCGCCAGCAGCATGGCGCTGGCCACAGGGATGTCCATGGACATGCGCTTCTGCCTCAAGGCGCGCCAGGCCGAGCGGTAGAACAGCTGGCCGGAGTACAGGCAGACCGGCACGGCCACGACCATGGAAATGACCAGGAAGAAGCGCTCGGACTGCGGGTCGATGTCCTGCCAGGAGCCGATGTACTTGGCCAGGGCGTAGCTCATGACCTGCATCATGCCCAGGCCGGCCACGACGATGTACTTAAGCATCTGCAGTCGCTCAGCCCGGTTGCGCGCCTGCCCGGCCATGGGCGAGTCCAGGTGCGGACGGTAGCCCAGCGCGGCCAGGCGCGCCGCGATCTCGCTCAAGGCAGTGCGCTCGGGATTCCAGTTCAGGTGGGCGCGGCCATCGGTGACATCAACCCGGATCTCGGCCACGCCTTCCAGTTCTCCAACGTAGCGGTGAATCAGCCAGGCACAGGCAGCACAGTGCACGTTTTCCAGCACCAGGGTCAATCGCTGGAATCCGTCGCAGTCGGGACGCGCATAGTGCTCGAGGATGGCGTCGCGATCCCAGGCGGCGAAGTCCCGGCGCGAGGCCTTGGCCAGCTCCGGGCGCTCGGGCAGCGCGTCGCGGAATTCGTAATAACGGCCCAGCCCGGCCGAGTCGATCAGGGTGGCCACGGTTAGGCAGCCGTGGCAGCACATGGCCCGTTCAGTCCCGCCGACAATGGCCTGAATATCGACACCTTCGGGAATGCTTTCCCCGCAGTGCCAGCAGTCGTTGTGGTGCTGCACGGTCACAGGCGCTGCGCACTCAGCCGGATCTCATCCGGAGCATCGGGTTCGGAGCGCATGCGACCGCCCAGCCACCAGGTCTGCGACAGGTCGCTGACCACGATGCGTGAGCGCTCGCTCGGGCTGCCGGCCAGCTCGCCCATATATTGGTTGTCACCATTGCGATGGACCACGGCGGTGGTGTCTCCGTCGCTGGTAGCGGGGTGAACGAACTTGACCAGCAGCGAGTCCGGCAGGTTCTTGAGGTCATTGGCGCCCAGTTCGATCCAGACCTGGCCTCCGTCGACCCGCAATGCGCCACTCAGGCCCATGGAGCGCGCCATGGCGGTGCGCTGGTTGGTATCGACCAGGGCCCTGCCCAGCGGAGCATGATCGCCGCTGACGATCTCGGGCGGATTGCTCAGGCCAATGGTCAGAATGCCCAGGCCAAAGATCGGGCCCAGGCTCAGTATGCCCAGAATGAACCAGGGCCAGGGTTCCCTGTACCAGGGTCGAACAGTGATTTCTGATTCCATGATGCTAACCCCTCGGTTCCTGGGGGATGAAAAAGCGGGTTTCCTCGCGCGTACTGATATTGCCTTCGGCATCCTCGCCAAGGATCTCGATAGTATGCATTCCAGGTGCGGCGATCTCCATTGGGACGGCCAGGGTCATGGGCAGATCGACCACTTGCCCGGGGTCCAGGCTGACCCCCCGAGAGGGCTCTATTACCCGCAGCTCGGGCAGCCCCTCGGCCGTGACCCGGATGAACATTTCCTCGTCGCTGCGGTTGGTCAGCTTGAGCCGGTAGGCGTTTTCCAGGTCGGACCCGGCCACCCGGTACATGGCGCCGCGATCGCGCAGCACATCCACCAGGAGGGGGTCGCGACCGGTCAGAATCACGCCGACCAGGGTTGCCAGCAATATCAGTGCGGCAAGATAGACAAAGATCCGCGGCCTGAGAATGCGGGTGGGCCGGTCGGCCATGGCGTTCTCGGTGGAATAGCGGATCAGGCCACGCGGGTAGCTCATCTTGTCCATGACCTCGTCACACACATCGACGCAGGCGGCGCAGGCGATGCATTCGATCTGCAAGCCATCGCGGATGTCGATACCCGTGGGACAGACCTGCACGCAGGCCTCGCAGTCGATGCAGTCTCCCAGCCCCAGGGCCTTGTGATCGGCAGTTCGTTTGCGCGCACCCCGTGGTTCACCACGCTGCTCGTCGTAGGAAATAACCAGCGAATCCTGGTCGAACATCGCCGCCTGAAAGCGGGCATACGGGCACATGTAGGTACACACCTGCTCACGCAGGTATCCGGCATTGCCGTAGGTGGCAAAGGCATAGAAGAACAGCCAGAAAGTCTCCCAGCTGCCGAGCTGGAAATCCAGCACGCGCGGACCCAGATCACGGATCGGCACGAAGAAACCGACAAAAGTGAAACCGGTCCACAGCGCGAACGTGATCCAGAGGAACTGCTTGGCCGACTTGCGTGCGAGCTTCTCCTTCGTCCACGGTCCCTTGTCGAGCTTGATGCGCTTGTTGCGCCGGCCCTCGGTAACCCGTTCCATCCACAGGAACACTTCGGTCCAGACCGTTTGCGGGCAGGCATAACCGCACCACAGGCGACCGGCCAGGGCGGTGAAGAAGAATAGCGACAGGGCCGCCATGGCCAGTAGCAATGACAGGATGAACAGGTCCTGCGGCCACAGGGTGATACCGAAGAAATGGAACTGGCGATTGACCAGGTCGAACAGCACGATCTGCTGCCCGCCCACGTTGATCCAGGGCAACAGGTAGTACAGGCCCAGCAACACCCAGGCGGCGGTAACCCGCAGCCGGGCAAAACGTCCACTGACCTCCCGCGGATAGACCTTGGGGGCCTTGACGTAGAGCGGGATGGTTTCCTGGTTGCCGGAATCGCTCATTGTTCGGGTTTCACACCTCGTCGCTTCAGTGGCTTGAGCAACAGTGCGGTGAACAGGCTGGAAGCGGCCGTCGCGGCCCAGAACATGATGAAGGCGATGGTATAGCCACCGCCGCGCGTGATCTCTAGCTCGGGAAAGGTGATGTCGCGCAGTGCCAGCGGGTCGACGAAGATGAAGAACACCACCGTTGCCATGGCCGCGGTAAAGAACGAGGGCCAGAGTATGGCCCCGAACCACTGCACCATCGGCCACGGGCCGATCGCGCCGCGATCCGAACTCCGGCGCGAGGCACGATCAGTCATCGTCGTCCCGGTTCAGGCTCAGCACGTAGGCGGTCACCAGCTTCGATCGGCCTTCGCCAAGCAGCCGATCCTGTGCCGGCATGATGCCTTCGCGGCCATCGCGAATGGTCTGGCGCAGAGCTTCGAGGCTGCTGCCATAAATGTACCTTCCGGCCGTGAGGTCGGGGGCACCAAGATGGACGTTGCCTGTGCCATCTACACCATGACAGGCAGCACACTGCTGTTCATAGTGACGGCGGCCGGCCGCAGCCATGCTGCTGTCGACCGATTGCCCCGCCAGTTGCTGGACGTAGACAGCGGTGCGTGTCACACCCTGCTCACCCAGCACATCGCCCAATGGCGGCATGACCGCATGCCGACCTTCGTAGATGCTGGTGAAGACCTGGTCAGGCTCGCCGCCCCAGATCCAGTGGCCATCGGTAAGGTTGGGATAACCCGGCGCACCGCGCGCATCCGAGCCATGGCAGGTCGAGCAGTTGTGGGCATAGATGTTGCTGCCCATGCGCAGGGCATCGGGATGCTCGACCAGTTCTTCAATCGGCCGGTCGAGCAACTCGCCGAAGCGCTCCTCAAAGTCCGCGGCGGCCTGCGCCCGCTCTTCCTGGTACTGGCCTTCGGAACTCCATCCCAACACCCCCTGGAAATTGCCCAGCCCCGGGTAGAGCACCAGGTAGAGCAGCGTCCAGATGATTGTGCCGTAGAACAGCCACAGCCACCAGCGCGGCAGCGGTTTGTTGAGCTCGGTGATGTCCTCGTCCCAGACATGGCCGGTGGTTTCCTCGCCTTCCTCGTTCTTCATCGAGGGCACGCGGGCAAGCTGGGTGCTGACCAGCAGCCAGATGACCCAGGCGGTAAAGCCCAGGGTTCCGATAATGACGAACCAGTGCCAGAAGGCGCTCATTTCGATTCCTCCCCGTTGTGGCCGGTGCTGTTGCGGTCATTGGACTGATCTTCATCCAGCGGCAGGCTGGCCTGTTCATCGAAGTCCTCGCGGTTCTTGACGATGAACACCCAGACGACCACGGCAACGAAACCGAGCATGGCCAGGACGGTCACGATCGCGCTGCTCATGAGTCACCCCCGCTATCGTCGGCGGCGGCGTGCTGTCCGGTCCAATCGGTGCCCAGACTCTGCAGGTAGGCGATGATGGCGTCCATCTCGGTTCTGCCGGCCACCGCCTCGACGGCGCCCTCGATGTCCTCGTCGGTGTAGGGGGTGCCGATACGTTGGAGAGCACGCATGCGCCGCTGAATCACTTCCGGATCGACATAGCGCTCGGCCAGCCACGGATAGGCCGGCATGTTGGAGCCCGGCACCACCGCACGCGGATCCATCATGTGCAGGTAATGCCAGTCGTCGCTGTAGAGCCCGCCGACACGGGCCAGGTCCGGTCCGGTGCGCTTCGAACCCCACTGGAAGGGGCGGTCGTAGACATGCTCGCCGGCCACCGAGTAGTGGCCGTAGCGCTCGGTCTCGGCACGAAACGGCCGGATCTGCTGGCTGTGGCAGTTGTAACAGCCCTCCGCGACGTAGACATCGCGCCCGGCCAGTTCCAGCGGGCCCCAGGGCTGAACCCCCTCGGCCGGCTCAACCACCGAGGCCTTGAACATCAGCGGCACGATCTCGACGATGCCGCCGATGCTGATGACCAGCACGATGAGAATGCCCATCAGTCCGACGTTCTTCTCGATCTTTTCGTGCAATGTGCCTTTCTTGTCGCTCATGCCGTCGCTCCTTTCGGCTCGATGACCGGCGCCTCATCGGTGCGGCCCATCTGGGCGGTCTTCCAGAAGTTGTAGACCATGAAGAACATGCCGGCGGTAAAGATGAATCCACCAATCAGGCGCAGGATGTAGTAGGGCTCGGTGAACTGCAGCACCTCGATGAAGGTGTAGGTCAGCGTGCCGTCATCATTGAAGGTGCGCCACATCAGACCCTGCATCACCCCGGCAATCCACATGGCCACGATGTAGAGCACGGTACCGATGGTCGAGACCCAGAAGTGCCACTCCATCAGGCGGGTGGAATACATCTTCTCCACGCCCATCAGGCGTGGCCACAGGCTGTAGAGCGCGCCGATGGAGATCATCGCCACCCAGCCCAGCGCACCGGCATGAACGTGGCCGATGGTCCAGTCGGTGTAGTGCGACAGCGCGTTGACCGTCTTGATCGACATCATCGGACCCTCGAAAGTGGCGATGCCGTAGAACGACAGCGCCACGATCATGAAGCGCAGCGCCGGGTCGGTGCGCAGCTTGTACCACACGCCCGAGAGCGTCATGATGCCGTTGATCATGCCGCCCCAGCTCGGCGCCAGCAACATGACCGAGAACACCATGCCGAGGGTCTGCACCCAGTCGGGCACCGAGGTGTAGTGGAGATGGTGCGGGCCGGCCCACATGTAGATCGCGATCAGCGACCAGAAGTGCACGATGGACAGGCGGTAGGAGTAGACCGGCCGCCCGGCCTGCTTGGGCACGAAGTAATACATCATGCCGAGGAAGCCGGCGGTCAGGAAGAAGCCGACTGCATTGTGGCCGTACCACCACTGCACCATGGCGTCGACCGCGCCGGCATAGAGCGGGTAGGAGTGCAGCCAGCCGGTAGGAATGGCCAGGTTGTTGACGATGTGCAGCACCGCGATGGTGAGGATGTAGGCACCGAAGAACCAGTTGGCCACGTAGATGTGCCGGACCTTGCGCTGGACGATGGTGCCGAAAAACACCACGGCATAGGCAACCCAGACGATGGCAATCAGCACCGCCAGCGGCCAGATCAGTTCGGCATATTCCTTGCCCATGGTGTGGCCCATGGGCAGGGTGATGGCCGCGCCGACGATGACCGCCTGCCAGCCCCAGAAGGTGAAGGCGGCCAGCTTGTCGGAAAACAGTCGCACGTGCGAGGTGCGCTGCACGCAGTAATAGCTGGTGGCAAACAGGGCCGAACCGCCGAAGGCAAAGATCACGGCGTTGGTATGCAATGGTCGCAGACGTCCGTAGCTCAGCCACGGAATCTCCCAGCCCAGGCCCGGCCAGATCAGCTGGGCAGCGATGAACACGCCGACGGCCATGCCGACGATGCCCCAGATCACGGTGGCCCAGGCAAATTGCCGGACGACCTTGTCGTTATAGGTAGTGGTTTGGCTCATGAAGTTCCCTTTCAAAGAGATGCTGCGCGCGAGTCGCCGATATTATCAGGCGTGCACACGACTGAATTATTGATCCCGGTCAATAGTTCATTTTACATACATCTTATGCCGACGTGCAGTCGATGGGTATGATGTGGCTCACGAATTTCACCAGGAGGCAAGGTGGCAAGCGCTCAGGTCAACGGAGTGAAGGGCTGGTTGCTGGCAGAAGCCGTGCGCCTGCACGAGGCCCGTCAGGGCCGCTGCGAGGACGCTGCCGCCGTCGCCCTGGCGCGCAGCTCGGCCGGCAGCCTGTCGCAGCGACTGATGACACGGGCCGCGAGGCTGACGGTGGGTCAGGCCTCCGGGCGTGATCTTGCTCGCCTGGGAAGCCTGTTGCGGATCCTGGCCGGACTGACGCTGGCCATGGCCGCTCTGGCCGGACTGGCCACGGCACGCGCCAGTGTTCCTGATGAACAGATCAATGTGCTGCTGGCCATGATCGTGGTGCTGGCCCCACCCACGCTGACCCTGTTGTTGTGGCTGATCTTGATGTCTGCCCGGCGTGGCACCACCGGCTCGGGTGGACTGATCGGCCAGGCGTTGACCGGCGCGCTGCGTCGCATCGGCGCCCGCTTTCTGTCCGGGCCGCTGGCCCGCGAACTGGCCGAGGCCGGTGCCGGCTTGATGCAGGCCCGCCTGGGCCGCTGGTTTCTGGCCAGCATCATGCACGGGTTCTGGCTGGTTTTTACCCTGGTGGCAACGCTGACCCTGGGGCTTTACTTTTCCTTTGCCCAGTACGACCTGGTCTGGGGCACCACCATTCTCGACGAAGACAGCGTGGTGCAACTGGTCTCGGGCCTGGCGGCCCTGCCCGCGGCACTGGGACTGATGGGCGTGCCCGAAGCGGAGTGGATCCTGGCTGCTCGACAGGACACACCCGAGATCGGTGCGCGCGCCGAATGGGCCAGCTTTCTCATGGCCAGCGTGCTGGTCTACGGCAGCCTGCCACGACTGCTGCTGGTGCTGCTGTCGGCCTGGCTTGCATGGCGTGCCCGGCGCAATCTGGCGCTGGACACGTCCCACCCGGAGTATCTGCGCCTGGCCGCGGAACTCGAGCCGATCTCGCTGTCATCGCGGACCCTGGGCGACCAGCCCGCGAAACCGCGCAAGCGTGCCCGACACAAGCGGCCGAACAATCCATCCCGGGCGGTGGTCTTCGGGATAGAACTGGAGCGTGATCACGATGGGCATCCCCCGGAGCTGCCCGGCCTGGCTGCCGACCGCATTGGTCTGGCCGATGATCGTGCTGGGCGTCAGGCCGTGCGCCGGCTCGTCGGTGAACGCCGGCGGCCTCCTGAAGCGCTGATTGCAGTGTGTTCCATGCTGCGCACGCCGGATGCCGGCACCGAGCGTTTCCTGGCCGGGCTGGCCGACACGGCCGGCGCCCCATTGATCCTGGTGCTGGACGAATCGGAACTGCTGGTCGAACGAGGCGGACCGTTGAAAACTCGTCTGGCCGACTGGCAGGACCTGGCCGAGCGGGTGGGTGCCGACTGCGTGGCGCTTGACAGCCAACAGCCGGACGCCTCGGCACTGGCGCACCTGCAGCAATCTCTGCGGGGCGAATCCGTATCGTGAACAGGAGCCTGAAAATGGCCCTGGTCGGCCACACCAATACCGGCAAGACCTCGCTGGTGCGCACCCTGACGCACGACCGCGGTTTTGGCGAAGTCGCCGATCGCGGCGGCACCACGCGTCAGGTCAGCGTGGTGGATCTGGCGATCGCCGATGAAACCCTGATCGAACTGTTCGACTCGCCGGGCCTGGAAAATGCCCCGGAACTGATCGAATGGCTGGAAGATCTGCCGGGGCGACGCCACGATGGCCCTGAACGGATCGGCCGGCTGCTCGAAGACCGTCAGGCGCGGGAACGATTCGACCACGAAGCACGGGTGCTGGAGCTGGTCGGCCAGGTGGATGTTGCCCTCTACGTGATCGACACGCGAGAACCTGTACTGGAGAAGTACAAGGACGAGCTGGCCATCCTCGGGCTGAGCGGCCGCCCCATCGTGGCCCTGCTCAATTTTGTCGCGGCCCCCTCCAGTCGCGAAGCCGAGTGGCGCGAAGCGCTGTCGCGCCTGATGCTGCACAACGTGGTGGCTTTCGACGCGGCCATTCGCGACCCCGGCACGGAATGGCGCCTGCTCGAGAAGATCGCCACCCTGCTCGACGAGCACGCCGCCACGATCAAACGCTGGATGGATCACCGCCGCGAACAGGAAGCCAAACGACATCACGCCGCCCGGCGCGCCATCGCCGAGATGCTGGTGGATGTGGCCGCCTATCGACAGGAGGTGCCCGAGACCGCCGCCCTGACCGAGTGGCAAGCCATGCAGGCCCGGGTGAGCGAGCGCGAACAGCATTGTGTCGAGATCCTGCTCGAGCTTTACCGGTTCGGCCATGAGGACTACGACGACAGTGACCTGCCCCTGAGCGGGGGGCAGTGGGACGCCGACCCCTTCGACACCGAAACGCTCAAGTACTACGGCATTCGCACCGGCAAGTACCTGGGCGCCGGCGCGAGCACGGGAGCCGCCATCGACATCGGCACCGGCGGGCTGACCCTCGGCACCGGCACCCTGGCCGGTACGCTCATCGGTACGGGTGTGGGTCTGACAAGAACACTCGGAGACCGACTGCTGGGCCGCATGCGCAGTCGTGCCGTGCTGGCGGTGGATGACAAGACCCTGGGCTTGCTGGCGACCCGGCAACTGCACCTGCTGGCCACCCTGGTTCGCCGCGGTCATGGCAGCCAGGCGCCGGTCGGTGCTATCGACAAGTCGCGGCCGGTCTTTGATCGCCTGCCCGCCCCGCTCCGAAAGTCGCGCTTTCATCCAAGCTGGTCGTCACTGGACAAACGCTGGCGACCCGACACCCGTCGCGAAGACTGCATCCAGCGCCTGGCCGGGAAAATGCGAACCACCGGAGACGATGCCTGAAGACCTTACCCGGTCCGGTCAGCCCCGGTGGCAGTGTGCCTGACGTCACGCTGGCTTTTGCCGTGACAAGGGCGTACAATAAAGCGGCCTGTAGCCTATGGCAGATTGAGTCAAGACAGTTCCCTCCGCGTTTCGCCAAGGTTCCCGTCCGACATTCCTTCCGCAATAAGCTGCAAGCGTTTTGTTCATTTTTATACAGGTAACAAGTATCATGGCAACAGGTTCAGTCAAGTGGTTCAACGAGGCCAAAGGATTCGGTTTCATCAGCCAGGATGACGGCGGCAAGGACGTCTTCGTTCACTTCTCCGCCATCCAGGGCTCCGGTTTCAGAACCCTGGCCGAAGGTCAGAAGGTCTCCTTCGACATCCAGGATGGCCCCAAGGGCCCGCAGGCCGCAAACGTCCAGGCGGACTGAAGCGGATCACTGCGATCAACAGGGAACGAGAAGCCCCGCCGCGTGCGGGGCTTTTTTTGTCTGCACAATGCGCGCATCACTAGCCCGAGTAACATGATTCACTAGCCCGAGGAGACCGCCATGACCCACAGCGAAACACCCGAGACCATGGACCTGCCACTTGATCCGCCACTGGATGCAGCCGAAGCCCGGGTGCTCGGCTGCCTGATGGAAAAGGAAGCCACCACGCCGGACAACTACCCCCTGACACAGAATGCCACCATCAGCGCCTGCAACCAGAAGAGCAGTCGCGATCCGATCATGAAGCTCGACCCCGGCACCGTGGGCGGCGCCTTGCGGTCGCTGGAACGCCGAGAGCTGGTTCGCAGTGAATTCGGCGCCCGGGCCAGCCGCTATCGGCACCAGGCCGACCGGTCGCTGGAGCTGACCGCTCCCCAGCGCGCCGTGCTCGCCCTGCTTCTGCTGCGCGGGCCCCAGACCGGCGCCGAACTGTTTACCCGCAGTGAGCGCCTGCACGCCTTCGACGATGTCGATGAAGTGCTCTACACCCTGGAACGACTGGCGTCACGGGATACGCCCCTGGTGGTTCAGCTGCCCCGGCAGGCGGGCCAGCGCGGTGAGCGTTTCATGCACAGGTTGTGTGGCGAAGTCGATGTCGATGCCGATGTCGCATCCGGCCCGGCGTCGGCACCGACGCCCCCCGCATCAGACATTGAACAGCGTCTTGCCGACCTGGAAGAACGGGTGGCGGAACTGGAGTCGCGCCTGGATGACGGCGACTAGCGATCAGACTCCGATTCGGCCGGCGACTGACTGCGCTCCGACGGGCATGCAAAGGGAACACCATCGCGACCGGCATGGTAGGCATGGCGCTCACCATCGAATTCCAGCTTGACGTACATTCCCTCCACCAGCGCCTGGGTATACATGCCTCCGGGCTCGGGGCAACCCAGCGCGCCATCGCGCCAGGTCACGCGACGGGCACGGATCACGCTGATCGCATGCGGCTCCACGCCCAGACGGCCCGCCAGGTCCTGACGTGCCATGTCAACGCTCTCATCAAGACTGACCTGGCGCGCTGGTTCAGCGGGGGCTAGCTCTTCACCGCCGGCTTCCGGCTCGACGACCTGCTCCGGCTCTTCTTCAGCCGGCGGCAGTTCCTCCTGGCAGGCAGCGAGAAACAGGGTCAGTGGCAGCGCCACGGCAATGAGGCGTATGGGCATGTCGTTACTCCAGATTTTTCATTGAACCAGGAATACGCTTAGTATGACACCGACGATCACGCTTTTGACAACGCCATCCCTGCCGGACTGAACAACCACGATGACAACAGCACGATGCCCCTGGTGTGGAGACGATCCGCTTTATCGCGCCTATCATGACCAAGAGTGGGGCGTGCCCGTTCACGACGACCGTACACTGTTCGAGTTCCTGATACTGGAGGGCGCCCAGGCGGGCTTGTCATGGATCACCATCCTGCGAAAGCGGGAGAATTTTCGCAGGGCATTTGCGAATTTCGACCCGCAGCGCGTGGCTCGTTTCGACCAAGCCGACATCCGGAGGCTGCTCCATGATACCGGCATCATTCGCAATCGGCTCAAGATCAATGCAGCGATTGGCAACGCCCGCGCGTTCCTGAACATACAGGAAAGGTTCGGCAGCTTCGATCGCTACATCTGGGATTTCGTCGACGGCGAACCCATTGTCAACCGCTTTGCCACCATGGACGAAGTCCCGGCCGAGACGGAACTGTCACGGCGCATCAGCAAGGACCTGAAGCAGCGCGGCTTTCGATTCGTCGGGCCCGTCATCGTTTATTCCCACATGCAGGCCACCGGCATGGTCAATGACCACCTCCTGGAGTGTTTTCGCTGGCGCGAACTCGTGATGGCCAGTCAACACATCTCGGGGTAGTATGAGGACACTGGCGTTTGACAGCCACTGATTCGGGGCCGGGAGTGAACCGACCAGACAACAGCAAACAACGCATTCATCAGACAATCGGCCGGCACAACCTGTTCCGGCAACACGTCTTCACGCTGATCACGCTGCCCCTGCTGTTCTACCTGCTGGTCAATGAAGTCGGCCACATGCAGTCCACTCCGGCAGATTTGCTGGCCTACTTTGGCAGCGGAGTCAACCCGGAACTGTTCGAGAAAGTGGTCGCACTCCGCCTGACCACCATCATCTGCATGGTTGCGATTTCCATTGCCGCCGTGCTGCTGCGCCACCGTCGAGAGTGGCTTGGGACGATTGGAGCAGCCTATGTACTGGCGACTGGCCTGCTGCTGATTGCAACCGCCTCTATGCATCTGGGCATCCGGGGAACGCTGGAACTGTTCTATCTGAAAATCTTTGTCTATAGCGCGGTATTCCTGATGCGGCCGGCGCTGGCACTGACCTTCTTCCCCGGCGCGCTGATCGTCTACTTCATCGGTGGCGAGCTGATCATCCAGGATCCGTCACCAAGCCTGCGCCAGGGTCTGTACTTCAATGCCACGCTCATGACCAGCCTGGCCTTGCTCGTGAACATCCAGAATTACCGGGGCCGATGGCGCGAACTCAAGGCCCTGATCCAGCTCGAGAGCGACAATCGTGAACTGGAAAAGGCCAAGAGCGCCATCGAGGCATCCAGCGTACTGGACGGACTGACCGGCGTGTTCAATCGCATGAAGCTCGAAACTGACCTGCAGGCGCTCAATGACAATAAGCGACTCTACGCCCTGGCGATGATCGACATCGATCACTTCAAGCCCTACAACGATCATTACGGGCATGCCGCTGGCGACGATGTACTGAGGACGGTAGCCCAGACGCTCAAGCAATCTCTCAATCGCCCGGACGACCAGGTCTATCGATATGGTGGAGAAGAGTTCCTGGTAATACTTCCGGATACAACACAGGCTGATGCGGTTGGGGTCATCGACCGGATGCGGCGCCATATCGAGCGGCTCAGCATACGGCATGAGTATCGTGACGATGGAATCGAAATGGTCACCATATCGGCCGGTGTCGCTGATACTACCGGAGCCGATCGGGCCGGGGTCATGCAGGTGGCCGACCAGCGCCTATACGAAGGCAAACGCGCAGGACGCAACCGGGTTGTCCTGACACTGTAGCTTCATGGACTGACTGGGCACCGGCGCGGTCAGTCAGGTGCACCCTCGAAATTGGCGAGTAGCTGATTCACAGCGAGGTAGTCGTCGACGACATTGATCACCCCATTGATGATGAACTGGGCGGCAACCACGGCGAGGATCAGACCGAACACCTTGGTCAGGATCCGTCGGCCGCTTTCACCGAGCCATCGAACGACATACTTCGAACGGGTCATGGTGAAGTAACACGTTACCGTGGTGACCAGAATGGCAAAAAAGGTCACCACCAGGTAAAGCGGGCCGGGCGCCTCGCTGGTCAGGATCATGGCCGTGGCAATGGCCCCTGGGCCGCTGATGAAGGGGATGGAAAGCGGCACGATGGAGATATCGGCTGCGACCTTTCCCGAAGGCCTGGCATCTTCCTCGGAGTGATCGGGCGCCTCGCTCTTCTTGAGCATACCCATGGCTATACCGAACAGGATCAGCCCCCCGGCGATCCGGAAAGCCGCAAGTGTGATGCCAAACAACTGAAAGATCAGGCCGCCGAGCAGGGCGAAGACAAACAGGATGGAAGTCGAGGCCAGCACGGCACGCCGGGCCGTGGCCTCCTGTTCTTCCTCGCCGTCATCGGAAGTCAGCGAGGCAAACACGAACGCCGTGGTCAGCGGATTGACAATCACGAACATGCCGATGATGGCGATGAGGAAATATTCGATCAGCGAAGCCATGCAGGTACCTGTGTCAGTCCACCGCTTTCAAGCTATCACAACAGACTTCAGACATGGCCCGCGACCTATCCACCACAAGCCAGATCCTGCCCGCTCTTTTCTTCCCACCTTTCAAGGGCGGGTGGTGGTGCCTGTGTGGGCCGGCAGGATGCGGAATCCTGCACTGATCCATCCGTCACCCGACACTTGATCAAAGCCCAATGCCGGCACCGCGGCCAACGAATCAGAGGAGCAATTTCGACGGCACCAGAACGCCACGACACCCGAAGCGCCAGCCACGCCGTTTACCCTGCCGGCCCACACAGGCACCGCTACCCGCCCCTACTCCTCCCCCGCTTCGGGGTAGAGGTGATACCACCACTCCCGCTCGTCCTTCAGCCAGTAGTCGAACCAGGCCAACATGGTGTCCCACCAGACGTAGCGCTGCTCGCGGTCCAGGATATGATGATCCTCGCCGGGAAACTCGATCAGCTCAACATCGCGATCAAGCAGCTTGAGCGCGGTATACATGTTGTGGCTCTCGCCCGGCGGCACGTTGGTATCGGCATCGCCGGTCACCAGCAGCAGCGGCGTGGTGATCTGGTCGGCCGAGTAGACCGGGCTCTGACCCACGTAGAGCTCGGGGTTGTTCCACGGGAAGGAGCCACGGCTGGCAATACCCGAGTAGCCATAGCCCCACCAGCCTTCGCCCCAGTAGGAAGTCAGCGCGCTGATGCCGGCATGCGAGATGGACGCGGCATACAGGTCGGTCAGCGTGGCCAGATGCATGGTCATGAAGCCACCGTAGCTGGCGCCGATGTTGCCGATGCGATCGCCGTCGATGAACTCGTGCGCCTCGACGAACTGCTCCGTGCCCTCGATGATGTCATGGGCGGTGTACTTGCCCCACGCATTGACATGAAGCGCCGAGAACTCCTGGCCGTAGCCAATGGTGCCGCGCGGCTGCAGCACGTAGACCACATAGCCCTGCGCGGCCCAGAGATGGAAGGGATAGCGGCCGGTGAACTGGCGATTGACCGGCGTCGTGCCACCGTAGTAGTACACGATCAGCGGGTAGTGCTGGTCGGGCTCGAAGTCCGGCGGCAGGTAATAGCGCCCCTCGATCTCGTCTCCATCGGTATTGACAAACGACCAGGCCTCGACCGCGGCCAGCTCGACATCGACGTACTCGGTCTCGGCGCTATCGATCAGGACACTGTGCCGGTTGCGGTTGAGATCGACGGTATGAACCCGCTGCGGGCGGTCAGCGTCAGTGCCGCGGAGCACCACCAGGGGGCGGCGGGTTTCGGATGCGGAAAAGGACTCCATGACCTCAACGCCGGTGTCGATCTCGACCCAGCGTTCGCGCCCGGCCTCGAAGCGCAGCAGTATCACCCGCTCACCCGATACGGCCGACAGCAGCAAATCGCCGTCGGGCAGGCGATGGATGCCGGACAATGACGGATCGAGCTCCCGGCTGACGCTGGTCGCGGTCTCGCCGTCGGCGCTCAGCCGATACAGCTGGGTGTCGTATTCATTGGGGGTGCGTTTCTCTCCGGTTGTCGCACCATCGCCCTGGGGCAGACCCGGCCCGGCCAGCAACCAGTAGCCTTGATCGGCGAACAGGGCACCGTTGAACAGGCGGTACTGGCCCACCTCGCTGCGTTCGAGGGTATCCAGATCGACTTCGAACAGCCGAAACAGGCTGTGCGGCGGTTCGCTGTAATCGATGATGCGCTCCGAAACGAGCAGCCTGTCGCCTTCGGGATGGATGTCCTGCAGCATGACCGACTGGTCGCCTGCGGTCAGCGGGCGAATCAGGCCACTGGCGACATCCACCTGGTAGAGCTGGGTATTGTCACGAAATCCGGCCCAGCGATCTTCCAGCGATCGGATCCGGCGCACCCTGGCGTTGTCGTCTTCGTAGGGCGCGTTCCAGGCAAAGATGACAGAGCCCGAATCCGGGTGCCAGCGCCAGCTACCAACCTGCTCGTGATTGGCCAGCAGCAGGCTGGCGCGCCCCGACTCCGCTTCATGCAGCCACAGATTGTCACCATCCTGCACGGCCAGCCAGGCGCCATCCGGGCTCCAGGCCAGCGCCCCTGGTCGATGAGCGGTCCACTGCCGTTCGATCCGGCCGGTGGACAGCTCGCGGATCTCAAGACGCTGGATATCCAGATCGGCGGCGTCGCTGCGGGCATCGAAAGCCAGGGCGAGGTAGCGCCCATCGGGAGAAACAGCCTTGCTGCTGACCGTCTCGGCATTGGTCAGGCGCTCGGGTGAGACCCGACGGGTCGGCTCGACATGAAACGCCGGTGTGTCGTGCGTCTCGCGCCCCTGCCAGGATATTTGCGGCGCGCCGTCCTCCTCCCGTCCATGACTGGTGATCCAGAGCGTATGCGTGCCATTGCGCAGGTGGAGCTCAAAGCCATCATCGCCGGCGCTGACCTCGCGACCGGCCAGAAACAGGCGCGGTCGTTCGACCTGCTCGACCAGCAGGCGCCCGCTGACAAAACGCCTGGCTTCGACCTGGACCGCCCAGAGCCAGATCCGGTCATCATCCGGCAGCTCTTGCGGGCTCATTCTCTGCCACTGGAGCGTGGTATCGAAAAAGCGCTGCTCTACGCCGTGGCGCGGCAGGCCACCGGCCATCTGCTGCATCACCATTGCCCGCGCCATCTCGTCGCGCTTGTCGGACTGGCCGGCGATATCGGTGACGATGGGCATGGGACCGAGCGCCAGCACTTCCTCCACCGGTAGCGGCTCGACATCGTCGGCCCAGGCGGCAGAGCAGGCCAGGATCAGCAGGGCGAGGATCGAAAGCGATCGGGTTGACAACGGCATCGTGACGGGCTCCCGGTGAGGATTCGGATCAGACCGGGCAATTTACCAGATCGGCCGCACCCAATAGATGCATATTGGACCCCTGTTTGATCGTGATCAATTCATCGGCCGTCGAATAGCACTACGCTTTGCCATCACGATTGAGCCAAACCGGCGGAACCCAGGTCATGTCCGAATTGATGCGCCCCACTTTTGATAGCCAACTGATCGAAAAATACGGCGGGGAAGGCCCGCGCTACACGTCCTACCCCACGGCCGTGCAGTTCAATGATCAGTTCACCGAGGCGTCGTACCGGGACGCTATACGGGAAAGCAATGAGCTGCCGATTCCTCCGGCTCTGTCGCTCTACATTCATGTCCCGTTCTGCACCAGTCCATGCTTCTACTGCGCCTGCAATCGGGTCATCACCCGCTCGGCCACTGCCGGGCAGGAGTTTCTCGTAAGCCTGGAAAAGGAGCTTCGCCTGACCGCCCCCAGGTTCGACGACGACCGGCCGGTTCGGCAGCTTCACCTGGGCGGGGGCACTCCAACCTTTCTGAGCACCGAGCAGATACGCCAGCTGATGGCATTGCTTCGCTCGCACTTCCACTTTGCCGCCGATGCCGAAATCGGGCTGGAAGTCGACCCGCGCACGGTCGATCCTGCCGGCATCCGCGAACTCAAGGCCATGGGTTTTAACCGAATCTCGATCGGTATCCAGGATCTCGATCCCAAGGTGCAGAAGGCGGTCAACCGCATTCATGACACCGCACTGGTCAGTTCGGTACTGGGTGCGGCTCGCGGTGTGGGCTTCGGTTCCATCAGCATCGACCTGATCTACGGCCTGCCCATGCAGACGACTGCCGGGTTCGCCAAGACGATCGAGACGGTCATCAACATGCAGCCAGACCGCATCTCGCTGTTTAACTACGCCCATCTGCCTCACCTGTTCAAGGCACAGCGGCAACTTGATGAATCGCTACTGCCGACACCGGCAACCAAGCTGGCCATTTTCCGCAACACGCTCAATAGGCTGCTTGATGCCGGCTACGAGTTCATCGGCATGGACCACTTCGCCAAGCCCGACGACTCCCTGGTCAAGGCCAAGAAGAACGGCACCATGGTGCGAAACTTCCAGGGCTATTCCACGCACGGCGGTCTGGACCTGGTGAGCTTCGGCCCCAGCGCCATCAGCCAGGTGGGTGACTCGTTTGCCCAGAACCATCGCAAGCTGGAAGACTGGAACATCTCGTTGCTGGAGGGTCGCATGCCCGTTGCCCGCGGACTGACCCGGACCACCGACGACCGGATTCGCGCTGACGTGATCGAGCGCATCATGTGCGACGGGGCGCTGGACTTCCATGGCGTGGAACGCGACTACCAGCTCGTGTTCCGCCGCTACTTTGCCAGTGAACTGGAGCAGCTCGAGGAAATGGCCGGCGACGGGCTGATCGAGTGGACCGAGCAGGGATTTGCCGTGACCGCCGACGGGCTGCTGTTCCTCCGCGCCATCGCCCGGCACTTCGACGCCTACCTGAGTTCCGGCAGCAAATCCCGGGGACGCTTCTCGCGCATCGTCTGAGTGGTTCCTCCCGGCCAGGCCGCAGGCCCTGATACAATCGGGGCTGCGGCCATAGACGGGAGCCGAGATGAGCGACAGGACAAAGGTCACCGACCTCGATCGTACCGAGGTATCCTGCGAGGATTGCGCGCTGTTCAGCCTGTGTTTCGCGCAGGAGATATCCGATGACGAGCGTCAGGACCTGCACAAGGTGCTGAAGCGGCGCCAGCCTGTGGAGCGCAACGATCACCTGTTTCATGGCGGCCAGCGTCTGAAAAGCGTGGCCGTGCTGCGCACCGGTTCGGTCAAGGCCTACAACGTCTCCCACGATGGCGACGAGATCGTTTCCGGCTTCTACCTCCCCGGCGAAGTTATCGGCCTCGATGCCCTGTCGAGCGAAAAGCACCCCGGATTTGCCGTGGCGCTGGAAGACAGCCGCTACTGCGAGATTCCCTATCGTGATTTCGAACGCATGCTGGCCGAAAGCCCCAAGCTCAACCAGGTCATGCTGCGCATGCTCTCGGAGGAAATGACCGAGACCCGGGAGTTGCTGCTGGTGGTTGGCCGGCTCGACGCACGAACACGAGTTTCGCTGTTCCTGCTCAGTCTGTCGCGCCGCCTGGCACGCCGCAAGCAGGATCCCGATTGCTTCCGACTGACCATGGACCGGCGCGATGTGGCCAACTACCTGGGCCTGACCATCGAAACGGTGTCGCGCACCCTGTCGGCGCTGCAACGCGAGAACATCATTGAGGTCCGCGGCAAGCAGGTACGCATTCTCGACCGCTCTGCCCTGCAGCGTGCGGCCCGCCAGCTCGAAGAACTGGATCCAGTCAACCAGAACAACGCCGGCTAGTCGCCATATTATTGACCCGGCAGCCCCGGCCACTGTCGCGACCGGGGCCGATCTCACTCTCCGTTTATTGCCCTTCCGGCAACTCCGTGGTTCCGATCAGCTGACCGAAGAACAGCGCATTGGCCAGCAGCCGTTCGGTGCCTCGCCAGTAGCCGCGAAACACCGCGTCATCCGACATGCGGATGACCGTACCCTCGCCGTGACGACTGGCGCTGATGGCCGGAGCGCCGGCCAGGCGATCACGATTGGCCTCTGAGAGATAACCGGCGGCCAGCGGCGAGTCAGCGTAAATGGCCGGCTGCGCGTAGGCGTTGTCCACCGCACGCATACGGAAGCGCCCGCGACGAAAGGCGACCAGCTCGTCCCGCTCGTAGCCGAACGCCAGCGGATGCGTGGTATCCAGCAGCAGCCTCAGCGCGCTGCCACCGATCAGCTCGCGCGCGAAATCCTGCCGGAAATCGCCATAAGGCCGGCGCTCGGGGGGCTCTTCGCTTTCAGCATCGTCGTTGCTTTCGGCATCGACCAGGCGCCAGTCCAGATCCAGCTCTTCAACCCAGGTCGAGGCAGCACGCAGGGCAATCAGTATGCCTCCGCCCTGTACATACTCGACGATGCGCTCACGAACCCCGCCGGGCAGAGCTTCATAGTTGCCGTCAGGCAATATCAGGTGACTGTACTCATCAAGATCCACCCGGAACAGGCCAGTCCAGTCGAGCATGGACAGGGGCTGATCGAGCTCCACATCCAGCCAGTGCCATAGATAGCCGGCATGATTGGCCCGCAGTCCGTTACCGGTCAGCATGGCCGGCTTGAGCGAATCCAGCACCGGCGCTGACGGCGAGCCCAGGTCGATACCGGATACGGCCAGCCCGCGCCTGACGGTTTCCACGGCCACCGCGTGGCGCTGGCTCAGCTCGACCAGGCGCGGACCGACCGGATCCAGATGATCGGGCTGAATACCGGAATGAACGATCAGGCTGCCGCGCACCATTTCACGCTCGCCGTCCGGAGTGGCCACGGTCAGCGGCTCGGTGGCCGCCTGCACCCGGTAACCATCGTCAAGCAGCGCGCCCAGCAGGGCGCCGGCCCGGTACTGGTTCCATGGCACAACCCAGGCCAGGGCGTCGCTGGCCGGTGGCTCAGGACGCTGCTCCGGGGCCGCCTCGAGCCGCTCCCCGTGCGCCGGCAGGCGCCGCATGGTTTCCAGGGGCAGGTCGTGCGACATGCCCAGGGGCCAGGCCGACACATCGTAGAAGGTTTCCATCGGCAAGTCGGTGACCGGATCGAGGATGGATTTCAGCAGCAGGTAATGCGGCTGATCGGCGGGAATGACCCAGGCCTCTCCGGCCTGGTGGCGACGTCCGGCCAGGTCGACCGCTTCGGTCACCGGGTGGATGGCAATGTCATGCCCCAGCAAAAGCTCGATCAGTCGTGCCGCTCGCACCGGGTCGCCATCATCTCCCAATACCCAGCCGGCGTTTCGATCACGACGGGCCTGATCACGCGTTTCCGCGAAGAACTCGCGCTGAAAATCGATCAGCTCCTCGGCCAGCGCATGGGTCGCGGCCAGGGTCGACAGGCTGGTAGTGACCTGGTTGGCCACCGCATCGGCAAAGCTGCGCTTCCCGTACTGGGTGTCCTTGAGGTGGCCGCGGGCCGAACCCTGCTCGAACAGAATGCCGATGCCGCCGGTCAGGTCCGGATAGGTCGATCCCTTGCCGACGTAGTAGTCGTCGAACAGCTCGCGGGTAAAGTGCGGCTCTCCGGCGCGGTCGAGGAACTCGCCATGGAACTCGGCGATGCTGGCGGTCAGTTCGTAGTTGCGCTCGGGCGTGAGCGGATTGTTGCGCTCGGGCACGCCGGGCTGGAAGAAATAGGTGGTCTCCGCGCCCATCTCGTGATGATCGGTGAGCACATGCGGACGCCAGGCATGATATTGCGCCTTGCGTGCTTGCGATTCGGGATGGATCAGCGGCAACCAGTCGCGATTGAGGTCGAACCAGTAATAGTTGGTCCGCCCGTTGGGCCAGGCCTCGTTGTGTTCGCGATCGGCGGGATCGGCCGACGGATGCCGGCCGCGGTGCATGTTGACCCAGTGGGCAAATCGGTCGATGCCGTCGGGATTGAGGCCGGGCTCCATGACGATGATCATCTCTTCGAGCCAGGTCTTGACCTCCTCGTCTTGCGATGCAGCCAGATACCAGGCGGTCACCAGCGCCGCGGTGGCGCCGGAAGCCTCGTTACCATGCACTGAATAGCCCAGCCAGGCGACTGCGGGGCCCTCACCGGCCTCCGAAGCATCACGGCGGGCGGCCCGAATCTCGTCGATGCGTGCAAGTCGCTCGGGGCTGGCAAAGGTGAGGAACAGCAAGGGTCGCTGGCCATGGGTCATCCCGATGCGCTCGAGATGAACACGATCGGACGCTTCGGCCAGCGTTTCCAGGTAGGTCACCATCTGGTCGTAGCGAGGATGCCATTCGCCCGGCTCGAATCCGAGCACCTCGGCCGGCGTGGGGATGGTTTCGTCGACCGGAAAGTCGTCGGGCAGGCCGGGCATTGCGGCCAGGCCGAAGGAAATCGTCAACAGCATCACGGCTGCCAGAACTTGCATTGCTTTCATCACTTGAGGAATCTTGTCTTGTTGGACTGGTACAGTAATCCTAACTGACTGGCGGTCGACAATTCGTTCCGACTCACGAAAACTCAACCTCTGCAAGGAGAAGGCTGATGAAACTGGAATCCCGCGACCTGCGCAACAACACGCCGATCCATCCGCGTTTTGCCTTCGGCAAGCACGATCCTCAGAATCACATGGCACGTTCGGACAATATCAGCCCGCACCTGAAGTGGTCGGGCGCGCCCGAGGGCGCCCGTTCTTTCGCCATCGTGTGCATGGACCCGGATGTGCCGTCGATTCCCGATGACGTCAACAAGGAAGGCACCACGCTGCCCTCGGAGATGGAGCGGGTGGATTTCTGTCACTGGGCCATGGTCGAGATCCCGACCAGCGTCACGGAGCTGGCCACTGGCCAGTGTTCAGACGGCGTCATACCGAAAGGCAAGCAGGATCCGCCCGGTCCCGAGGGCTCCCGCCAGGGACTCAATGACTACACCCAGTTCCTGGCCGGCGACCCCGATATGGGCGGCAAGTATTTCGGGTACGACGGCCCCTGTCCGCCATGGAACGACGAGCGCATGCATCACTACACCTTCACCGTCTACGCGCTCGACATCGACAAACTGGACCTGCCAACCGAATTCACCGGTCATGATGTGGTGGAAGCGATCGAGGGACATGTGCTGGATCGGGCGGAGCTGACTTGTACCTACACCATTAACCCCGGATTGAGATGAGGGGGAGGGAAACCGGGTGGTACCGGGCGGCGGGCTGCCTACATCGGCGTTCGGCGGGAGTGGCCGCTTCCGAGACCGGTGGCGTTTTGGTGCCAGTAAAATTTTGTCGGAGTCGCATCAGATCGCGAGTTTGTCTGGCTGCATGGTGCCTGGGACAGGACGGATGTTCTGGCGGTTCTTCCGCGCCGATTCCGGCAGCCCGCCGCCCGGCACCACCCGGTTTGAAAGGGTTGGAGGAAAGTAAAGGATTGGTCGTGCCGATTTCTATCCTTGCTGCATTTTCAAGCTTGTTGACCTGCCCGAGCGCCACCAATTAAGGTGTAGCGCTTAAAGTATGAGCACTCATGTGCCAAAGCGCTCAAGTCTTGATCATACCCCTACCCCAAGGCCTTGCAGCTTGGGGCAGGATGGCTGGCATGGAATCTGCATATATCCTGGCGTTCGCCCAATTGGGCTTGATTCACTGACCTGAAGAGGACTTCAATCACCATGTCTGCAGAAGACTTTCTCAAGCGTATTCGCGACGAAGAGATCGAATTCGTCGATTTCCGCTTTGCCAACACCCTCGGCAAGGAACAGCACGTCACCATGCCGGCATCGGCCATTGACGAGGACCTGCTGACCGACGGCAAGATGTTTGACGGCTCGTCGATCGTTGGCTGGAAGGGCATTCAGGATTCCGACATGACGCTGATGCCCGACCCCGACAGTGCATTTCTCGACCCCTTCGCCCAGCACAAGACGTTGAACGTCACCTGCGACGTACTCGAACCCTCGACCATGCAGGCCTACACCCGCTGCCCGCGCTCGCTGGCCAAGCGCGCCGAGGCCTATCTGAAGTCTTCGGGCATTGCCGACGAGGCCTTCTTCGGCCCCGAGCCGGAGTTCTTCGTGTTCGATGACGTGCGCTGGAAAAACGACATCTCGGGTGCGTCCTACGCTCTTGATGCCGAAGAAGCGGCCTGGAACACCAACAAGAAGTACGAGGACGGCAACCACGGCCATCGCCCCAAGGTCAAGGGCGGATACTTCCCGGTGCCGCCGGTCGACGGACTGTCGGATCTCAGGAGCCTGATGTGCGCCACGCTGGAAGCCGTCGGCATTCCGGTCGAGGTGCATCACCACGAGGTCGGCACCGCCGGGCAGTGCGAGATCGGTACGCGCTTCAACTCACTCACGCGCAAGGCCGACGAGCTGTTGATGACCAAGTACATCATTCAGAATGTCGCCCACGTGCATGGCCGCACCGCCACCTTCATGCCCAAGCCACTGGTCGGAGACAACGGTTCGGGCATGCATGTCCACCAGTCGCTGTCGCTCAAGGGCGAGAACCTGTTCGCCGGCGAAGGCTACGGGGGGCTGAGTGACACCGCGCTGCACTACATCGGCGGCATCTTCAAGCATGCCCGCGCCATCAACGCCTTCGCCAACTCGACCACCAACAGCTACAAGCGCCTGGTGCCGGGATTTGAAGCGCCGGTGCTGCTGGCTTACTCGGCCCGCAACCGCTCGGCCTCCTGCCGGGTGCCCTGGGTGGGCACGGCCAAGGCGCGCCGCATCGAGGTGCGCTTCGGCGACGCGGCCGGCAATCCTTACCTGACCTTTGCCGCCATGCTGATGGCCGGCCTGGACGGCGTGATCAACAAGATCAATCCGGGCGCGCCCATGGACAAGGATCTCTACGACCTGCCGCCCGAAGAAGAGGCCAACATCCCGCGCGTTTGCCACGCCCTGGACCAGGCGCTGGAAGCACTGGACCAGGACCGCGAGTTCCTCAAGGCCGGCGATGTGTTTTCCGACGACCTGATCGACGGCTACATCGAGCTGAAGATGAAAGAGGTCACGCAACTGCGCATGTCGCCCCACCCCGTGGAATTCGATCTCTACTACTCGAGCTGATCAGGCGGGGGCTGCGACACTTGACGGCCGGGTTCGCCTGGCCGTTTCCTGTCTGCCGGGTGCTTCGGCTAGAATCGGAGCCTGGGTTTGTGCAAACAGGGCAAAGACGCCATGAAAACCGCCGCTTTTCTGACGCTTATCGCCTGCGCGCTGGTCGTTTCGCCGGTCATCGCCCAGGATATCTACCGCGTGGTCGACGAGGACGGCAACGTCACCTACACCGACCAGAAGCCCGATGACCACGCCGAGGTCGTGGAGCTTCCGGAACTCAACGTCCTGGGCGATGACACCGAAGCCGGGGCCATCGAACCGGAACCCGAAGAAACCGAGCCGGCCGAGCCCATGGACTTCCACATCGACTCGCCCCAGGCCGACGCGACCATCGAATCGAACCAGGTGGATGTCTCGATGAGCAGCAATGTCGAGATCCCCCCGACCGCCCAGATCGTGCTGTATCTCAACGGCCAGGCCCAGGAACCGGTCCAGAGCACGGAAGTGACGCTGGATGGCATCGGACCCGGGCTCTACCAGCTTCGCGCCGAACTGCAGACGCCGGCTGGTCGGCTGCTGGCCGAAACCGACAGCGTATCGTTCGAAGTCGTTGGCGGAGACGATCCGGATGGCCCATGAGCAGTGCGCCTCACCCGGATGATCTGGCCACCGGCCTGATCCGGGTGCATGCCGATGGCACCATCAACTGGCTCAATCGAAGTGCGGCCGATCTGCTGGCCCGCTCTCCCAGAAACCTGATCGGTACCGCACTGTCCGATCACTCGCCGTCCCTGGCCCACTGGCTGGACCATTGCAGCGACAGCCGGCGCAGCCTGCGTGTACCGGAAGCCCGTATCGAATCGGACCGGCCGCCTGTCGACGCCTGTTTTCATGCCACCCCACCCGACATCCTCATAGAACTTCACCCGGTCGCCGAACGACTGCGACAGCGCGAACTGGCCGAACGCGCCGACCGCGAGCAGGCGCTGAGCCTGCTGACCCGGCGGCTCGCCCACGAATTGCGCAATCCCCTGGCCGGCGTGCGCGGGGCAGCACAACTGATCACGGCCGCCCACCCTGACGCACGCAGCGGCGAGCATGCCCGCCTGATCCAGCGCGAGGTGGACCGGATTACCTCACTGATCGAGCGTTTCGCCGAGGGCGATGCGCCGTGCAATGGCGTAATCGACCTGCATCGCGTTCTCGACGAAGTCATTGAGCTGGTGGGCGTGGAGCACGCCCCGCCACCGCGCTTTGCCAGAAACTATGACCCCAGCATTCCTCCTATCCAAGGAGATTCGGCCCAGGTTCACCGACTGTTTCTCAACCTGGTTCGCAACGCCGTCCAGGCCGGCGGCCGGACCATCGGCCTGGTGACCCGTATCGAGCACCACTGCGCGCTGCTCGACGAGGCCGGGCATGCCGTTCGCATCGATATCGAAGATGATGGCGAAGGCGTGGACCCGGCCCTGCGCGACCGTCTGTTCCTTCCCCTGGTTTCCGGCCGGCGCGACGGATCAGGCTTCGGCCTGGCCATTGTTCAGCAGATCGTGCGCGCCCACGGCGGACTGGTGGAACACCAGCCCCTGGACCCAGGCAGCCGCTTCCGGGTCCGGCTGCCACTGATTCCGGCCAAGGAGGAAGACCATGAATGACGCGGTCTGGATCATTGATGACGACCCCGGCATTCGCTACGTACTGTCCGAGTTCTTCGAAGAGCGAAAAACACCCGCTCGCTGTTTTTCCCGTGGCAAGGAACTGCTCGCAGCCCTGGACCATGAGCAGCCCGGCCTGGTCATGGCCGACATCCGCCTTGATGGCGAAGACGGGTTGGAACTGATGCACGAGGCAAGAGCCCGGCATACGGACCTGCCGGTGATCGTCATGACCGCCTACTCGGATCTCGATTCGGCCGTTCGCGCCTTTCGCGGTGGAGCCTTCGAGTTCCTGGCCAAGCCGTTCGACCTCGAGGAAGTCGGACGCCTGGTCGACAAGGCCCTGCAAACCGGCCCGGACGAGGCCGAATCCAGTGCCCGCAAGGCCGGCATGATCGGCTCTTCGCCGTCCTTCCAGCAGGTCATCCGGCTGATCGGTCGGCTATCGGCCAGCGAAGTCCCGGTACTGATCACCGGCGAGACCGGCACCGGTAAAGAACTGGTCGCCCGGGCATTGCACAACCATTCGCCTTGCAGCAGTGGTCCATTCATCGCCATCAATACCGCGGCCATTCCGGCCGATCTGCTGGAATCGGAGCTGTTCGGTTACGAACGAGGCGCTTTTACCGGGGCCGAGCAGCGCCGTGCCGGGCACTTCGAGCGCGCCTCCGGCGGCACACTGTTTCTGGATGAAATCGGCGACATGCCACTGACCCTGCAATCGCGCTTGCTCAGGGTGCTGGCCGAGGGCGAGTACTACCGGCTAGGTGGCCGCGGACTGGTGCAGGCCAATGTCCGCGTCATCGCCGCCACCCATCACGAGCTGGGCGCGAGGGTGGAGAGCGGAGAGTTTCGTGCCGACCTCTATCACCGCCTCAAGGTCATCAGTCTAAAGGTCCCGCCGCTGAAGGAGCGGCGTGAAGACATACCCGAACTGATCGATCACTTCCTCGGCCAGGCCGCCGAGGAGTTTCACTTGCCCACACGCACCGCCACGCCGGAGTTGGTCGATTACCTGAAGCAACTGGACTGGCCCGGCAACGTGCGCGAACTCAAGCACCTGTGCCAGTCCATGGCCGCCCTGGCACCGGCCACCCTGATCGGCCTGGACGACCTGCCGCCGGAATACCGCGACAATCAGTCGACATCAACAAACGGAGAAGGCTGGGAGAGCGACCTGGCCCGGGAAACCCGCCGGCGCACGGCCAGCGCCACGGGAGAACTTCACGAAGAACTGCAGGCACGCTTCGAAGCCAGCCTGTCCAAAGCCGCACTGGAAGCCTGCAACGGCAACAAGTCCGAAGCCGCCCGTCGCCTCGGTATCAGCAGGAACACACTGGCAAGGATGATCGGTGGGGTGAAAGGTGAAAGGTAAGAGGTGAAAGGTAAGAGGTGAAAGGTAAGAGGTGAAAGGTAAGAGGTTCGAGGTTCGAGGTGCGAGGTGAGAGGCGGCGATTCCATTCCTTTCACCTTTCACCTTTTTCCTCGCACCTCGCACCTTGAACCTTCCCCCCATCAGGCACTTCAGTCATCTCGCAACAGGTTCGATGGCTGCAAGCGGCTGATCTTCCGGGCCGGCCCCGCGCAGGAGAGGATGACAAGCACCAGCAGCGCCAGGCCGGTCAGCATCGAGACGAGCAGCGGCGAAATCGAAGGGTCCACAAAGGTTTCGCGCAACTCCAGGGTGACGATGTATGCCAGCAGTGTTCCGATGGCCAGGCCGGGCAAACCCAGTTGCAGCCCACGCTTCATGTCCAGCAGGGCAAGATGCGTCGGCGTTGCCCCTACGGCTGCGTGAATCGCATACTCACGACGACCCGCCGAGACCAGGTAGCGCTGGGTGCCGAAAAAGCCCAGGCCGGCCAGCATCATGACCAGCACCGCACTGCCCAGGGTCAGGTGCGGCCTGGCACGATCAGCCGCCAGCTCCTCGTGCCAGCGTGACGACAAGCGCTCTATCCAGTCGAGTTCGAAGTCCAGTTCGCCGGTACTCACCTTCTCTTCCAGCATGGAACGCAATTCCGAGGGCGAGCGCCGGGTTTGCAATACCATGACATCCAGAAGCGAATTGGATTGCACCTGGCTGTACACCATGGCACCCACTGCTTCGCTCGGGTGTCCATGGACGGTATTGGCCAGAACGCTAACCACGCGCGGGTTGCCCTCAACGTCTTGCACCGTGGGACCACGCAGCTCGATCACTTCATCCACCACGTCAGTATGACCCCACATGCCCCGGGCAAACGTTTCATTGACCAGCACGGCAGTCGGGTCGTCGTCGGCAGGCCAGTTTCCGGCCAGCAATCGCTTACCCATGATGTGCGGGTAACGGGTATCGATCGAGGCCATGGTGAATGGCAGCGACTCCTCGGGATCGTCGGCCAGGGGCGCGGACATCGACATTGACATGTGAGCGACTGTCGGCACCGGATGGGCAAAACCCACCGCTTCGACACTAGGCAGACTCTCAAGTACTTCACGCCGGGACGAACGCAGCGCGACCACCTCATCCCACTGGGCACGCAGCATGTCCTGGCGTTCGATCTCGGGCATGACGATCACGACATCTGACGGATCGAAGCCGATATCGGCCCGTTCCAGCAGAATCATATGCCAGGCGAATGCCAGTGCCGCACCACCCAGCAACCCGGAGAGCGCAATCTGAACCAGACCGGCCAGGCGCTGTGACGGCCTCGGGCGGGCTGATACCTGGCGGGTGCTGGCAACGATACTCAAACGGCCCAGGCTCCAGACCGGCGCCAGCGATACGACAGCCGTCAGCACCATCGAAGCCGTTGCCATGGCCGCGAGAACCCGCCAGTCGAGCGGATGGACGTCGCGCCAGCGGGCATCCTGCAGAAAGGCCATGTCCTTGAGCAGAACCGCCAGCCACAGGCCCAGCACCAGTGCCAGCACTGCGGCGACCATCACAATCAAGGCCGCCTCGCCGATCAGTTGCCGGGCCAGCCGCCAGCGGGTGGCGCCAACGGTCTGGCGTATCCCCAGCTCGCGCTGCCGGGCTGGTGCCCTGGAGAGCATGAACAGGCTGGTGCTAGCCGCCGCCACCAGCAATACCAGTATGCTGCCGACCATGAACAGCGCCACCTGGCGTGAGGTCTCCTTCTGAACCGCCGGGTCGTGAACGATTCCGGGAGAAACCACCAGCCGGGCATCGGATCTCAAGCCGCGAATGGATTCCCCGGCATCGGCAAAACGCTGATTCAGTTCGTCTTCCAGTGCCGCCGGAGCAGCCCGCCCTGGAACCTGCGCCATTGCCGTCATGGAATCGATGACCATCCCTGCCGAAGGCATCATTTCGTCCACCAGGGCACGATCCGGCTCGTAGGCGAGCCAGAGATCGGTATCGCCTCCCCCGGTCGTGGAGCGCATGGCAGGAGCCATCACGCCGACGACGCGAACACCATGCGTGGTCTCCGACAGGTCCGTGGTCTCGCCCCCGGTGCGAATCATCACTGGCGGGCCGTGGATCGGAAACTCGTGACCGAGCACCTCCCGATCACCGTCGAAATGCCGCATCCAGAAGGCGTAAGACAACACCACGGCAGGCTCGGCATCGGCATGATGATCGCTCTCGCGCAGCGGCCTGCCCAGGTGCATCAATGGGCGCATCACGGGGAAGTACTCCCGCGAGACCTGCTCGATACCGGCCCGCAGGCTCTCCCCGTCGATGACCACATCGCGATTGGTCGTGGTGGTGCCGGCCACCTGGTCGACGGACGACAGGTCATCATTCATGGCCTCAAGCAGTTCCACGGGCAGGCCACGAAAGTCCTCTCCCGTATCCTGCATGATGGTAACGATCTGTCGGCTGTCGGCCACGCCGGGGTGCGGTGCCAGTGCCAGGTCATTCCACAACGAGAACAAAGCGGTGACAAACGCCAGCGCAAACGCCAGCACGACGACAGCCAGCAGGCTCGAAAACGGTGTGGCGGCAGACAGCCTGAAGGCATGCCGCAAGTCCGACAGCAAGCCCGTCACTGAATTCGACCGTCTAGCAACTGGATACGCCGCTGGGCCCTGGCGGCATGGTCCGGGTCATGCGTCACCATGATCACGGTGGTCCCCTGCTCATGCAAGGCGTCGAGCAAGGCCATGATTTCCTGGCCGGTGTCCTGGTCGAGATTGCCAGTGGGCTCGTCAGCCAGCAGCAGGGAAGGATCGCCGGCAATTGCACGGGCCACGGCCACGCGTTGCTGCTGACCGCCGGAAAGCTGACTCGGGTAATGATCAGCCCGGCTGGACATGCCGACTTCGGCCAGTGCCTGTTCTGCCTTCTTTCGACGCATGGTCCGTTGCCCGCCACCTCGATACATGAACGGCAGCATGACGTTCTCGATCGCGGTCATTTCCGGAATCAGGTTGAAGCTCTGGAACACGAAACCGATCTCGCGATTACGCAGCCGAGCCTGTTCGGCGCGATCGATCTCGTCAGTGGGAACCCCGGCCAGCAGGTAGGACCCGGTCGTTGGCCGGTCCAGCAGGCCAAGGACATGCAGCAATGTCGACTTGCCACAACCGGATGGGCCTTCTATGGCAACAAACTCGCCACGCCGGATTTCGAATGCGATATCGGTCAGGGCATAGGTCACCACTTCGTCGGTGGTGAACACCCGCTCCACGTCCTTCATCGCGATCAATGGTTGAGTATCCGTATTCAATCCAATCTCCTCAGCGTATCCTCAAGACCGGTTGATCGGCCCATTCGGTCAGGTCGGCCAGAATGATGCGGTCTCCTGCCACCAGGCCATTGACCACCTCGATTTCCCGACTCGACATCCGACCCAGTTCGATCTGGCGGCGCTCTGCCCGATCACCGGAGGGGTCGAGTCGGAACACCGTCAGCGTGGTCGCCTCACTGCTGAGCCCGACCGGACGCTCGACAACCAGCGTGTCCTCGACCCGCTCCAGTTCGATGCGCGCGGTAACGCTCAACTCCGGGCGCAGCCCTTTCGCGGCCTCCTCGCCCAGAGCGATATCAACCGTGACCGATCGATCACGCACGGTTGGCTCAACACGCATCACTTGGCCGGCATGAACGTGCCGTCCGATCTCCAGCGTGGCTGGCAATCCGGGCGCTACCAGGGCTGCATCACGCTCGGAAACGCGAACACGGGCGACCAGGTCTTCGGTATTGACGATGCGCGCCACGGCGATGCCGGCGACCAACTGCTCCCCCTCCTCGACATTGATTTCGCGCACCACGCCCGGATGACTGGCCACGATACTCAACGCCTCGACGTTGGACTCGAGCCGCTCTACCCTTTCCCGCAGGCGATTCAGGCGGGCCTCGGATGCCTGCTGTTCCGCCTTCAGGCTTTCGGGGAAGCGCTCCAGGCGGGCCTGTTCGGCCTCCATTCTGCGGTGAAGCTGTTCGACGCTCAGGCGCGTCCGTTCGATCTCGATTTCAGAGTACACCCCCCGCTCGCCCAGCTCCTGCTGGGCTTCGAGCACCATCTTCTTTGAGGTGTACTCCGACTCGGCCGCAACCGCCTGGGCCACGAGATCAAGACGCCGATTGTCTGCTTCGGCAACTTGCAATACGTGCTCGGCATTGGCCTCGGCCAGTTCCCAGCGCGCTTCGGCCAATGCATCCTCAAGCTGGGGACTGGACATCTCCACCAGCAGCGAACCCGGCTGCACGCCATCGCCAGGCAAGACCGCAATGCGTTCGACCACGCCGTCGTTGCGATTGGTGACCGCTCGCGTTTCCCGGGCTGTCAGACGACCTGCAGCCGACACTTCTCGCAGCATTTCGTCATGTCGCACTTCGCCAGTCCAGATCCGGTCGGCATCGATTGCCGGCGGACGTGATTGCAGACTCCAGGCCGTCAAGGCCAGGCCGGCCAGCACCACAACCAGCACCGCCGGCACCAGGTAGCGGGCAAGTTTTCGGGAAGAGCGACGAGATCGTTGTACATCCATCAGCGAGCCACCCGTCTGATTCGGCTACGCTTTTTTATCGTCCGCCGGCGCGTTTCGTACCACACGGATCAATGACCGTGATTCCACGCGAAGGGCGCGATGACCGGTCGACGCTCCTCGTTTCCGGGAGCAGGTGCAAACCGCTTTTCCTCGGTCGCTACAACCGCCGCCTGGTCATATTCCTCGTTGCCCGACGATTCAGCCAGCCGTGCCCGCACACTGCCATCCTCCTGCACCAGCATTTCAACCACGACGGTCAGGCTGTCTTCCCCACCTGCCTGAAGCAGGGCCATTTGCGACTCGGTGCCAGGGGGTGAGGAAAACTCCCAATAGGCCTCCAGCGCTTCGGTTGAATCCACGCTCAGGGCGTCATCCCATGGTGATCCGGCATGGCCTGTACCAATCCATGCGCCCAGAACAACGATCAAAGTCAGTCGAACAACGCTTACTGGTTATCCTCCTTTCCAAAACCGGCCAGAAAATCAATAATGCACGACGTGCTGGGACCGGTCAGCCCGATGCAGCAAGGCTCTCACCCTGTCACGCAGACAACGGGCCCGGTCGGCGAAGACCTGATGAGTTGGTCCCGGCACAGGTGCCACCTGCCGGGCCGGGAAAAGGAATCAAAGCCAGCCAACCCAACCATGCATCCGCCCGAACAACGAGCAACGCAGCCCAGAGCGAAGCTACCCCCAAGCCAGGCAGCCTGTCAACTATTGCCTCGGCCGCCCTTCACCTGTCACGCACCCCCGTCACTCCACCTCAATCCAGAACGTCACCGGCCCGTCGTTGACCAGCCTTACCTGCATGTCGGCGCCGAAGCGACCGGCGGCGGTGTGGGGCCAGATGGATGCGGCACGTTCCAGGACCTGATCGAACAGGGCGCGGCCTTCTTCAGGGGGCGCGGCCGGGGTGAAGCTGGGGCGGTTGCCGGAATTAGTGTCGGCAGCCAGCGTGAATTGCGGCACCAGCAGCAATCCACCGCCGATATCCTGCAGGCTGCGATTCATGCGTCCGGCTTCATCGGGGAAAACGCGGTAGTTGATCAAGCGCTCGACGAAACGCGGTATGCGCTCGGACCGGTCGCCCTTGCGAAACCCGACCAGCACCAGCAGGCCGGGGCCAATGCTGCCCAGTCGTTCGCCTTCGCTGTCCACGCTGGCGCCACTGACCCGCTGGATCAAACCGATCATTGCATCTGTCCCTGTCGACAACCTGTCTGGAATGATACCCAATCCTGAAGATAGTCAATTCTGCGTTTAGCGGCGTTCATCTGCGGTTTCATGAATCAAGCCAGGGTGATGGCCGGGAAACATGCACGATCAGGAACAGCTATGCTGTAGCGGATGCGGTCGCCGGCAACCCGGCGCGAAGGTGGACCGCGCTCAGATCTTCAATGTAATCGGTGAGAATCCAGCCACATGCAACTTCTGCTTGCCCAACTGCTGCTGCGCCTGCTCGCGCTGATGCCGCTCAAGCTGCTGCACGCCCTGGCCGTGCCGCTGGGCTGGCTGGCCTGGCGCCTGCCGTGGCGCAAGCACGCGGTCATCGACACCAATCTTGCGCGCTGCTTTCCCGAATTCGATGAATCGGCACGCCACCGCCTGCACCGGCAGCATCTTGTCGAGATGATGCGCCTGGCCCTGGAGTCGGGCGCAGTTTGGTACTGGTCGAAGCAACGTCTGTTCCGGCACGTGATCTCCGCAGAAGGCTGGGAGCATGTCGAGCAGCACATGGCCGGCGGGAAGGGCGTGCTATTGGTCGGCGCCCACTTCGGCAACTGGGAAATTCTTCCCTTGTTCGTATCTGCTCGCATGCCCTTCGTGGCCCTGTACAAGGCCCCGAAAAGAGCCGACCTGGACGCGGCGGTCACGACCTCGCGCAGTCGCTTCGGCGCCACGCTGATTTCCAGTGGCTCGCCCGCCATGCGCAAGATGCTGGCCGCGCTGCGCCGGGGTGAGGCCATCGGCCTGCTGGCCGACCAGCAACCCAAGCAGGGCGAGGGCGTGTTCGCCCCGCTGTTCGGCATTCCGGCTTCGACCATGACACTGGTCAACCGCCTGGCGCGCAAGACCGATGCACCCGTCATATTTGCCCATGCCAAACGCATTACCGGGCAAGGCTGGAGTATTCATTTCGAACCGGCCGGAAAAGACATTACCGCGGCCACTCCCGTCGAGGGAATCGCGCCGATGCATCAATGGCTGGAACAGATCATTCGCCAGCACCCAACACAGTACCTGTGGAGTTACAAACGTTTCTCCGTGCGTCCCCCTGGCGAGAGCGACTTCTATCCGCCCCGGCGCTGAGCAGCCGGCATCGGTCTGGCGGACCTAGCCTCCGACGGCATAGCAGCTGGCCACGTATGGCCACTGCTCGGTCTTCATCTGCTGGTAGTGGTTCCAGAACTCGCGGTCGATGGCGCGCAGGCGACCGGGGGTGTCTTCGCGCCGGTATCGGGGCAGGTGCGAAGGGCCGCCGTTGTAGGCAGCATAGGTGGCCCGGACCAGGTTGTCGATTCCCCCGGGCTGTTCGTGCTCACCCCGGCGAATCGCGTAGTCCACCAGGTAGTGCTCGAGGATCTCGATTCCGGCGGCCACGTTGTACTGAACATCGCGCTCCAGCCGCTCCACGTCGTAGACGCCACGCCAGACCCGTCCCATGATCTGCATCATCCCTACCGCACCGACCGAAGAGCGAATGACTTCGGGTTCGTCGACACGGCCCACGTAGTGACGCCAGCAACTCTCTTTCCAGGCCGTGGCGCGCACCAGGGGATCGAACAGGGGCCGTTGCGCATCGTCCAGGCGCGTGTTGGCCCCCAGGTGGGACTCGATTTCCACTGCGAGCAGATCCGAGACCAGATCGAGATAATCATCAAGAAAGGCCAGTCTGGGCACCAGTCCGCGCAAGGCCTCGGCCGGCGAGTCGTCGGCTGCATGGGCCGCCGGAATCAACCAGTCCAGCCAATGACGGCGCGCAGCCGCCGGCGTTCGGGGCGTCACGCCCTCGAGACCCAACAGGCGTTGCAGTCGCGGATCAATCTCGAGCGGCAGTGGCGTGAAACGGGCCGGTGCCTGTTCGGCCAGCAGCAGTCGGGCCAGACGACGCAGACCATCGCGGCTGACTTCCAGCCCGTATTCCGGCCCCAGGGCCTGCACTGCGGTGAGGGCATCGCCAGCGGCAAGAAACCCGGCCAGACGCAGATCCACATCGTCGCTTATAGCGAGCGCATCCAGTTGGCGGAACAACGGACGCAAGGCATCCCAGGCCTGCAGGAACAGGGCCTCGACCTGATCGGAGTCGCTGTCTTCCCTTAGCGCCTCGGCAATGCGGTGACGACTGTCGATCAGCACCCCCAGCAGATCAAGTTGCAGATCGCGCATATCGACGGCGTCGGCCAGGTGCACGATGATGGCGGTCAGAAAACCATCGAGTTCGTCCTCGATACGCTGCCACTCGGTCAGTTCGGCATCATCCAGAGGTGCCTCCGTGTGTACTTCGGCATCGGGCAGGGCATGCAGGGTCAGTGCCAGGGCGGCAGCCAGACCGTTACGGTCCACCTCTACATGGGCCAGATGAGCACGATCGGCCAGCGGCGAGGGTCGAGCTGTCGTGGCCGGCATGAAGTGCATGACCAGATCATCAATGGCCACCAGCGGGCCCGAGACATTGATTTCGATGGCATCCAGGCGTGGCACGATCAGCCGATCGGCCAACTGACTGGCGGCGCGGGCGAGCAGCCCGGCACTGCCATCGGCACGGCGGATCTCGGCTCCGACCGGCTCGAATACTACCGCCCGTCCGGTCGCATCGACTCCGGGCTCCAGACGAACGTGGAAACGCGCCTCAATGGGGCGCGGGCCAGTGCAGCGGCCGAAGGCCTTGGCGCCGCTGTGAACGTTCACGGCCAGGGACAGATCCAGTGCCGTCTGACCGGCGGCCAGCTCGGGCTCGGTCAGCCCGACGCGATTGCAGGCATCGGCGATCAGTTCGCCGCGGCCATCGGCATCGAGATCGAGCGCCTGCACGACAACCTCGTGCAGATAGCGCAGATCAATCTGAAGCGGCACCTCGATATCACGGGTTTCAGCGCGAACCTGAATGACCGTCGCCAGAGAAAACACCAACAGCAATGACACCCGCAAAACGGTCACCGGAGAATCAACCCATCATGAGGACACGCGCTGTTTGAGTCTGGAATTCCCGATCAGTTCGTTGGCTTGCGGAACAACACCCCGCCTGGCGATTGCGCTAGCGCCGGAATTCAAGCTGATCTAGCAGGCCTTCGAGCAGTAATGCCGTGCGGCGACGCGTGGCGCGAAAGCTGCGAGTCATGGCGAACGGCGCGGCAATCGCACCACCGAGGGCGCCGAACAGCAACAGCCAGGACCACCACGAACCCGAGACAAAAACAAAGACCAGGCCCACGATGGCCATGGCCAGCAACGACCAGCCCCAGCCGCCCAGCTCCTCGGAGCGCTGTTCGCTCAGATCGGCAGTCAGCGTGACCATGGTCTGATCCGTTCCGGCCGGTGCGGTCACGATGCTCAGCGATTTGAGCTCTGACAATTCGTAACTGCGTCCCTCGGTGTCCAGCACCTGGGACAGGCCACGCCTGATCGTGCAGGCCAGCCCGTCATTGCACTCCCACAGCGACTCGAACTCGCGCCGGCGAACCGGTCGCATGTACTCGTCGTCGCGCAAATGCCGGTCGAAACGCCGGTGCACCGACGCGGCATTGCCGTCGATCAGGCGACGCACGCGAACGGCCGCCGGGCCGACCAGACGGGTGGCGAGCAGATCATCATCAGGCTCGGGAGGGGCAAGCGAATCGGCCCGCCATTCCGCCAGCGCGCGCCGAACGTGCTCTGGCGCCAGCCCGACTTCCTCGCCGATGCTGACGATTTCCGCCTCGCTGAGCTGTCGGTGCTCGCCCTCGCCCTGGGCGTTCTGGAACACGCTGGCTCTGGCGATAATGCGTTCGAGTTGATCGGCGGGTATACCCGAGGGGGTGGCCGAACGTCCCGCATCGAAGGCATGCACGTTGGACGTTGAATCCTTGTCATTCATGTTCGTTCTCCCGGATGAAAGATTTCTCTTTCACCTGAACCAAGCAGAAACCATGCCAGATCGAATCACCCCGCAACCCATTGATCACAATAGCATTTGATCAGACTTCCAGCCACGGCATACTTGCGGATGGCGAATTAAACCTGAAACAGCGGCAAATTACGCCAACTCAAGGACATCAAGCCTTGTCAAGTCGCCGCAGCCAGACAACCATGACCTTCTCTGCCTGCTTGTCGCCGTTTTCCCGAGCCGCGCCCAGCCCACGCTGCCAGGCCTCGCGCGCGCCGCCGGCATCACCGCACTCGTTACGGGCCCGCCCCAGCTCCTGCCAGGCCATGGTCTGATCGGGCTTGAAGCCAGTCGCCTTTTCCAAATGCTCGATGGCCTTTTCAATATCCCCATTCTTCAACCGCGCCTGGCCAGCCGCCAACCTGGCCTCGTAGCCGTCTCGGCCCTGATTGATGAGTTTTTCGATAGCTTCGGGGTTCATGGGGGTATTTTGAAGTGTGAAGTGTGAAGTGTGAAGTGTGAAGTGAGGGGGCTTGCGGTTGGCAGTGGAGAGTGGGGAGGTTGAGGGGCCAAGGGTTGGGTTGGGAGTGTTAAGAAGCGAGGGGGTGCATTTAGGGGGACCGCCTAACACCTAACACTTAACACCTAACACCCATCCCCCAACCCACCCCGCAAGGCAACACGCATCACGCTCCCTCAAACACCCGGCGATACCCACCCCTTCACACTTCACACTTCCCACTTCCCACTTCCGTTAGTGCTTCCAATACGCCGGGGTCAGCAGCACCAGGATGGTGAAGATTTCCAGTCTGCCTAGCAGCATGGCGAAGCTCATGAGCCACTTGGTCGTGTCGTTGAGGCTGCCCCAGTTGGCACCCGCTTCGCCCAGGGCGGGGCCGAGATTGTTCATGGCGGAGAACACGACGGATACGGCGGTGACCAGGTCGTGCTCGATGCCGGCAACGATCAGGGTGAGCGCCACGACGCAGACGATGTAGAGGGAGACAAAGCCCCACACCGCGTTGGCCACTTCCTGATCGAGCGTGCGGCCACCGAGCTTGAGGGGCACCACGGCGCGTGGGTGAATCAGGCGTTGCAGTTCACGAATGCCCTGCTTGGTCAACAGGTAGACGCGCACGATCTTGAAGCCACCGGTGGTGGCGCCGGCACAGCCGCCGAAGGCGCTGACCAGCAACAGGAGCAGCGGCAGCATGCCGGGCCAGAGATAGACCGCGTCGGTGGCGAATCCGGTCGTGGTGGTGTAGGAAACGGCGTGAAAAACGGCATAGCGAAGCGACTCCCAGAAGCTGCCAAACACATGCTGCTGCCACAACAGCACGGTGGCGATGGCCGAAACCACCAACAGCAGGATGGCAAACAGCTTCAGTTCCGGGTCGCGAAGATAGACCTGGGCGGTGGCTCGCCGCAGTGCCAGAAAGTGCAAGGCGAAATTTAGACTGGCAACGAAGATGAAAAATACCACCAGCCAGTCGATCAGCGCGCTGTCGAAGTGGCCGATGGAGTCGTCATAGGTTGAAAAGCCGGCCGTGGCGATGGTCGAGAAACTGTGGGTGACAGCATCGAACAGGCTCATTCCGGCAGCCCAGTAAGCCGCTGCACAAATCGCGGTCAGCCCGATATAGATCAGCCACAGCGCTTTGGCGGTTTCAGCAATGCGCGGTGTCAGCCGGCTTTCCTTGACCGGGCCTGTGACCTCGGCCTTGTAGACCTGCATGCCACCGATGCGCAGCATGGGCAGGATGGCCACGGCCAGCACGATGATACCCAGACCTCCCATCCATTGCAGTTGCTGGCGGTACCAGCGAATCGAGATCGGCATGTGGTCGATACCGGAAAATACGGTTGCACCGGTCGTCGTGATACCGGAGGTGGACTCGAAAACGGCTTCGGCCAGGCTGGCATCCAGGGCAAGGATGAATGGCAGGGAACCGGCCAGGCAGACCGCGCCCCAGCACGCCACCACCACCAGGAATCCGTCGCGCACGCGCAGGTCGCGGTTGGCGCGGCGCACCGGCCAATAAAGGAGCGCCGCCACAACGACAACGACCACCAGGCTGGTCACGAACGCCCAAGCCGCTCCATCGTCGTTGACCATGGCGAAAATCAGCGATGGCACGAAGCCCAGGCTCAGAAACCCAAGCAAGACGGCAACGATTCGCTGAACCGGGGCGTAGGCGTTCATCACACGAACATGGCGTCGACGGCGAACAGTTTCTCGACCCGGCGGATCTGGCGCTGGTCGGCAACAAACAGGATGACGTGATCATCGGGCTCGATCAGCACATCATGGTGGGCAATGATCACGTCCTCTCCGCGAATGATTCCACCGATCGAGGTATCGGGTGGCAGTTCGATTTCCTCGATGCGCTTGCCCACCACCTTCGATTGCCCCGGGCGCCCGTGCGCGACTGCTTCAATGGCCTCGGCAGCGCCGTGCCTGAGTGAGTGAACCCGCACCATGTGACCGCGGCGGATATGGGTCAGCAAGGCACCAATGGTGACCTGCTGCGGGCTGACGGCCACGTCGATGCGGTCGGATTCGACCAGGTCGACATAGGCCGGACGATTGATCAGCGTAATCACCTTGTCGGCCCCCATGCGCTTGGCCAGCATGGACGAGAGGATATTGGCTTCGTCATCATTGGTCAGTGCGCAGAAGACATCGATCTCATCGATACCCTCCTCGTGCAGCAGGTCTTCATCGGCACAGTCACCGACCAGAACGATGGTGGTATCCACCTCCTCGGCGATCAGCTCGGCACGGTTGGCATCGCGCTCGACCAGCTTGACGTGGTGGGTTCGTTCCAGCCGCCGCGCCAGCGCCGCACCGATGTTGCCGCCACCGGCGAGCATGATGCGGTTGGCCGGGCCTCCCATGCGTCGAAGCTCGCGCATGACCACCGGTATGTCGTCGTGCGCGGCCAGGAAGAAAACGATGTCGTCGACTTCGATGACGGTGTCGCCCTTGGGAATAATGGGCTCGTCTCCCCTGAAGATGGCTGCAACCCGAGCATCGACGGAATCGGGGAGTTTCTCGCGCAACGCCCTGAGCTCATGACCGACCAGCGGCCCGTCGTGAAATGCGCGGGTGCCGACCAGCTGGGCCCGTCCGTCGGCAAAGTCGAGCACCTGTAGTGCGCCCGGATACTCGATCAGGCGCTGGATATGATCGGTGACCAGGCCCTCGGGACTGATCAGCACATCGATGGGCGCGTGTTCGCGATTGAACAGCTCGGGGTGGGCCAGGTAGTCGGCTGCCCGCACACGGGCCACCTTGGTTGGTGTGCTGAACAGCGAGTAGGCCACCTGGCAGGCCACCATGTTGGTCTCGTCGGAGTTGGTCAAGGCAATCAGCAGTTCGGCATCCTGTATGCCGGCCCGGATGAGGGTCTGCGGATGGGCCGCGTGCCCGAGCACGGTGCGGATATCCAGCTTTTCCTGCAGCTCGCGCAGCCGCGCAGCATCGGTATCAACGATGGTGATATCGAAGTCTTCCTGACTCAGGCTGCGCGCCATGCCGGTTCCGACCTGACCTGCCCCGAGAATGATGATCTGCATGTCGCTGCCCCTTGAAGCTGGAGGTTTCAGACCTGCTTGGGATCGATGCCGAGCTGCTTGAGCTTGCGATAGAGATGGGTGCGCTCCATCTCCACGACTTCGGCCAGTCGGCCCACGCTGCCTTCCACGGACTGCAGCTTGAAGGTCAGATACTGGCGCTCGAACTCCTCGCGCGCATCCCTGAGCGGCAGGTTAAACAGCGCGGGCATCTTCTGATTGCCGACCGTCTCGCCGGTATCGGACTGGGCCAGCGCTTCCTCGACTTCGGCCACGCTGACCTCTTCGGCCCCGCCCAGCACCAGCAGGCGCTGAACAAGGTTTCTGAGCTCTCTGAGATTGCCCGGCCAGTGGTACTGACGCAACCGATTCTGGGCGGCAACCGGGATATGGCGATAGGGCGTGCCGTCGCGGCCGGGAAAATATTCGGCATAGAAGCGCACCAGGTCCGGCACGTCTTCCTGGCGTTCACGGAGTGGCGGAATATCCAGCGGCAGCACATTGAGCTGGTAGAACAGCGCCTCGTCGAAGCGACCGTCGCGAACCAGTTTTTCGAGCGGATGGCTGGTGCCGACGAGGATGCGAACATCCAGCGGGTCGCTGTCGGGCCGATCCGGATCGAGGCGACCACTTTCGAGCACCTTGAGCAAGGCAGTCTGGCCGGCACGGTCGAGCCGGGCCACATCATCGATAAACAGCACACCGCTCTGGGCCTCGGCCAGCAGGCCGCGCTCTCCGACCAGCAGCGTCTCCCAGGAGTCGCCGTCGATGCGGGTGACGGCATTGACGAACGGACCATCCACCCGGCGCGAGTGGGCATGAATCCAGCGCGCCGCTTCCTGCTTGCCCACACCCGGCTCGCCAGTGATGAGCACCGGCGCCTCATGCGCGGCCACACGCTCCAGGCGCTGGCGCAGCTGCTGCACGGCCGGCGAGCGCCCCAACGGCTCAAGCACCGGTGGGCGCTGGCGCTTCAGGTCGGCATTCTCGCGCTTGAGTCGACCGCTTTCCAGCGCATTCTCTATCGTTACCATCAGCCGGGCCATGGACACCGGCTTTTCGATGAAGTCGTAGGCGCCCAGGCGGGTCGCCTCGACCGCCGTCTCGACCGAGCCGTGACCCGAGATCATCACCACGGGGCATTCCAGGGTGCCGGCATCGCGCCATTCCCGCAACAGGCTGATGCCATCGGTATCGGGCATCCACACATCCAGCAACACCAAATCAGGCGCATGCTGGGAACGCATCTCCCGGGCAGCGGCGGCATCAGCAGCGGTCAGCACCTCGTGACCTTCGTCACCGAGGATGTCACTGATGAGCTCGCGGATATCGGGCTCATCATCAACGATTAGTATGCGGGCAGCGGACATGGTCGCTATTGTTTCACGTCTGGCAGCCGATGTGCCATGTCATTGCTTAGTGTACTCCGCCACGGGGCAACCACAGACGCACCTCGGCACCGCCGGCTTCCGGATTGGCGACCTCGATCTGGCCACCATGCTCCTCGATGGTGCGCCGGACAATGGCCAGCCCCAGCCCCGACCCACGCGGCTTGGTGGTGACATAGGGCTCGAAAATCCGCTGGAGCACCTCGTCGGCAAAACCGGGCCCATCGTCATGCAGGCAGATCGTCACACCATCATGCTCGTCACGGTGCTGTGCGCGGATCGTGATCCGAATGGTGGGCTGATCCTGCGGATGCGCTTCCTGGGCATTGCGGACCAGATTGAGCAGGACCTGCCGGAGCCTTCCCGCATCGGCCTGAATGCGGCCCACGTCCTCATCGGCCCGGACCTGGAAACTGACCGGCATGTCGCCGCTGGTATACAGATCGACCACTTCATTGACCAGGGCCACTGGATTGACGGCTTCGAGATTCAGTCCACTGGGACGGGCATAGTCACCGAAGCTGTCGACCAGGCGCTTGAGCGCATCGACCTGCGCCCGAATGGTGCCGGTGGCCTTGGTCAGCAGCTGACGCTGCTCGTCGGGCAGCCCCGGTTCGAGCTTGTAGGCCAGCCGCTCGGCGGCCAGCTGAATGGGGGTGAGTGGATTCTTGACCTCGTGGGCCAGGCGGCGGGCCACCTCGCCCCAGGCCGCATCGCGCTGGGCCTGGTCCAGCACCGTCACGTCGTCGAAGACCACCACGTGCCCACCGGTTTCGGCCGGCAGTTCCGAACCGCGGCAGACCAGCACCAGTGGGCGGTCCGGTGTTCCCAGCTTGATCTCGCGCCGCCATTCACTGCCCGGGGCGGCATGGCGCTCGGCAATCACGGCAAACAGCGGTTCCAGGTCCGGCCGCGATGTGCGCACTGCCTCTACCGCCTGGCCGCGGACCCGATCGGCATCAAGGCCAAGAATACTGACCGCCGAGTCGTTGAAAGCGCTGACGCGGCCGGCGGGGTCGATGGCCAGCACCCCGGCGGAAAGGCGCCCGAGCACGATCTCCAGATAACGCCGCTGCGCTTCGAGCTCGGCCCGGCTGGTGGCCAGCTCGCGCTTCATGGTGTTGAACGACCCGACCAGAAAGCCGAGTTCGTCACGGGTCTTGACCGCCAGATCACCGGGAAAGCGGCCGGCCGCAATTTCCTCGGTGGCCTCGGCCAGTTCCCGGATCGGCTGGGTCAGGCGCCGCGCCGCGTTGAATGCCAGCAGCATGGCCAGCAGTAGGGTCAACAGCAGCACCAGCGACAGAATGAGAATCAGGCTCTGCTGTAGCCGGCTTCTCAGGAAGCTGACGTTCTGGTAACGAAAATACGCCTCCTCGATGTTTCCGGCCAGGTCGCTAAAGCCCGCCGGCAGCGGATAGAGGGCCTGCAGCAGCAGGGTTTCTCCACCCAGCATCGGGGCAACCAGGCGCCGCAATACACGGATCTGAATGCCGTCTTCGGTCGGTTCGGCGGCGGCATACTCCTGGTTCTGCAACGCCTGCACCAGCGCAAAGTCGTTGGGCCGGTCGGCCACCAGCCTGCCGGCATCGATGCTGACCATGACTTCGGTGCGGCCGCTGGTGTCCAGTACGGCCAGTTCCGTGGGCCCGGCCGAGCTGACCTGGCGCAGGAGCTGGCCAAACAGCCGGTCCTCGTCGGTCAGGTCGATCTCGTCGGCGAGACGATTGATCTGACCGCGCACCTCGCGGGTGCGGATATCCATGAACATCTGGCCCAATTCGATCGAGTCGGCCAGCGCGCGCTCGGCCTCGACATCCATCCAGCCATCGATGGTGTCGGTAATGAACTGCATGGCAAAAAGGTAGAGAATCACGACCGGCGGCAGGGTCAGGACGACAAAGACGGCCACCAGCCGCGCGGTCAGCCGAGCCCCGGCCTCGCCGGCGCGCAGCCGCTGCACCAGTTTGACCAGCCGGCCGACGATCACGGCCAGCAGAATCAGCACCGACACACCCGTGAGCACAATGATCCACATTGCCAGGCGCCCGAGCTGGGTGGCTTCCTGCTCGACCGAAGACACCAGGTAGAGCGAACTGAGCAGCAGCACCAGTACGGCGGCCAGCGGGACGGCGCGCAGCAAACGCTTCCAGGTGCGCTTACTGGGCATCGACTTCGACTCTCTCGGTCGACCACTCCTGCCAGTCGCTGCGCACCCGCCACTGCGGATCCAGCCAGGCCGGCAGCCGCATCGGCGAGGGCAGCCGCGAACGATCCAGCTCGGCGCGCGCCTGCACCCGCCACGGGCCACGGTCGAGCTCATCGCCTTCAAGCTTGACCGACCACGGCTCGCGGGCCTCGAGCGCGTTGAGCAGCATCGACAAGCGGGGGAAACTGCTGTGACTGTCGTCGCGCAGATAGACCAGCTGGTAGTGCCGACTCAGTGGCAGATAGCTGATCTCCAGCCGGTGTTTTCTGATCCGATCCAGCCCGGACACGAAAACCGGCCCGCCGGTTGCCCGGGTCTGCAGCGCCACGGTCAGCGTCACGCCACGCTCCAGCGCTTCGATCATGGCCGGACTGGGCTCGAAGCGGATGCCGGAAACGATGTCATAACCGTCTTCGTCGCGCTCAAGAGCGGGCTCGATCAGCTCGATATGCCAGTCATGGTCGTCATTCTGGCTGCAGCCGACGAGCAGCAGCACAGAAAAAACCATCGCAATCCTGATCGCCCGGCAGCAACTGGCGCCCCGGATCGCCCGGTCGGCCCGGAAGCTCGCTGTGTTCAATGAGGCACGCATCTGCATGTCGCTCCAGAAAGGATTGGAACTGGCCGGCATTTTCTGCCACCAGCACCGAGCAGGTGGCGTAGACAAGGATACCGCCCGGGGCCAGCAGCGGCCACAGCGCATTCAGCATGGCGCGCTGGGTCTGGATGAGCGCATCGACATCGGATGCCCGACGCAGCCAACGGATATCGGGGTGACGACGGATCACGCCGGTTGCCGAACAGGGGGCATCGACGAGAATGCGATCGAAACGCCGGTCGTCCCACCAGTCGCGCGGGCGGCAGGCGTCGCCGCACTGCAGCCTTGCATCCAGCCCGAGGCGTTTGAGAGTCTTCTCCACGCGAATCAGCCGGTCGGCAGACACATCCAAGGCGGTCAGGTCGACATCGGCGCGTTCGAGGATATGCGCGCTCTTGCCACCGGGTGCGGCACAGGCATCAAGAACGCGCAAGCCGTCTTCCAGGGCCATTTCATCGACAACCAGTTGCGCCGCACCATCCTGCACGGACAGTCGGCCTTCGGCCAGGCCGGGCAAATCGCTGACTCGGACCCGCTCGCGCAGGACGAGGGCGTCGGGAAAGTCGGGCATTGCCATGGCCTGGATACCAGCCGCCTCCAGCGCCTCGAGCGCCTGCTGGGGCGTCCAGCAGCGGCGATTGACCCGGAGCCACAGAGGCGGTACGGCATTGCCCGCGGCCAGTATGCCTTCACGCTCGCCCGGCCAATCCTGATCGATATGATCGATCAGCCAGCGCGGATAGCCGAGATCCCGCACGGGATCCCTGGCGACCTGCTTTTGCAGCGCTTCGCGCCGGCGCTGGAAGTTGCGCAGCACCGCATTCACGAGCCCCCGCAGGCGACCGCCCCGGAAATCGCCCGCCGCGGCCACCGCGGCATGCACCACGGCATGGTCGGGTTCGCGCGCGTCGCGCAATTCGTGCACGGCAACGGTCAGAAGGAAGAAGATCACCCGGTCGCCAGATCTCATCGGGCGTTCCAGCAATTCTCGAACAATGAAATCCAGCGCCGGCCAGTTGCGCATCACACCGTTGGCCAGTCGCCGTACCAATGCCCGGTCGCGCGCGTTTTCCACCTTATCGAGCAAGGAGGCCAGCACCTCGTCCAGCGCCTGCCCGCGATCCAGCACTGCCCGGCATGCCTGCGCCGCCAGCCAGCGCGGCCGCGCCCCGGCAGACCCGTTTCGCCTCACGCCTCACACCTCACCGGATCATCCCCGCCAGTCCGGATGTGCGTTGAGCCAGTCTCTTGCCGTGACCCGCTTGCGTCCGGGCGCCTGCAGTTCGAGGATTTCCAGCACGCCCTCGCCACAGGCCACGGCGATACCATCGATATCGTTGCCGCGCACCAGCTGCCCGGGCTGACCGCCTTCTCCCGGTAGCGCACGGGCCCGATGGATACGGAACTCGATACCCTGGAGTTCGGCAAACGTGACCGGCCAAGGGTGGTAGCCGCGCACCATCCGAGCCAGTTGATCGGCCGGACGATGCCAGTCCAGCCTGGCATCGGACTTGCGGATCAGCGGTGCGTGCGTGGCCTGGGCATTGTCCTGTGGCACGGGCTCGGGCAAACGGTCGGTCTCCAGTTGCTCAAGTGCCTCGACCAGCAGTTCGGCGGCCAGGGGAGCCAGACGGTCATGCAACTGGCCGGCCGTTTCTTCGGCGCCGATTTCGGTGGCGGCCTGCATGATGACCGGACCGGTATCCAGCCCCTGATCCATCTGCATCAGGGAAATTCCGGTCTGCCTGTCGCCGGCGATCACGGCCTGATTGATCGGACTGGCCCCTCTCCAGCGCGGCAGCAGCGAGGCATGCAGGTTCCAGCAGCCGTGCGCGGGCAGTTCAAGCACGGCGGGCGGCAGAAGCAGGCCGTAGGCGGCGGTCACCAGCAGGTCGGGCTGGATGTCGGCCAGCGGGGCACGCGCCTCGGGCGTCCGGAGTGAATGCGGCTGAAACACGTCGATGCCGGCATCGACCGCGACCTGCTTGACCGGGCCGAACTTCAGCTTTCGACCGCGCCCGGCCGGTCGGTCGGGCTGGGTGAAGACGGCCGCCGGATACCATTTCGCATGGTCGATCAGCGCCTTGAGGGCCGGCACCGCAAAGTCCGGCGTGCCGGCAAACACCACCCGCACGGTCAGGCAGTCGCCTTTTCGCGCTGCTGCTTGCGCAGCTTCTTCTCGACCATGCGCCGCTTGAGTGGCGAGAGGTAATCGACGAACACCTTGCCGTCGAGATGATCGATCTCGTGCTGAATGCAGACGGCCAGCAGACCATCGGCTTCCAGCTCGAAGCTTTCGCCGTCGGTATCCAGCGCCCGCACACGGATGCGCTCGGCCCGCTTGACCTCGGCATAGATGCCGGGTACCGAAAGACAGCCTTCCTCGCAGACCTGGCTGCCCTCGCGCTCGATAATCTCGGGGTTGATGAAGACCTTCGGGTCGTCACGCTCCTCACTCAGGTCCAGCACCAGCAAGCGGACGCCTTCGTTGACCTGGGTGGCCGCCAGCCCAATGCCGCGCGCGGCATACATGGTTTCGAGCATGTCGGCGGCCAGTTGCTGCTCCCGTTCGGTCACCTGATCGACCGGTTGTGCCACCCGGCGAAGGCGCGGATCGGGGAATTCCAGGATGTTGAGTTTTGACATGAGATGAGGAAAATCGCTTAAACGTGCGTTTTGCAATGATAATGTTTATGATAGTCTGCGAAAAATCAAGCCCGAGGGCCCTGCTTGGAGGGAGTCGCTCCGTGAAACGTGTATTGGTATTGACCGCAGTCCTGTTGCTGGCGTTCAGTGTACAGGCTGAGGACATTGAGTTGCGTGAGGATCATCCGCGCGAATACGTGGTCCAGGAGGGGGACACGCTTTGGGATATCGCCAGCCGCTTTCTGGAGCGGCCCTGGCAATGGCCGGCCATCTGGCATGCCAATCCCGATATCGAGAACCCGCACCTGATCTTCCCAGGCGATGTCATTTCGCTGGTATTCATCGGCGGTGAGCCGCGTCTGATGGTGGATGACTCGGTGCGCCGGCTTTCGCCGGAGGTGCGTCGGGAACAGTTGGTCGGGCCGATTTCGACCATTCCCTACGATGCCATTGAGCCGTTCCTGCGGCATCCGCGCATCATCCCCGCCGACGAGTTCGACGACCTGCCCTACGTCATCGCCAACCAGGATCGGCGCGTGATGACCGGCCCGGGAGACCGCACCTACGTGCGCGGCCTGGAAGATGCCCAGGTGGGTGACCAGGTGGTGGTTGCACGCGTGACCTTCCAGTTCGAGGATCGACGCGACCCCGACGATGACGATATCCGGCTGCGACGCAACGAGATTCGCCATGGGCCGGGCCAGGTACCCAGCAACGTGCGCCCGGCCGGTCGGGTCTGGCAATCGACCTTCGGACGGCTCGAGCGCTTCAACTACCCGGTCATCGGCTACGAAATGTGGGAGGCAGCCCGTGGCGAGGTCGTTCAAACAGGTGACCCGGCCACGCTTGAACTGCTCTCCGGGCGCCGCGAGGTGATGGAAGGTGACCTCGTGCTGCCGGTCGACGAGCATGTTTTCGACACCAACTTCCACCCGCGTGCCATGGACGTGATTCCCGAGCGTGCGCGTGTGCTGGCCATTACCGAGGCCTATTACGGCGTGGGTCACTACCAGATCGTTGCCATCAACCTGGGCGCGGCCGACGGCATCGAGCCGGGGCATACCTTCTCGGCATTCCGTCCCGGAGAGACCATCCGCGACGAGCTGCGCTATCCTCTGCTCAGCCGGGCGGCTCGGCAGAACTCCGAGCGCCGGTATGTCACCCTGCCGGAGGAATTTGCCGGGCAACTGATGGTTTTCAGGCCCTTCGAGAACATCAGTTACGCAATCGTGCTCGACGGCACCGACGCCATTCGCGTCGACGACAGGCTGTATCACCCCGACCGCCAGCCCTGACGGCCGGCGGGCCGGGGAGTGTTTCAAGATGCCGACCGTGCCGCATGCCGAGGCCTGGCTGGGCCTGGTTCTGACCCGTGGACTGGGGCCCAGGCGCCTGGCCGCACTCGAGTCGGCGCTCGGGTCGCTGGCCGGCTGGGCCGAGGCCAGCGATCGGCAACTGTCCGACATCGGCCTGGAACAGGCGCTGATTCGCCGCCTGCGCCAGCCTGACCCCGATCAACTGGCCAGGTGCCGTGCCTGGCTGGACCACGAGCATCATCATCTCGTTACCCGCGATGATCCGCTGTTTCCGCCGCTGCTCAAGCGCACCGCGGATGCCCCGGCAGCATTGTTTGCGCTGGGCGATCCCCACTGTCTGGTGCACCCCCAGATCGCCATTGTCGGCAGCCGCAACGCTTCTCCCGGCGGGCGCGATCACGCCCGGTCGTTTTCCGGCACATTGAGCCGCAGTGGCTTCGTCATCACCAGCGGACTGGCTGCCGGCATCGATGGCCACGCTCATGCCGGCTGCCTGGATGCCGGCGGCAAGACCATAGCCGTGGCCGGAACCGGCCTGGACCAGGTCTATCCGGCGCGTCACCGCGAGCTGGCCCACCGCATTGTCGACAGCGGTGTGGTGATCAGCCAGTTCCCCCCCGGCATCGGCCCATTGCCCGGGAACTTCCCGGCGCGGAACCGTATCATCAGCGGCATGAGCCTGGGCACCCTGGTCGTCGAGGCCGGGCTGAAATCGGGCTCGCTGATTACCGCCCGCCTGGCCAGCGAACAGGGTCGGGATGTGTTCGCTATCCCCGGCTCGGTGCACAATCCGCTGGCGCGCGGCTGCCACCGGCTGATTCGCGATGGCGCCAAACTGGTCGAAAGCGCCGAGGAAATCGTCGATGAACTGGCGCCACTGGCGCGCCAGCTGGCCGAGGACATCGAGCACCTGCTGGCACCGGCGGCGGGCGGCATGACGGCTGCCCCCCTTGAGGAATGCGTCCAGGCGCCGCATATTGGAGAGGATCCGGAGTACCAGCGCCTGCTCGAAGCCATTGGCTTCGAGCCCACACCCGTCGACGAGATAATCCAGCGCTCGAACTTGACACCTGCCGCGGTATCCTCCATGTTGCTGATGCTGGAACTCGATGGGCGCATATGCGCCCATGCCGGCGGCCGCTACAGTCGCAACGCCTGAAGGTAAGCAGTTGATGAAGGAAAACGTGCTCGATCTGCTCATGTATCTTTTCGAGAATTACATCTACGACGAACCGGAGCAGGAACCGGATCGAGAATCATTGAGCGAAAGTCTTGAAGATGCCGGCTTTTCGTCGGGCGAAATCGAGCATGCCTTTGCCTGGCTTGACGGCCTGGCCGAACAGCGCGAACTGCCCGAACTGGGTGGTGACGGGCCGAATGCGATTCGCATGTTCACCAGCGAGGAATGCCATCGTCTCGATGTGCATGCCCGTGGGTTCATCATGTACCTGGAGAATATTGGTGTGCTGGACCCGGCGCGGCGCGAAATGGTGATTGACCGCCTGACGGCACTTGAAACCGAGGATATCGGCATGGAGGACGTCAAGTGGGTGGTACTCATGGTGCTGTTCAACCAGCCCGGGCAGGAAGCCAATTACGCCTGGATGGAAGAAATGATGTTCGATGAGGAAGGCGACTTGCGGCACTGAGTGCCGCACCGGCAGATCCTCTCCACTTGCACCACCCGCGAATTCGTGTCAGGTTGACAACGGGCCTGGCATACCAACAAGCATTGAAAGATGGCCAAGAACCTTCTCATTGTCGAGTCGCCGGCGAAAGCGACCACCATCAACAAGTACCTCGGCACCGACTTCGAAGTGCTGGCGTCCTACGGACACGTGCGTGATCTGGTACCCAAGGAGGGTGCGGTCGATCCCGACAACGATTTCGCCATGCGCTACGACATCATCGAGCGCAACAAGAAGCATGTCGACAAGATTGTCTCGGCTGCACGCAAGGCCGATGCGATTTACCTGGCGACTGACCTTGACCGCGAAGGTGAAGCCATTTCCTGGCATATTGCCGAGATTCTCAGGCAGCGTGGCATCAATTCCGACAAACCCATTCAGCGCGTGGTGTTTTCGGAGATCACCGAACGCGCCCTGAAGAAGGCCATGGAAGAACCGCGTGACCTGGCCGGATCCCTGGTCGATGCCCAGCAGGCCCGGCGCGCGCTGGACTACCTGGTCGGCTTCAATCTCTCCCCGCTGCTGTGGAAGAAGGTTCGCCGGGGCCTGTCGGCCGGCCGCGTGCAGTCTCCGGCACTGCGGATGATCGTCGAGCGCGAGGAAGAGATCGAGAAATTCCAGCCGCAGGAATACTGGACTATCGAGGCCGATCTGGGTGAGGGCGAGGACAAGCAGTTCAGCGCCAGCCTGGTGCGCCTGGACGGCAGCAAGCTCGAGCAGTTCGACATCGACAACGCCGAACGGGCCGAACAGGTTCGCGAGCAGATCGAGCGTGATGCCGGTGGCCAGTTCCCGGTTTCGCGGGTCAAGAAGAGTCAGCGACGCCGGCGTCCGCAGCCACCGTTCATCACCTCCACGCTGCAACAGGAAGCCGCGCGCCGACTCCGCTTTACCACCCAGCGCACCATGCGCATTGCCCAGCAGCTCTACGAAGGGGTGGATACCGGGGGCGGCAACCAGGGCCTGATCACCTATATGCGTACCGATTCGGTCGCCCTGGCCGCCGATGCGATCAGCGAAATCCGCTCGGTCGTCGGCAAGGAGTTCGGCAGCGGCCTGGTCCCGGACAAGCCCAACTTCTACCAGTCGAAGTCGAAGAACGCGCAGGAAGCGCACGAATCCATTCGTCCAACTTCGGCGAAGCTCACGCCCATCAAGCTCAAGCACCACCTGAGTGAAGACCAGTACAAGCTCTACCAGCTGATCTGGAACCGGGCCGTGGCCAGCCAGATGATCCCGGCGGTCTACGACACGGTCAGCGCCGAGTTCGACGTCGGCGAGGCCACCTTCCGGGCTTCGGGCTCGACCCTTATCGAGCCGGGCTTTCTCAAGGTCTACCAGGACGCGCGCGCCGAGGCCGACAACCGGCTGCCCGAACTCAACGAGGGCGACCGCATTGCCCTGCAGGCGATCCGGCCCGAACAGCATTTCACCGAGCCGCCGCCGCGCTATTCGGAGGCCAGCCTGGTCAAGGCACTGGAGGAATTCGGCATTGGCCGCCCCTCGACCTATGCCTCGATCATCCAGACCCTCAAGGATCGCGAGTACGTCGATCTCGAGAACCGGCGCTTCACTCCCACGGCCACCGGCTGGGTGGTGGCCAAGTTCCTGTCGGAGCACTTTGACCGCTACGTCGACTACGACTTCACCGCCCGGCTCGAAGACGAACTCGATGCCGTTTCACGCGGTGAAAGCGACTGGGTTCCGTTGCTCAAGGAATTTTGGCAACCCTTTATCGACCGGGTCAAGGAAAAGAACGAAACGGTCAGCCGCAAGCAGGCCCAGCAGGCGCGCGAACTGGGCACCGACCCCAAGTCCGGCAGACCGGTCATCGTGCGGCTGGGACGCTACGGTCCCTTCGCCCAGATCGGTGATGCCGAAGACGAGGAGAAACCCCAGTTTGCCGGGCTGAGACCCGGGCAGCGCATGGACTCCATCACGCTGGAAGAGGCACTGGAACTGTTCAAGCTGCCACGCGACCTGGGCGAGACGCCGGAAGGCGAACCGGTGCAGGCCAACATCGGTCGCTTCGGCCCCTACATCCGCTACGGCAAGCGCAACTTCGTTTCGCTCAAGGAACACGACCCGCACGAGGTCACCCTGGAGCAGGCGCTGGAACTGGTCGAGGCGCACAAGAAGGCCCAGCGCGAACGCATCATCCAGAACTTCGAGGCCGAGGGCATCCAGGTCCTCAAGGGCCGCTACGGCCCCTTCGTCACCGACGGCAACCGCAACGCCAGCGTACCCAAGGACCAGGAACCGGAGAAGCTGACCCTGGAAGAATGCCAGAAGATGCTCGCCGAAGCGCCCCCCAAGGGCCGACGCGGCAAGTTCGGCAAGAAGAAGGCCGGCGCCAAGAAGGCAGCGAGCAAGAAGACCGCCAAGAAGAAGGCCTCGAAGAAAAAGAAGAAGAAAAAGCGCTCGAAGAAGAAGGCTTCAAAAAAGAAGGCCGCTTCGAAGGCCTGAAGCCGTTAGCGTACCAGCGTCCCATGGTGCTGTGGGCTTAGAGTAGATAGGATTGATGGTGGCGGGGTGGGGAGCGGCCTTGCCCGTGGCCGGAACCGAGGTGAATCGCTGTGTTGGCGCTTCGAGCATGGTGGCGTTCTGGTGCCGATGAATAATGCCGTGCCAATGGACTTTCCCTGCGACTGATCGAACGTTTCGGGTACGTGCGGCGCGGACAGTCTGTGCCAGCTTCCATCACCTCGAACCCGGCCACGGGCAAGACCACTCCCCACCTGACGTGTGAGAGTAGATTGATAGAGAAAACCAAGACGGTGCCACCACCCTGCCTTTCAACCTTCTCTAACTCTTCATAGCGGGGGGTATTCGGTCGAGCACGGACTCACGACTCACTAACGAGATCACCAATCAGCAGGCTTTCAGCTTGTCTCTCAGCGTTCGTGGCAAGGCGTCGTCGCGCCAGGTGTAGCAGGGTCTACATCAAGCGACGAGAACGCAGCCCACGGGCGCTGAGAGACAAGCTGAAAGCCTGCTGATTGGTGATCTCGTTAGTCAAGGGGTGACGGAATAATCGCCACACTTCTCCCGGTCCATCCCAAGCAGCAAGCGCCTTGTCGAAACTGACCAATCCATCAGCGACAACACGCCAATCGTATCGACGCAAGGGCCACCCAACCCAAACGACCCGAAAAAGCCAATCACCCGCCCAGGCCGTGATCGACCGGATGCCACCCGCCACCACCCCACATTCTTGTGTAACCTGTATCATCCTTCACGGTTCAAACCCTCAATGTGGATGGCCACTTGAACACCAACGAAGCAACCAGACTCGTCTCCGACTATCTCACCGATCTGCAGGACCGGCTGTGTTCGGCCTTCGAGGCAGTCGACGGAAGCACGCGCTTCCACGAGGACCGCTGGAAGCGACCCGAAGGGGGCGGCGGGCGCACGCGCGTGATCGGAAACGGGGCGGTGTTTGAAAAGGGCGGCGTCAACTATTCGCATGTACACGGTGATGCCCTGCCCGCCGCGGCGAGCGCGCGTCGACCGGAACTGGCCGGGCGTTCATTCCAGGCCATGGGCGTGTCGGTGGTCATGCACCCGGTCAATCCCTATGTACCCACCAGTCATGCCAACGTGCGCTTGTTCATCGCCGAAAAGGCAGGCGAGCCACCGGTGTGGTGGTTCGGTGGCGGCTTCGACCTGACCCCGTATTACCCATTCGCCGAGGACTGCCGCTTCTGGCACCAGACGGCGCACACTCTTTGCGCCCCGTTCGGCGAGAACGTCTATGCCGAACACAAGCGCTGGTGCGACGAGTACTTCTACCTCAAGCACCGCGACGAAACCCGCGGCGTGGGCGGGCTGTTCTTCGACGACCTCAATGAATGGGACTTCGACACCTGCTTCGCCTACATGAAAGCGGTCGGCGACGGCTACCATGCCGCCTATCAGCCGATCGTAGAGAAACGCAAGGACCATGCTTTCGGCAAGCGCGAAATCGACTTCCAGCGCTACCGCCGCGGCCGCTACGTGGAGTTCAACCTGGTCTACGACCGCGGCACTCTGTTCGGCCTGCAATCCGGCGGACGCACCGAATCCATCCTCATGAGCCTGCCGGCCGTGGCGCACTGGCGCTACGACTGGCAACCTCAACCCGGCAGCCCGGAAGCAAAACTGGCCGAATACCTCAAGCCGCGGGACTGGTTGGTCGAGGAATAGGTCAACTCATGCGTGTGGGATATCGCTCTCGAGCACTCGATTGAATGCCAAAGCAGCTCGCAGGCCAGTCAGTAGCGATCGCCGAACCTGGGGTTTGCACAGATCAAAGATACTTGGAGAGAAGCTCGGAAAGCGCTTGAGATCCAGTTCGCTTCCTCACTGACTCGACAAAAGTTTCAGGCAGCTCACCGCCGGGTCCAAACTCCTCGTCTCGCAATATCGTGAGAAAAGCATCCAGATCCTCCTCGCCATTCGTCGACTCCCCTAGCAGGGCATCCAGTGCCCGCCAGAAGTCCGCGCCGCGGAAATAGAACAGCCCGTAGTACTGGCTTTCACCCTGTTGCGCGACCCGATGATGCGCATCAAGCAACCCCATATCGGGAACTTGTTCCAGCATCTGCTCGAACAATGATTCGGCCGCTGGGTTCTCGCCCAGTGACTTGAAGCCATAGTAGTGAGCCAGGCTTTCACTGGCCCACAACGGCGCCTGATCGATATCCAGCAGATGAAACAGTTCGTGGCCGGTGATCCACTGAAATCGAACCATCTCCGATGGCTTGATTCCACTGTCGGATACAGCCACATTGGCCAGCCAGGCACCATGACCCGCCGCACCGCCAATCCGATCCAGGGATTCATCAATGCCAAGAATTAACACATCAATCACCTCCGGATTGGGCGAAGGACCTGCCCTATCGGGAGAAAGTGATCTCAGGTAGGCCAGTTGCTGTTCCAGCCCCCTATGCAGCTCCCGGGCATCAAACGCCACGGGTAGCAGGCCGTGAAAGAAGCGGAAGGTAGTCCCGCCAATCGTATGGATACAATCTGGTTGCCCGACCATCAGGAACAACGGTGCTTCATCCAGGGCAGGTACCGTGCGGCAAATCGTTTCGTTGCCGTCGGTGGCGCAAATCGATTCCGGTGTGCTGCCTGCGCTAGGGCGAAGCAGATCATTCCACTCAGTCAACAGCCACCAGCCGCCGGGATAATACAGATTGGACTGCTCGGACAGGTCCACACCTGGCCCCTCGACCCGTTGGAAGGTCACGTTCCAGGTGATGACCGAACAACCCGCCGGTGCAATCCAGGCACCATCGGTTTCAACGGGATCCGCCTCCAGACCTTTGCAGCGTGGGACCATTGTCTGAGTCGACTGTCCAAGCTGGCGAACCGTTAAGACCTCATCCACCGCCAAGGGAGTTGCCAGCTTCAAATGCAGGTTTGCAGATTCGGGCTGGTCCGGGTCAACCTGCAATTCATACCGGGCTGAATGAGCGGCGGTGGCCAATACCATCAGGCAGACTCCAGCCCAGAATAGCTTGCACATCACGATACTATCCTCGGTTAAGAGGCAAGAGATACTGCCCCCGGGGCAGGAAACCCACAGTATCCGGGCCTTCCAAAATAACATGACCCACATACCAATAGCAGGGGCTGGGAGCAGCCGTTAGCCTCCGCGAGGATCTCACCACATCGGCAATGGCTTGACACGGACGGGCTTGAGACGGTAGTCTAGGTCATGTTACATGTAACAGCCAAGAGCATGAGCCATTCCGTCCGCGATCGAGTCAGCAGCTACCGCGCAAGGATGCGACGCGCGGGGCTCAGACCCGTCCAGATCTGGGTTCCGGATACTCGCCGACCCGGCTTTGCCGAGGAGTGTCGACGGCAATCGTTCATGCTGCACGATGACCGGCAGGAAGCCGACCTTGCGGACTGGCTGGACCAGGTCGCCGATGACGACGGCTGGCAGTGAAACGCGGCGAGTTGGTGACCGTGGCGCTCAAGGGCGGCTACGGTAAACCACGGCCGGCCCTGGTCATTCAGTCGGATCTTTTCGATGCACATCCATCGGTCACCGTCATGCCGGTCACCAGTGAGCTTCGCGACACGCCACTGTTCCGGTTTGACATATCACCTGGCAGGGTCAACGGCCTGAAGCACCCATCACAGGTCATGATCGACAAGATTCACACCGTGGGCCGAGACCGTGTAGGACCGGTCATCGGCCGCCTGGAAGAAGAACAAATGGTATCGGTCAATCGCCTGATGATGGTCTTCCTGGGTCTTGCCTGAATGACCGAGTTGATCTGCATCCAACAATGGCGCTGATCGGAGCATGATCCTCGCTGCGACACGAAGATCATGCTACGGGCTCTGGCCGCCAACACCAAGCGGGAGCTACCGGGCGACTTCACTGACCCGCACACCATTGATGACCGTGCCCAGCACGCGGGTGGTGTATTCGAACGGATCACCATCGAAAAGCGCCACGTCGCCATCCTTGCCGGGCTCCAGGCTGCCCACCCGGTCGGCAATGCCAAGAATCTCCGCAGGGCCCATGGTGATCAGGTGCAGGGCCTGGTCAAAACTGGCGCCATAGGGCAAGGTCATGGCGGCCTCGAACAACACCACCCGGGTCTTGGGCACATAACCTTCGTAGCCGCTTTGCAGGGCCACCGGAATGCCCGCATCGAGCAGACGCGCCGCGGTCGTAAACGAGAAGTTCTGATACTCCGGCCCGCGCCCACGCATCATGGTCGGATGAATCAGCACTGGAACGCCAGCCTCACTGATCTCGTCGATTAGCAGATGGGCGTCACTGGCGCCGGCCAGGATCAGTCGGAACCCGAACTCCTCTGCCAGGCGCAGGGCGGTCATGATGTCGTTGTGGCGATGGACTTCGACGACCAGCGGCAGCTTGCCGTCCAGCACGTCGACCAAGGCTTCCAGGCCAAGGTCGCGTGGCCCATTGGAGGATGTTTCGCCGTTGTCCCGTGCGGCCTTATACTCGTCGGCCCGAATCAGTTGCTGGCGCAACATGGCCACCGACTTGGAACGACTGCCGGGACTGGAGCGCGAGTGTCCGCGGGTCGAGGCGTCACCCAGCGTCGCCGACAGGGCAAAGACCGGTTCGACCACGGCCGCATCCACCGTACCGCCGGTGGTCTTGGCGATCAGGGTCTGGCCAGAGATGATCTCGCCAGGTCCATGACCGGTGTGGACGGTGGTAATGCCATGTTCGCGCAGCCAGCCCACCAGGCGTTCGCGCGGGTTGTAGGCGTCGATGGCGCGCAGCTCTGGCTGCATGGCATCAGAGCGCTCAAGCTGGTCCTGATCATGCGGCTGGTTCTTGGCGCCCGCCAGCCCCACGACGCTGCGCCCGTCGATCAAACCGGGGGTGGCCACCGGCACTTCGATGCGCTCCATGCCCTCGGGAATGCTGACCGAATCGGCCGGCCCGACGGCCGCGACCCGACCATCCTCGATAACCACCACACCGGGCGCATGACGCTCGCCATTGCCCACATGCAATGTATCGGCGACCACGACCAGGTTCTGCGCGGCCAGCCCGGCGCTGAAAACAGCCAGTGACAGGACGATAATCATTCGGCTAAAGATCATTGCTGCTCTCCATGATGTCCGTGGCCGGCGCTGTCGTCATCACTCAGCGCCCCGAAGCCGCCCTCTGCCACCAGTCGGTCGTCTTCGTCCTCAAGATCAAAGCGCTTGACGCCTTCCACCCAGGTTTGTTGCACGCGCGTATAAACACTGAACGGATCGCCAGACAGAATGAGAAAATCGGCATCCTTGCCCGGCTCCAGAGAGCCGACCCGGTGTTCCAGATCCATCATGCGTGCCCCGGCAATGGTCATGGCCTCCAGGGCCGCCTGGCGCGACATGCCGGCACGAATCCCCATGGCCGCCATGCGCAGGAAGTAGCGTGAATCGGTAATCCAGTCATCGGAGTGGAAGGCCACATCGACACCGGCATCCTCCAGCGCTGGTGCGCTCTGTGCCTCCAGGTACAGCGCCTCGAGCTTGCCGCCCGGGCTGTCGATCAGAATCAGTGATACCGGCGCCTCGGCAGCCGCGATCTCGTCGGCAACCCGCCAGGCTTCGCTGGTGTGATGCAGCACCATGCGAAATCCGAATTCGTCGCGCAGGCGAATGGCCGTCATCAAGTCGTCGTGGCGGTGACTGTGGAAGTGAACGATGCGTGTTCCTTCAAGCACCTCGACCAGGGTTTCCAGGTCCAGATCGCGATCCGGGCCGCCGTTGTCATCGGCCTTGGCGAGTCGGTCACGGTATTCCTGGGCGCGAATGAACTGCTGGCGGACCAGCGCGGCAGAACGCGCGCGGGTACCGGGAAACGGCGTGTCGCCAATCGAGTTGGTGCCGTTGGCCATCTTCAGCCCGCCGGCAATCGAGCCATCGTCGTTGTAGATCAACAATCCGTCGATGGTATTGGCCTCGCGCGGCTTGACATAGATGGTCTGGCCGCTGATCAGATGACCGGAACCGGGCATGATGTTGACGGTGGTGATGCCACCGGCCAGTGCCCGCTTGAAACCGGATGATCGAACATTGAGCGAGTCGACCACCCGTACCCCAGGCTGCATCGGACTGGAACGATCCGCTCCTGCAATCTCGCCAACATGGCTGTGAGTGTCGACCATGCCGGGCATGATGACCTGGTCGGATTCCAGCTCCACCACCCGGGCGCCGCGCGGAATGCGGACCTCATCGCGAGAGCCCAGCGCGCGAATGCGACCGTCCTCGACCAGCAAAACCCCATCGGTAATTTCCGAATCGGTCACCGGCAGAATGCGTGCGCCTGCAAATGCCGTCACCTCGGCCATTGCCGCCGGAGGCAAGGCCAATAGCAGCACCACGAGCAGGGGAACAAGAAATCGTTGGGGCATGAAGACACTCCGGAAGCGACTGGACTCGGACAGGAAGACTATCACACCGGCGACGACGACCTTTCCGCTGCCCGGTACGGCCATTTCATAAATCCGGCACCTAGTGGGCCATGCGGTTATCAGCCGTCGCACAAGCGTCGTGGGCAAGGCGCGCGAGCGCAGGACTGGCCGTCGCCAATTCAAGCGAGCGGAACGTAGCCCACGGCGCTTGTGCGACGGCTGAGTGTTACCTTATTAACCGCATGGCTCACTAGTGCACTGCACGCACGATATCCGCGACAAGCCGACGCAGGTAGCCGAAATGGCCGCCACGCGACGGCGGCGTGGGATCGGACGTCATCGTGATGGTCAACGCCGCTTCCGGAATCACGAACAGGGCCTGGCCGCCGTAACCGCGGCCATAGTAGGTGCGCGTGCCCTCGATCTCGGTGATGAACCAACCATAGCCATAGTCGTCGCCTGTCCAGGGCGAGCGACCATTGGCCTGCCAGGAGCGCTCAATCCACCAGGCCGGTATCACCTGCCGCCCGTCGATGGTGCCGCCGAGTCGATAGACTTCGCCGAAACGCGCCAGCGCACGCGGGCTCATCAGCATCTCGTTGCCACCGAAATGAATGCCCTGAGGATCCTGCATCCAGTCGGGGATGCGTATATTGAGTGGCTCACCCAGCCATTTGCGTGTCAGCCTGAGCAGGCTCTCGCCTGAGGCTTCCACCAGAGCGGCTCCGGCCAGATGCGTGGCACCCGTGGAGTAGATCATGCGACCGCCGGGCTCGGCCACCATGGGTCGGCTGATGGCATGGGCCACCCAGTCACTGCTCTGCACCCAGCGCCCGTAGTTGGCGCCGGAGGTTGATTCAAGCCCGGTCTGCATGGCCATGGCATGACCAAAGGTAATCCCACCCACCTGGGAATTGACGTCGGCGGGCACCCGTTCACCAAGCAGCTCCACCAGCGACTGGTCCACTCCCTCCACCACGCCGTTCTCGATGGCAATACCGCCCAGTGCCGATAGCACCGTCTTGGACACCGACTTGATATTGGCAGGCACCGACAGGCCGGGACCGCCCTGCACATACTCGACTACCGACTCGCCGTCATGCAGCACCAGCAGGGCGTGCAGACGAGGCGTCGATTCGGCGCGCTCGACGATACGGGCGGTACTCTCGGCATCAAAAGCCTTTGACGGCACCGGCAACCCCACGGCAAGCAGGCAGCCAAGGGGTAAAATGGCACTTAGAAGTCTCGAGATCGAGAGTACTGCATTCATGACGCTATGATGCCTGTGTCAGGTCAACTATTCGACAACGCCGATCCCGACGGTTCCGAGCGAATCGGCGAGGGAACGGTGCTGTTCCGTGGCCGGCTGGCCGATCGGGCCGAAGAAATCATTGACGCGATTCGGCAGATTGCCGAACCATCTCCCTTTCGCCACCTCATCACCCCGGGTGGCCACCGCATGTCGGTTTCCATGACGTCCTGCGGCGAACTGGGCTGGATGTCGGATCGCAAGGGCTATCGTTACACCAGCACTGACCCACGCAACAACCAGCCCTGGCCGGCCATGCCGTCGCTGCTAGCTGACCTGGCCACGGCAGCGGCAGCCGATGCCGGCTTCGATCACTATCGTCCCGACGCCTGCCTGATCAACCGCTACCGGCCGGGAACGAAGCTGTCACTGCACCAGGACAAGGACGAACGCGACCCGAGCCACCCGGTGGTATCCTTTTCCCTGGGGCTGCCGGCAACCTTTCTGTGGGGCGGATTCAAGCGCTCGGACAAACCGCAACGCCTATTGCTGGAACACGGCGACATCCTGGTCTTCGGCGGCCCCGACCGCCTGCGCTACCACGGCATCCTGCCCTTGCCCGATGGCGAACATCCGCTGCTGGGCGCACAGCGGATCAACCTGACCTTTCGCAAGGCCGGCTGAAGAGCGTTGACCAATCATCCGGGATTGCTGCCTGACATTCTGATCAGTGCGTTCAATATTTGGTTTACCCCGTCGCGGATATGACATAATCCGCACCCGCCCGGATGGACTGCCCACTTTGACCGGCGCATGAGGTTGCGCCCGGCACTGATGTGCCTGTCGACATCCCCGCGCCTCTGAAAGCTGGTGTCGGCCCAACCGGAACCCTGTAACCAAAATGGAGAAACCTCAAAGTGAAGAAGCATTTTCTGGCACTCGCCGCCCTGGCCATGATGGCCGCCGGCCCCGCTGCAGCCCAGTTCGATCTCGGCATTGGCTACCATCACATTGACGACAGCCCGGTCTCTGTGGGCGGCCTGGTGGGCAGCGCTGGCTATCCGATCGTCGTGGACGAGAACTTCTCGGTCATTCCCGAGCTCCGGGTCGGCTTCGGCATCAACGACGACACAGTGTTGGGCACCAAGGTCGAACTGGACCACATCTTCGGTGTCGCCGCACGGCTCCAGTACGAGCTCAACGAGTCGTTCTATGGCTACATCGTCCCCAGCTATGCCCAGTACAAGTTCTCCGCCTCGGCGACCAGCAGCGCCGGCAGTGCTTCTATCAGCGGCAGCACCAATGAGTTCGGAATCGGCCTGGGCCTTGGTTTTCGGGCAACCGATACGGTCGGACTTGAGTTTGCCTACGAGAACGTGGACGGCAGCGATATCATTTCGGTAACCACCCGTTTCTCGTTCTGATCACGGGTTCCGGGGCCGGTCAGATCCGGCCCCGGTATCTGTGCAGCATCCACTCCATTCATCACGTCCCGCTTGCACACGTCCGTTGCACGGCGCACAATATTTCCTCCCACAAGCTGCACGAAGAGCCCTCCCAATGAACACCAGGAGGATTTCGGGGGCATTGGTCATCATGGCGTTGGCAGCCCTGCTGGTCACTTTCGGCTATTACTACGGTGAATGGGCGGAACCTGACGAGACCATGAATGTGGTCCAACTTGACGCTGACCCTCACGAAAGCTCCGAGGGTGACCTGAAAAGGTCAATGAGGACCGATAAGCGAACAAGAGATGCTGCGACCGGGGATTCGCTGCAACAGACCTTCCTGCATAGAGAAACTCGGGTTGACCCGCTTCTTGAAGACCAATCCATCTACGATGTGGCTCGGGATTTGCTTGCCAAAGGTGAGCTGAGTGAGCCTGATATGGCGATGATGATGCTGGACTGGATCGACGCCTGCAGCCGGTCAGATCAAATAAAAAGACGTGCGGCATCAGGCCGCCCTGGCTCTGGTCTAATGGCTCACTCGGCAGACCGAATGGGTAACATCTGTGACGAGCTGGCGATGGATGTCGGCTCCGACAGGCAGGCTTGCATGGAAGCCTGGCGGGAGATTGCATTCGAGGAAGGCACCAAGAACCCGTTCATTGATCAAGCAGAGGACGGGCATATGAACATTGCGCTGAGCTCAGCGGCTGAAGCGGCTTTCGAGTCACTCAACTACCATCAGATATTTGCTGCACTGGCGGCAATCGTGATTTCCGGGGAACTGGAATCTCCCTTTCCCGATATCGATCCGGAATCGGCTCAATTTCTATTTTCCGGACGCATAAAGCAGGACGCTGCACTAGCACTACTGTGTGAAAATCTTGGAGGCTGCTCTGGCGATCACCCATTGGTGGTGCGCCATTGTCTTGGTGTGAAGCGGCACGATGGATGTTACTACCCACGCGATGTATATGATGCGATAGAGCAGACCCAGACACCGATTCAGCAGACCGTCTTCTGGTCGCTACTGAACCAGGTCAACGGCATTTACCGCAAGCCCTAGCAAATATCCCCCGACAGTGCCGGGGGATATCTCTCTACCCCAGGTCGGCGGGGTAAGCGCCGTCCGGACCGTGGACTTCGCGGCCGGAGACCGGGGGATTGAACACGCAGACCATGCGCATGTGCGAGCCCTTGTTAGCGCGCAGGATGTGCTTGTCGTGCTGGTCGAGGGCGTAGATGGTGAAGGCTTCGAGCGGGTAGACCTTGCCGTCGTCGACGGTCTCGATCTCGCCCTTGCCCTCGATCAGATACACGGCCTCGAGGTGGTTCTTGTAGTGCATGTGCAGCTCGGCACCTTCCTTGATCACGGTGTCGTGCACGGAATAACCCATGCCTGCATCCTTGAGCAGCAACCGGCGGCTGTTCCAGCCTTCGGTATCCACGTCGTCCTTGGTGCCGATGATGTCCTCCAGTCTTCTAACGATCATATTCCTGTCTCCTGATTCCAATTCAACCCAGCGCCGGGCCACAGTGTCCGGCCGCAATTTCGATTCGACCGAAAAACACAGTATGAGGCGGACGTTGCTTTATGCGAGTATCGCAGGGAACCGGCGTCGCGTTGAGCGACGCCGATCAAACCGCACGAGCGGCCGGACACTGTGGCCCGGCGCCACAACCCGGTTCTTACGCGACCTTCTTGTCCGGCGAAGCCTCGCCCGCCACGGCCATCACCGCCTTCTCGATGATGTCCAGGCCCTGACCCAGGTCTTGGTCGGAAATGATCAGCGGCGGCAGCAGCTTGAGCACCTGGTCTTCCATGCCGGCGGTTTCGATGATCAGACCGAGTTCGAAGCACTTGGCCGAGGCCTTGCCGGCCAGTTCGGCGTCTTCGAAAGCGATACCCTGGATCAGGCCGCGTCCGCGTACGCTGGCCTTGACCGGCGCCTTCTCGACGATGGCCTTGAGGCGCTGCTCGACCAATTCGGCCTTGCGTTCGACCTCGTTCTTGAGCTCATCGTTGGTCCAGTAGTCCAGCGCCTTGGTGGCCGTGATGAAAGCCAGGTTGTGTCCACGGAAGGTGCCGTTGTGCTCACCGGGCGACCACTTGTCGAGCTCCGGCTTGAACAGGGTGATGGCAAACGGCAGACCGAAGCCGCTCAGGGACTTCGACAGGCAGACGATATCGGGCTTGATGCCGGCCGGCTCGAAACTGAAGAACGACCCGGTGCGGCCGCAACCGACCTGGATGTCATCGGCGATCAGCAGCACATCGTGACGCTCGAGAATCTCGGAGAGCTTCTTGAGCCACTCCATGCGCGCGACATTGACGCCACCTTCTGCCTGCACGGTTTCGAGAATCACCGCGGCCGGCTTGTCCACACCCGAACCCTCGTCGGCCAGGATCGCCTCGAGCAGTTCCAGGCTATGGTCGCTGCCATCTTCCAGGTAGCCATCAAACGGCATCTGGGTGGCATTGCTGAGCGGCACGCCCGCACCAGCGCGCTTCATGGCATTGCCGGTCACGGCCAGCGAACCCAGGGTCATGCCGTGGAAGCCGTTGGTGAAGGAAATCACGTTCTGACGTCCGGTGACCTTGCGGGCCAGCTTGAGTGCGGCCTCGACGGCATTGGTGCCGGTCGGCCCCGGGAACTGGACCTTGTAGTCCATGCCGCGTGGTTTCATGATGACTTCCTCGAAGCGCTCGAGGAAGCGCGCCTTGGCATGCGTGGCCATGTCCAGGCTATGGACGATATGGTCCTCTGCCAGGTAGTCCATCAGGGCCGACTTCAGTTCGGGATTGTTGTGCCCGTAGTTCATGACCCCGGCGCCGGCAAAGAAGTCGATGTACTCGCGACCTTCCTCGTTGATCAGGCGCGCTTCGCGAGCATGGGTGAACACGGTCGGGAAGCCGCGCACGTAACCACGCACTTCCGATTCGAGACGATTGATGGTTTTCAGGTCAGTACTCATTGCTTGCCTACTTGGTTTGAATTTGAATCGAATGGGCCGATGCGGAACAGATCCTCGGCCTCGTGCCCACCGGGAAACAACTCGGCGGGCATGTAATCACTGATTTCGCAGTCCACGCCCCTGTCGCGTGCCACCGACTTGAACAGCTTGCGTGAAGCGGTGTTGTCGGGTGTGACCGATGCTTCCAGCCAGCGCGCGTCCGGGTTCTGTGCCAGAAAGGCCTCCAGCAGCTTGCGTGCCAGACCCCGCTTGCGCATCCAGGGTGCGACACCCACCTGCCATACGAAGACCGCATCCGGCCGCTTCGGCGGGCGATGGCCGAGCACGAAGCCGGCCAGTTTGCCGTCGACCTCGGCAACCACGCAGGTATCGGCAAAGTCGATGCAGAACAGGATGTAGAAATAGGCAGTGTTGAGCTCCAGTCCGCCCATTTCCTGGACCAGTTCGTACATGGCCTTGCCGTCGGCGGGTTCGGCCCGGCGAAAGGTCGGCTCCAGAGTCACCGCACTATTGGCACTTTCAGGCGACATCGGCGACCTCTTTGTTGACGATTCGGAAGCCATCGTGGAAACAACGGGTGGCCGCTGCAAAATCCTTGCTGTCGACCATGCAGGTTACGGCATGCTCAAACACCATGATGTCTGCCACTTCGATGTTCTTCTCGGCCAGCATGGCAACCGCCGCTTCGCGGATCGAGTCATCCTTGCCGGCCTCGTAGCCAACAGCCGATACCGTGGCCAGCGAACCCGAGACCTCGACACCTTGCGGGAACTCCTTGCGAATATCCCCGGCCAGGCCATCGGGATCCGGCACCTGGTCGCGCGGGATCATGCAGATGCCGGAATCGCCCTCGGCCATCTCCGGGACGAAGAACTGGTAGTCATCCAGCTCGGCTCGCAGGCGGTCAGCATCGGCACTCTCATCAAACTTCACGCACAGCAGTTCATCGTGTCCGGCCACGCCGACGATGCGAGCTTTCCCGGCACCACCTTCCGGGCTTAGTATGGTCTCGCCGCCATCACCGTGCGCCTTGCGTGCATGAATGGTCACATCCTGCTCAAGCGCATAGTCGATGGCACGTTCGTTGAGAACGCCCGCGCCGTGATGGGCCATGGTCTTCATCTCGGGCAGGCTGATCACGTTCATGCGGACGGCGTCGGGCACGACACGCGGATCGGCGGTGTAGACACCATCGACATCGGAGTAGATCTCGCAGCGATCGGCCTTTACCCCGGCGGCAATGGCCACTGCCGTGGTATCGGACCCACCGCGCCCCAGCGTGGTGATGTCGCCATCCGGGGTCTCGCCCTGGAAGCCGGCCACGACCACAACCGCACCTTCATCGAGGTAGCGGTTCATGCGCCTGGGATCGACCGTGCTGATGCGGGCATTGAGATGGGAATCGCAGGTCAGCACACCGGCCTGCGGGCCAGTCAGCGCCACGGAGCGGATATCCATGTCCTGCAGCGTGATGCTCAGCAGGGAAGCAGACAACTGTTCTCCGGATGCCAGCAGCATGTCGAGCTCCCGGTTGTCCGGATTGGAATTGACCTTGCCGGCATAAGACAGCAGGCGGCTGGTGGTGTTGCCACGAGCCGACACGACAACCACGACGCGATTGCCATCGCGGTGGCACTGAGCGACACGCTCGGCCACCGCGCGAAGTTGCTCGTCCTCTGCCAGGGAGGATCCGCCGTATTTTTGAACGATGGTTTCCATCTTTAGTACTACCTTTCTAGGTTCCAGATTTGAATTTGAAATCGGTTTCTCAGGACTTTCCGGGCGGCATCGGCGCCATCGCCGAACCCTCGTCCTTGATGCTGAGTATCTCGACCAGCGCTTCGAGCCCCTTGTTTAGCCCCTCCAGCTCGCCGTCGGCCAGACGTGTCAGGCCGTCAAGCAGAGCGCCCTGGGCCGGCAAGGGAGCAGTCGCCAGCAGCTTTTCCCCGGAACGGGTGACAAACAGCTTGACGACGCGCTGATCAGGCCCGGAACGCGCCCGCTCCAGCAGCCCCTTGTTCTCGATCTTGTCGAGCAGGTTGCTGGCGGTGGCCGGCTTGATCGACAGGCGCCGCGCGATCTGCGACACATTCAGCCCCGGTGCCCGAGCCACTTCCCACAAGGCCCAGAGCTGCGCCGCACTGAGACCGCACTGGCGCTCGACCCAGGCCGAATGTGCCTGGATGGATCGGACCACGATGCGAAAGTGCCGCACCGCCGCCATGACACGGGGGTCGTCCGGCTCGATCTCCGGCGCGTCCGGCACGGTGGCTTCCACTGGCTGGCAGATTTCGCTGCCCGCTTCGAGTTCGGTATTGCTGTGATCGGTCTTCATATGGGGCGCTATTATATGGCAGCAAATTACTTTGTGGCTAACTATTTGGGTAAATAATATTTCCCGGCAAAGCAAATAGGGGCTATGTTATTGACTTGAAAGGACTTACAGGGGAAAGAAATAGTTAGACTTGACCAGCCCCCCCCCCTGGACAGGCCGGACGACCGGCGGCCGCCCGGACCCGTCACGGCATCAGCGACGCCCGACGCGCTGACTCCAGTAAACGATCAGCCCGAAGCCGAAGGCCATGCCGCCGAGATGGGCAAAGTGAGCAACGCCCGACATGGTGCCGGTCATGCCGAAAAACAGCGTCAGCGCCCCGTAGCCGATCACGAACCACTTGGCCTTGATCGGCACCGGCGGAATCAGCAGCATGATGGTGCTGTTGGGGTACATCATGCCGTAGGCCAACAGCAGGCCGAAAACCGCGCCCGAGGCACCGATGGTCGGATAGACCCCGCCGGTCACCGCGGCCACCAGCAACTGCACCAGGCCGGCACCCATCAGGCAGACGAAGTAATAGATCAGAAAACGGCGCGTGCCCCACAGCCGCTCGATCGGCAACCCGAACATGTAGAGCGCAAACATGTTGAAAAACAGGTGCGCCAGGCCCCCATGCATGAATCCATAGGTCACCAGTTGCCAGGGGGCAAATCCAGTATCCAGCACGCCGACATCGCTGAAGCGAATCTGGTCGGGTGTACCCAGCGGCCAGAGCGCAAACAACCGCATGGTCTCGGCAAACGCATTCATCTGCAGGAAATAGGCGAACACCGTCACCCCGAGAATGACCATGGAGGCCGGCAGCGTCGACCCACCCACGGGGCCGGATTGCGGCACTCTCATTCCAGCTCCTCCAGGGCATCGATCACCCCGTCCCAGCCGACCAGCGGCGAACTGTCGGACAGGGCATCGCGCAAGCCGTCCACATCCGAGGCCTGCAACGTGGGCTCGCGATCCCCCCACTGTTCGTCCATAAAGGCAACGATGGCGGCCAGGTCCTCATCACTGATGTTGCGCATGGGCGGCATGAAGCCCCGGTAGGTACGCCCGGCGACCTCGATCTCCCCGCGCAGCCCGTAGAGCACGATCAGCGCCAACCCTTCCGGCGGCAACTCCAGCCACTCCGACTCGTCAAGCGGAGGAAAGGCAGGCGGGCGCCCTTCACCGGCATTGCCGTGACAGGAGGCGCAGTAGCGCAGATAAGGTTCCTGCCCATGGGCCATTTCCACCGGCTCATCCGGGGCCTGTCCGCATCCGGCCACCAGCAGTGATGCCAGCAGCACGGCCAGCGCAGTCTGTTTACAATGTGTCGTCATTTCGTTTCGCACTCGCTCGCTCAAATGCCAATCAGGACCGTCACCGTTTACGCCGCCTCCAGCCAGGCGCTGGATTCGGCCTACATCGACGCCGCCGCGCGCCTGGGCACGGCCCTGGGACGTACAGGATACCGACTTGTGTACGGCGGCGGTGGCCATGGCCTGATGGGAGCGATGGCCGATGCGGCACTGGCCGCCGGCAGCGAGGTTCACGGCATCATTCCCGAGTTTCTCACCCGCGTCGAACAGGGACACCAGCACCTGACTTCTCTGGAAGTGGTGCCGGACATGCGCACACGCAAGGCCCGCATGCTTGAGGACTCCGATGCCGTCATTGCCCTGCCCGGCGGCTGCGGCACCTTCGAGGAACTGTTCGAGGCCATGACACTGAAACGCCTGGGGCAATTTCTGGGCCCCATCGTGCTGATCAATACCGCCGGCTATTACGACCGCCTGCTGGATTTCCTGCATCACAGCGTCTCCGAGCATTTCATGAACCAGACCCACCTGGACATGTGGCAGACGGTGGCCGAGCCCGAGCAGGCCGCAAAGGCGCTGGAACAAACCCACCGCTGGTCGGCGCAATCGGCGCTGGCCAGCGCGGCAGTACAAAAACGGAGCTGAACATGAACATCCGGGTACGCAAGATCCGCTTTGGACGCGGGCTGCGCTGGCTGCCAGCCGGCGCAGAACTGCTGTTTTCCAGCCCGGGGCCACTGGCCGGCGTGGCCGGACTGTGGCTGCTGGTTTCGCTGGTGGCCGTCATCCCGATCATCGGCCAGGGCCTGCTGGCCGTACTGACCCCGCTGCTCACCGCCGGCGTTCTGTATGCCTGCGCGCAGGTCGCGGCCGGCCAGCGGCCGGCACCCACTACCCTGTTTGCCGGCTGGCAGGACCCGCAGCGACGCGGCATGCTGTTGCTGCTCGGACTCTGGGGCATCGTCGGCAGCGTGGTCGCCGTGAGCATTCTGGCCGGCTGGCTGGGCGCACAACTTGACGCCGAGCAGCTGGAAGCCGCCATGGCCTCGCCCGAAGCGCTGGCTGCCACCCTGGCCGAAACCTCCGTGGGTGGCGGCGTCCTGCTGGCCGCACTGGTCATGTTGCTGGTCATGGCGACCCTGTATTTCGCCATCCCGCTGGTGATGTTTGCCCGTCAGCCGGTCATGCGCTCCCTGCTGCAAAGCCTGCAAGCCATACTTCACAATCTCCTCGCCTTTATCGGACTGGGGATGGCCGTCTTTCTGTTTGCCCTGGCCGTCGGTCTGATCCTGCTGGTGCTGAGTTCGGTGGTCAGTATCGCCCTGGGCGAGGTGGGAGCCATGCTGGCGCAGGTGCTGTTTTTGCTGGTCACCATGTTCGTGCAGATGGTCATGGCCGCCACCCAGTACGTGGCCTTTCGGGACGTTTTCGAACTGCCGACCGACGGCGATGATCAGGGCGACGGAGAGGACCGGCAACTGCTGGCCTGAACGGACACCTTGACTCAGGACCGGCCGGACCGACCGAATTTCCGCGGGCCGTCGCCGGCCTCGTCGTCAGGCTTTGGCGCGTGCGTGACCAGCACGCGTGACATGATGATCCCCAGTTCGAACAGGGCCAGCACCGGCAGGGCGAGCAGGGTCTGGGAGATCATGTCGGGCGGCGTGATCAGCATGGCCACGACAAAGGCACCGACGATGACGTAGCCGCGCATGCGTCCCAGCGCCTCGGGCGTGGTCACGCCCAGCGCAACCAGGATCAGCGTGGCCACCGGCACCTGGAACGCCAGCCCGAAAGCAATGAACAGCGTCAGCACGAAATCCAGGTAGCGGTTGATGTCGGTCATCACCGCCACACCCTCCGGCGCCATGGTGGTGAAAAAGGCAAACACCACCGGAAAGACAACGAAGTAGGCAAACGCGCAGCCGGCATAGAACAGGCCGACGGCCATGAAAAGAAGCGGCCGAGCAAGCCGCTTTTCGTGTCGGTACAAGCCGGGAGCAACAAACGCCCAGGCTTGGTAAATCACCACCGGCATGGCCAGCAGCAGCGCCAGAATGAGCACCAGCTTGAACGGGGTGAGAAAGGGCGAGGCCACGTCAATGGCGATCATGCTGCTGCCTTCGGGCAGGTGACGCACCAGAGGTTCGGCCAGCCATGAGTAAAGCACGCGGGCAAACGGCGCCAGTACGATCAGGATCACGCCGATGGCCAGGATCGCCCGGAGCAGGCGCGAACGCAGCTCCAGGAGATGCTCGATCAGCGTGGCTTCCTGTTCAGGCGCCTCGGGATCGTTCATCATCCTGCTCCGTGCGGTTCTCTTCGGAAGACGATTCCGTGTCGCCGGCCATGATGCGCCGGTTGTGTTCACGGTCCATCTCGGCCTGGAACTCCGATTTCAGGCTTTGCCAGGCGTTGCGGGCAGTGCGGGAAAGCTGGCCGGCCGTGCGCGCGATTTCCGGCAGTCGACGCGGCCCGACCACCAGCAGGGCGATCAGGGCCAGCAGCAACAGCTCACTGAAGCCGATGCCGCTCATCGCTCAGGTACCGTTGGAATCGGACCTTTCCGAGCGTGTCGACGATTCCGGCTCGGGGGACTCGTCGGACTCATCGTCCTCCCCGTTCGAGCTGTCATCCTCGCTGACGCCTTTGCGAAACTCGCGGATGGCGCCTCCCAGATCGCTGCCGAGATTGCGGATGCGCTTGGTTCCGAAAATCAGCAGTACGATCAGGAGGATCACCAGGATCTGGAACCAGCCGATATTGCCGATACCCATGAGAATGCGCCTCGCCGTGCGGGGGTGAATTCAGGAACTGTCAGTGTATCAGGATTGCGTGCGACGCAAGTGCCATGCCGCCGGCAAGACCAGCAGCAGCAGGAGCAGCCAGCGACCCGCATCGCTCATGAGCGGAATGGCATGGACCTCGTCTGATTCCATGCCCACGTCGCGCCCCCCGTCTCCATCACACTGGCTGGGCGGACCAATGGCCAGTGATTCGATGCCGACAATGGTTTCAGCCGCCCGGGTGGCCCGACCGGTTTCCGGGTCGATGCGCAGGATTTCGCTGGGGCGGGCCTCGGTATCGTCATCGCCGAAGACCCGGTTGCGATCGGTAATTGCCCAGAGCTGCCCGTCTTCATCGGCTGCCAGGCCGGCCTGGTTGTAGGGACTGGCTGCCGAGCCAAGCGCCCCTATTAGCTCGGCTGACGCAGTTTCCGCATCAACCCTGTACAGATTCGGCACCGCCGTTGTTCCATCTCGATCTGTCCCCAGACCCAGGCCGTAGACCTGATCGCCGACGACCGCCAGATCAACCAAGGGCAGTCCCAGATCACCAATGCGCTCCAGCAGACCACTCTCCTCGTCGGCATGGAAAAGCTCACCCGTACCGGCCGACGACACCAGCAGGCGCCCGTCGCAGGTGAAGGTCATACCGAAATCCATGCTGGTGCCCAGCGGGATTCCAGTATTGTTCTCGCGACCACCCACGGCAATGGCATTTCCCGACGACGTTCCAATACGCACCAACGTATTGGTATTGTCATCGGCACCGAACAACCGGCCGTCCGGACTGAATGCCATACCTTCGATGTCAATGAAGTCGCCCCGCCCGGTCCAGCCAATATATTCGGCGTCTCCATTGACCAGGTTGACGCGCCACAAGGCAAAAACTCGGCTGTTGTCGGAAAAATCGCCGCGCGAATTGATGCTGTAACCAAAAGGCTCCGCCCACGCCGAAGCGCTGACCATGAAAATCAGGGTCAGCAGCACAGACCGCCACGGCAGCGCGGAAGCTCGCATTCTTTTCCTTCGATGTACAGACTCCGACAAGATCAATCATAGCAGAACTGTCACAAAGTTCCCACACAAGACTCATCGTCAACAGACTGATCGGCAAGCAAAAGCGACCTTGGGAAGCTCTGAACAACTCTGCGCGGGCACGACGGCGCAGAGTTCCTTGACGCTCACGACAGAGAGAAACAAAACCTCCTACAATGCATTCATCACCCTATTGCAGGACCCGTGCAAATGGCAGGCTTCATCAACACCCCGGCCGAGAATCGTGCAGCGGTTCGTGACACCGTTGCCCACTGCAAGACCCCGAAAACCGGCGTATTGCTGGTCAATCTGGGCACCCCGGATGCGCCCGACACACCCTCCCTGCGTCGCTACCTCCGAGAGTTCCTGTCGGATCGGCGGGTGATCGAAACACCGCGCGCCATCTGGTGGCTGATACTCTACGGCATCATTCTTCCGTTTCGTTCGCCGCGCTCGGCCAAGGCCTACCAGCGCGTCTGGACAGAACAGGGCTCACCACTGCTGACCCTATGCCGCGCCCTGGCCGACAAGCTGCAGGCGGACCTGAGACAAACCTCGCCACAGATCAGCGTGCTGCTGGCCATGAACTACGGCCGGCCGTCCATCGACCAGGCGGTCGATCGGCTGCGCCGGGAAAACATTCAGCGCCTGCTGGTCGTACCCATGTACCCGCAATACTCGGCCACCACCACGGCATCGGTATTCGATCGCGTCACGAACTCGCTGCAGCGCCTGCGCTGGCTGCCGGAAGTGCGCTTCATCAATGACTACCACCACGACGAGGATTGGCAGAAGGCTATCGCCGATTCCGTGCGGCGTTTTCAAAAGGACAAGGGTCAGCCGGAAAAACTGGTGTTCTCCTTTCACGGCATCCCCAAGCAGTACCTTCTGGACGGCGACCCCTATTACTGCCAATGCCGGGCCAGCGCGCGCCAGGTGGCCGCGCGGCTGGGCCTGGCTGATGACGACTGGATCTGCACCTTCCAGTCGCGCCTGGGCCGGGCCGAATGGCTCAAGCCCTATACCGACGTCACGCTCGAGCAGATGGCAAAGAACGGTACCCGCAACGTGCAGGTGGTGTGCCCGGGGTTCTCGGTTGACTGCCTGGAGACCATCGACGAGATCGCCTTCGAAAACCGCGAGGAGTTCATCGAAGCCGGCGGCGAGGCCCTGGACTACATTCCCTGCCTGAATGATTCCGACATGCACGTGAAAGTCCTGGCGGGACTGTGTCATCGCCACGGCCAGGGCTGGCCGGAGTTTGCCGGCGGGCGGGCTGTCGCTGCCTCGGATCTGGAACAACGGGTCGAGCGCGCTGACCACGCCGCACAGCAACTTGGCCTTGATTGACACCCTCACCGGCTGGCGAGTCCTGGCCGCGCTGGCGCTGGTCGGCGCGCCGGCCTATCTGCTGCAGGGCAGGCGTGTCAAGCGAAACACCCCGCGACTGCCCGAAGCCCCGGGACTGAGATACGGACAAATCGATGGCGAACAGCCACCACTGAGGCTGCTGGCCGTGGGTGAATCGCCGCTGGCCGGCGTGGGGCTGGACAGCGCCGATCAGACCGTGATTGCAGGGCTGGCCGAACGGCTGGCCAGGCAGAGCGGCCGGGCGACAAACTGGTCGATCGTTGCCCGCGGCGGCGTCACGGTGGCCGACACCTGTGATCAGTTGCTGCCGCAGATACCGGAAAGGTCAGTCGACCTGGTGCTGATTGGCCTGGGTGTCAATGATTGCCTGCAGCTGACCGGCGCGCGCGGTTGGCAGGCCGGACTGGCCACACTGTTCGATGGCCTGACCGAGCGCTGCCAACCCGGGCGAATCGTGCTCTCCGGCGTCCCGCCCATGCAACACTTTCCCGCCCTGCCTCAACCCCTGGCCGGCATGCTGGGCCTGCGCGCACGGATGCTCGATGCCGCCTCGGCCGAACTGGCTGCATCAAGAAGCGACGTCATCCATGCCCCCATGAACTTCGACGGCCGGTCGCAGGAGCTCTTCTGCCACGACGGCTTTCACCCCGGCGTTCGCGGTCACCAGCTATGGGCCGAACAACTCACCGAACTGCTTGCCGGAGACCTGTAAGGAGACAATCTCCTACAGCGGATCACACCTCCTTCCGATCTCGCCCCAACCCGGTCTTCTGCTATGGTTTCGCCAGCGACCTGTCGATCTCCAAGCACATGACCACCGTCCGCGCGACCGAGCCTGCAACAGAAGCCGAACAACTGCTCAAGAGCGTGTTCGGATACGAGCATTTTCGTGGCCGACAGCGCGATATCATCGAGACCGTGGTCGCTGGTTCCAATGCCCTGGTCCTGATGCCGACCGGCGGCGGCAAGTCGCTGTGTTACCAGATCCCGGCTCTGATACGACCCGGCACGGCGGTGGTGGTCTCGCCGCTGATCGCGCTGATGCGCGACCAGGTCGAGGCCCTGGCCCACAACGGCGTGGCCGCTGCGGTGCTCAACTCCAGCCTCGATGCCGACACCCGGCGACGCAACGAACAAAGACTGCTCGCCGGCGGACTGGACCTGGTCTACGTCGCCCCCGAACGGTTGCTCAGGCCGCCCATGCTCTCGCTGCTCGAGCGCATCGAGCTGTCGCTGTTTGCCATCGACGAAGCGCATTGCGTGTCGCAATGGGGCCACGACTTTCGCCCCGAGTACCTGCAGCTTGATGTGCTTGCCCAGCGCTTCCCGGCCATCCCGCGCATCGCGCTGACCGCCACCGCCGACGAGCGCACCCGTGGCGAGATCGCCCGGCGCCTGCTGCCCGACGGCGGCGAGACCTTCATCGACAGTTTCGACCGGCCCAATATCCGCTACAGCGTCGGCATCAAGCAGAATGCCAAACGCCAGCTGCTCGCCTTCATCCGCTCGCGCCACGCCGGTCACTCGGGCATTGTCTATTGCTTTTCGAGAAAACGCGCCGAGGACACCGCCCGCTTTCTGGCCGAACAGGGATTCGATGCCCTGCCCTACCATGCCGGGCTGGATGCGGCCACCCGCCAGGCCCACCAGGACCGCTTCATCAACGAGGATGGCCTGATCATCTGCGCCACCATCGCCTTCGGCATGGGAATCGACAAGCCCGATGTCCGCTTCGTCGCCCACCTCGACCTGCCCAAGAGCATCGAGTCCTACTACCAGGAAACCGGGAGAGCCGGGCGCGACGGCCTGCCGGCCGATGCCTGGATGGTCTACGGCCTGTCCGACGTGGTGCAGATCCGCCAGTTGCTAAGCCAGTCCTCGGCACCGGAAGCACAGCAGAAGCTCGAGCGCGAACGCCTCGAATCGCTGCTGGCCTACTGCGAACACGCCGGCTGCCGACGCCCGCCGCTGCTGGGCTACCTCGGCGAGGACCATGCCGGCGACTGCGGCAACTGCGACAACTGCCTGAATCCGCCAGAGACCTGGGATGCCACCGAGGCCGCGCGCATGGCCCTGTCGTGCGTCTACCGCACGGGTCAGCGCTTCGGGGCCACCCACCTTGTCGACGTGCTGTTGGGCAAGGAAACCGAGCGGGTGCGCCAGTTCGGTCACGACCGGGTCAGCACCTTCGGCATCGGCTCCGACATCGATCGCAAGAGCTGGCACTCGGTACTCCGGCAACTGCTCGCCGCCGGCCATCTGCTGCCCGACCCCGAAGGCCACGGCGGCCTGCGCCTGAGCGAACAGTGCCGCGAACTGTTGCGCGGCGAGGTGTCGATCCGGATGCGCCGTGATGCCGCACCGGCGGCCAAGACATCCAGCAAGACCAGAACCACGGTGGATGTCGATACCGAGTCCAGCGAATGGCTGGCGCTGAAATCCTGGCGGCTGGAAACCGCACGCGCCGAAGAGGTGCCGCCCTACGTGATCTTTCACGACGCCACCCTGGCCGCCATCCTCGAAGCCCGCCCGTCTACGCTGGAGGAACTGGCCACGGTCAGCGGCGTGGGCGAACACAAACTCGCACGCTACGGCCAGCAGGTGCTGGAAGTGCTCGATGGACTGGAATCAACAGCCGTCGGCCAACCGGCCATTCGGCCGGCAGGTTGAAAAACCATCAACAACGCCTAGGGAGCCTCTGAATAACTCTGCGCGGGCACGACGGGCCTTTGCGGGATGACCCGGTGTGGCTTCGAGGCTGGCCTCAAGTGGGAGGATCCGCTTCAGTTCAACGCGGTGGCAAGGCCTTCAGCGAATCCTCCCATTTGAGGCCGCCCCGAAGCCCCAACGACTCACGACGATCCATTACCGGCCCTACGGCCCTACCCACTACCGGCACGAAACAGCGCCACCACCGGTCCGAAGAAGATCACCAGGATGAAAATCGCCAGGCCGATGTAGAGCAGAACCTGCACCGGCCGTCGGCGCATCGCCGTGCCCAGCGTCTCGGCCCGGCCCTCGCGAACGGCCTGGTCGTGCTCGGCCCGAGCACGCCGGGCGCGCTCGGCCTGGTACTCGTCCATCAACTCGCGCGCCCGCGGGTAGTCATCCCGTTCCTTCACCCAGATGCCGCCGGCGGTGATGCCCAGCGGGCCAGGCGGCGTCTGGTAACACTCGATGTGATGACGCGCCATCAGATCGAGCACCTCCTCGCTTTCGTCCTCGGGCACGTTTCTGAGATTGAGCAGCAATCGCGGCATGGACGGAATTACTGCTCAAGCAGTTCCGGGCCGGAACCGAAATCCTTCGGCGACTGGGCGGCGAGCCAGGCCAGTACGGCGTAGGCGGCCGAGTTCTGGGCCAGGTTGTCCGGGTCGATCTTGTCGAGGGTGTCGTTGTCGGTGTGATGATAGTCGAAATAGTCGGTGCCATCCTGACGCAGGTCGACCACGGCCAGACCATGGGGCAGCGACGGAATGAAATCAGGTCCGCCCGAGGCCTCGCGTCCGCCCAGCTCGATGCCCAGCGGTTCAAGCTCGGCCTGAATGGCCTCGATCACCGGCCAGGCCTCATCACTGACCCGGGCGGCAATCTCGTAGATCGGGCCGGCGCCGAAGTCCGATTCGGCACCGAGCTGGTAATTCTCGAAGTTCTTATGGTGTTTCTCGGCCCAGGCACGCCCGCCCAGCAGACCGATTTCCTCGGCCGCGAAGTAGATCACGTGAATCGAGCGCTTCGGGCGCTCGTCCAGGTCGAGGATCAGGCGCGCGGCATCGGTGATGATGGCAATGCCGGCACCATCATCAAGCGCACCGGTACCCACATCCCATGAGTCCAGATGGGCGCCCAGGGCAACGATTCTTTCCGGTGACTCAGAGCCGGTGATCTCGGCGATCACGTTGTGACTGGTGTAAGGCTCGCTGTAGACGGCGCTGACCTCGACATGCACCGTCACCGGCTCGCCCAGCGCCACCATGCGCTCTAGCTGATCGGCATCCGGATTGGAAATGGCCACGGCGGGAATGGCCTGTGATGCATCGTCAAAGCGCGTCATTCCGGTGTGAGCGAAACGGTTGTTCGAAGTGCCGATCGAGCGAATCACGATGGCTTCTGCCCCTTTCTCGGCAGCAACCTGCGGGCCCTGTGATCGCGCCTGCACGGCCGGCCCGTAGGTCGAGCCGTCCCGGCTACGCTCCATGCGGTTGGCGATGAAGACAATGCGGCCTTCGACCGCTTCGGCGTCAGCGGCCTGGAGCGCGGCCAGGTCCTCGAACATCACGACCTCGGCCTCGATGCCACCTTCCGGCGTGGCCGGCGTAAATCCCAGTGCCAGCGAAACCAGTTCCTGCTCTGTCACACCCGGTGCGCGTACCGTCACCCGCTCGAATTCACGGTGCCAGGTGTCGAAGGTCACCGGCTCGAGCCAGACCCGGTCAAAGCCGATATCGTTGAGCAACTCCTCGGCCCAGGCCACGGCTTTTGCATCGGCCTCGGTGCCGGCCATGCGCGGCCCGATGCGGGTGGTCAGGTCGGCCACGATCTCGAAGCCGCCGTCGCCGGCCAGCGCCCGCTCGCGCAGTTCGCGCGCCGTTTCAATTTCCTGTTCGCTGAACCAGTCGGCCGGCGCCGGCAGCGCCACGACCAGCGCGAGCAGGGCCGTCAGTCTGAGATTGCTCATTGAATCACTCCGTTTCTGATGATTGGTCTTGTTGTTCCTGTCCAGGAAGCATCGGTTCAAGATGCCTCAGCGCACGCACGTAGACCCTTCGCTTGAAGGGAATGACATGGCGCACCGGGTACCAGAAGTCGACCCAGCGATACTGGTCGAATTCCGGCTTCTCGGCCGAATCGAGCTGAAAGGCATCGTCGTCGGCCAGGAAGTGCAGCAGGAACCACACCTGCTTCTGCCCGACGCAGATCGGCTTCTGGTGACGACGGCGGTACCGTCGGGGCAAGCGATACCGCAACCAGCCGGGCGTGGAGCCCAGCACGCTGACATGCTCGCGCTTCAGGCCGGTTTCCTCGGCCAGTTCGCGATACATCGCCTCAACAGGCGTTTCATCGGTGTGCATGCCGCCCTGGGGAAATTGCCAGCCATCCTTGCCGGCACGGCGCGCCCAAAAAACGCGCCCGTCATCCCTGGCCAGCACGATGCCCACATTGGGGCGGAAACCGTCCGGGTCTATCATGGCCTTGTCTGGCGTACCCGGCTATCATACCGGGCCGCAATCAATTCAACTGCCTCGAATGGTAATCAATTCATGCCCGGCACACCAGCCGCACGCCTGATTGTTCTCTGGATCCTGCTGCCCGCGCTGGTGCCAGTGAGCCTGTTGCTGGCCTCCAGCTGGGGCAGTGGCGGATGGGTCTGGCCATGGACGGATGACCCGGCAATGTCGCGAGTCATTGCCGAGCTGCGGTTTCCGCGTGCCATTGCCGCTTTCATCACCGGTGCCCTGCTGGCCATGGCCGGCTGCCTGATGCAGGTCCTGCTGCGCAATCCGCTCGCCGATCCATACATTCTCGGCCTGTCCGGTGGTGCGGCCGCTTTTGCACTGCTGGGCATGGCTGCGGGTCTGACCTTCCTGCCGGTACCCCTGCTGGCTTTTGGCGGAGCACTGCTGACCATGGTGCTGGTCTTTGTCCTGGCCCGCGGACGCGGTCCGTGGAGCACCACCCGGGTGCTGCTCACCGGGGTGGTGGTGGCGGCCGGCTGGGGGGCGATCATATCGCTGATCCTGGCCATGGGCCCGGACGCCAGCCTGCGCAGCATGCTGTACTGGCTGATGGGCGACCTGAGCTATGCCGGCCTGTCGGCCTGGTGGCTGCCGGCGCTTGCCGCCGGACTGGGTCTGCTGTGGTTCAGGGCGCGCAGCCTTAATGTCATGGCCGGTGGAGAGATGCAGGCTGCCCTGCTCGGCGAGGCCACGCGCGTGCGCTTCTGGGAAATCTACGTGATTGCCTCGCTGCTCACCGCCCTGGCGGTGTCGATCGCCGGCGCGGTCGGCTTTGTCGGGCTGATCGTGCCGCACCTGATGCGGCTGGTCATCGGCGCCGATCATCGCAGGCTGCTGCCGGCCGCCGCTCTGTTCGGCGGCAGCTTTCTGGTGCTTGCCGATACCGCGGCACGCACTTTGATCGCACCGCGTCAGTTGCCCGTGGGCGTGCTGACCGCGTTGATCGGCGTGCCGCTGTTTCTGCTGCTGCTCTATCGAGCCAGTCGAATCCGATGAATCACGTCAGCCTGTCGCGACTCAGCGCGCATGATCTGGACGTGCGCATCGGCCAGGTGCAGGTGGCCACGGCCCTGAACCTGGCTATCCGCGAGGGCGAATTCTGGGGGCTGCTGGGCCCCAACGGTGTCGGCAAGACCACTCTGCTGAAAACACTGGCCGGACTGCACCCGCCGCTGACCGGCGGCATTCGACTCAATGATCGGCCCATGACCGACCTGAAGCGGCGAATCATTGCCCGACACCTGGGCATGCTGCCCCAGCACACGCACTATGCCTTTGATGCCAGTTGTCTGGAAACCGCCCTGGTCGGCCGCCATCCCCACCTTGGCCCCATCGGCAGGGAGCGCCAGCAGGATCATGATCTCGCCCGACTGGCACTGGAGGAGCTGGGCATGCGGGACCTGGCCTCGCGCAGTTGCATGGATCTTTCCGGCGGCGAGTCTCGCCGACTGGCGCTGGCCACGCTGCTGGTCCAGGACCCCGAAGTGATGCTGCTCGACGAGCCCACCAACCATCTGGATCCGGCCAACCAGGTCACTATTCTCAACGTGCTCCACAGACTGGTTCGGGAGCATCGCAAGACCGCCCTCATGGCCTTGCACGAGGTCAATCTCGCCACCTGCTACTGCTCGCATGTGCTGCTACTTTACGGCGACGGCGAATGGGACGCCGGCCCAACCCGGGAATTACTGACCACCGAGAACCTGAGCCGCCTGTACCGCTGCCGCGTGCGCCTGGTCGACGATGGGCGACAAAGGGTGTTCGCTGTCGCCGCCGAACCTTCAGGTGGGCCGATACCCTGAGGCTCGACTGGCCGGCATCGCCGGCCGGGATCAGCTCTCCCTGACCGAGACCTCCTGACCGGCGCGCAGGCGCTCGTTGCCGCGAATGACCACGCGATCGCCTTCCCGGATGGATCCGCGCACCTCGATCCACTCGCCTTCGCCTATGCCGGTGGTGACACGTATGCGTCGCGCCTTGTTGTCCTCGTCGACGATGAACACGGCGATTCCGTCGCCACGCAACACCAGCGCGTCACGCGGCACGGCCAGCACTTCGCGTACATCGGCCGTGGGTACGGTCACGCGCACGGTCTGGCCGACGGGCAGGGCGGCATCGAGGTCCAGCCTCAATTCGAAGACATGGCGCGCCTCGCCGCCCACGCTCACGGTGGTTCGCAACGGGGCATGCAGGATCTCTCCGGCCACGGTAATGGCCAGTTCATCGCCGGGCTGGACGAAACGGTAATAGCTCAGCGGTGCCCGCGCCACGACTTCGAGACTGTCGGGATTGACCATCCGCACCACCCGGGTACCGGCGGCCACACGTTCACCGGCCTGGGCGGCGCGTTCGGCGACCACGCCCGGAAACGGCGCCGTGATCCGGGTGCGCTCGATCTGGTCCTCGACCTGGTCAAGCCGGGCACGTACCACGGCCAGATCGCTACCGGCCACATCGCGCTCCGAGCGGGTCTGCTCGATCTGGCTCAGGGCGGCCAGATTGGTCTCGGCCAGACGTTCAAAACGACGCAACTCCGCCTCAAGGAAGTTCAGCCGGGCCTCGGCGCGGGTGATCTCCGACTCCAGTTCGCGGGCACGGAGCTTGAGCGAGGTATCCTCGATCCGGGCGACCACGTCGCCAGCATCGACCCGTGAGCCGATATCGGCCACCTCGATCAGGCGCCCATCGACCTCCGCGGACAAGAAGGCGTCCGAGCGCGAAACCACCGTACCGGCCACCTGCATGGTGGGCGCCATGGTAGTCATCCTGGCTTCGCTCAGGTCCACGGGCGGCGTACCGCCGACTTGGGCCAGGCTGATGCCCGGCAAAAGAATGGTCACGGCCAGAATCAGGCGCGTCGTATGGTTCATGCAATCCTTCCTCATGCCGGCACCACCTCGCTGGAGGCAGCCGGTTGTTTTTCCTCGTTGACCCGCAGCAGGCTGGGCAGCAGGATCAATGTGAACAGGGTACTGACGGCCATGCCGCCGACGATGACCGCGGCCAGCCCACGGTAGAGTTCGGTGCCGGCACCCGGCAGCAACAGCAGCGGCATCATGCCGAACAGGCTGGTGGTCGTGCTCATCAGGATCGGTCGCAGGCGCAGGCGAACGGCGGTCTCCACCGCCTCGCGCCGACTCATGCCCTCGCGTTCCCCGTCCCGGGCGCGATACACCAGCAGGATGGCGTTGTTGACCACCAGGCCAAGCAGAATGACAAAGCCGATCATCGTCAGCATGTCCATGGCCTGGCCGGTGATCCAACCGGTCAGCCTTAAGGCGACGATGCCGCCGACTGTCGCCATGGGGATGGTCATCAGCACCAGGATGGAATCGCGGAACGAGCGGAACAATGCCGAGATCAGCAGGTACAGAATCACGATGGCCAGCAGGAAACTGCCGCCCAGGTTTCTGAGTGTCTCACCCAGCGCTTCGGCGGTACCGCGATAGGTGACGACACCATCCGGCGGCAGCGCCTGGCGTATGGCCGGCTCGACCTGTTGCTGCAGGATCTCGATGGCCGTTTCCATGGGCACGCCCGATGGCGGCGTGACCTGCAGGGTCATGGTACGCCGGCGGTCGACACGCCGAATCTGGTTGGGTCCGGCGGTCCGTTCCAGCTCGGTGAGCTCACCCAGCGTGGCCATGCGCCCCGAAGGAGTTGCGACCGGCATGGCCATGAACTCCTCGGGCGTCAACCAGGATTCGCCGCGCAGGATCACGTCCAGTCGACGATCGCCATCAAAGTAATCGCCCAGAAAAGCACCATCGCCCAACGCGCGGATCAGCGTCGCCACATCGCCGCGCGTCCAGCCGAGCTCGGCAATACGCCGGTCATCGGGCCGCAACCGCAATTCCGGTTCGGCCAGTTCCAGGCCGGGCTGCGGTCTGACGGTAGCGCCGGGCAACTCACGCTGAACCAGATCAAAACCGACCTGACCGGCCTCGAGGAGATCCTCGAAATCGGCCGCCTGCAGGTTGACGTCGATGCTGCGGCTGCCACGCCCGCCGAAGATCGGCGAGCGATTGGCGCGACCGAAGGTATCGGGGAAACCGGCCAGCACTTCGTTGTTGACGATGTCCATCATGCGATCGACTTCGCGCGGATTCTCTGCCCGGAACCCCATGAAAGCGCCAGTACCGAAAAAACCCACAAAACTGTTGGCGATCTTCGGCTCCTTCTCGCCTTCAATGTACGGTCGAAGACGTTCGTTGATGGGATCGATCAATTCACGCTCGGCCGTTTCCGGACCCATTCCCGAAGGCGTTTGCAGGAAACCGAACACGAAGTTGCGCTGCCCTTCGGGCAGGTAGTCGGCCGGCGGAATCAGCAGGGCGCCAATCAGCAGTGGTACCAGGGTCAGTCCCCCGATCCATCCCCAGCGCCGGCGCGGCGTATCGGTCAGTAGCATGATGCGCCGGGTTACCGCCTGCCACCAGTGACCATGTCGATCACGCAGCTCGGCATCGCCGAGTAGACGGTAGCTGGCCGCGGGCAAGACGACGATGGCGACCAGAAGCGAGCACACGATGGCCGCGGAAATCACGACGGCCAGATCGGCGAAGAGCTGACCGGCTTCGTCCTGCAGGAAAATCACCGGCACGAAGATGGCCACGGTGGTGGCAGTCGAGGCCAGCAGGGCGCCCCACACCTGGCCGGCGCCGCGGTCGGATGCCTCAAGCGGCGCGCGTCCCATTTCGCGCTGACGCACGATGTTCTCCAGTACCACGATGGCCGCATCCAGCACCATCCCGGTCGCGAAGGCCAGTCCGGCCAGGGAAATGACATTGAGCGTGCGGTCGACACTGTCGAGCACCAGGAAGGCGAAACACAGGCACAGGGGAATGGCCAGCGCCACCATCAGGGTGGCTCTCAGGCGCCGGAAGAACCACCAAAGCACCAGGATGGCCAGGCTCATGCCCAGCAGCAGATTGGTCGCCACCATGGCCACGGACTGACGGATATAAATCGTGTCGTCGGAGACCTGCACGTAATACAGGCCGTTGGGTTCAAGATGAGACTCCTGGAGCTCGGCCATGGTCTCCTGGATATCGGCCATCACTTCGAGCACGTTGACGCCGGGCTCGGAAATGATGTTCATGGAAATCGACGGGCCGCCGTTCTGGGTCATGACACCAGTGGCATCGCGCATGGTGCGCTCGACGGTGGCCACGTCTCCCAGGTAGACAGGGCGACCTTCCCGCCACTCCAGAACCAGGTTCTCGATATCGGCAATCTCGTATTGCCCGGCAAAGCGCAGCGTGTACTGGCGCCGGCCGACCTCGCGAAAACCGCCGGATACATCGTTGTTCTCGCCCAGGGCCAGGCCGATGCGCGTCAGGTCGACCCCGATCGTGGCAGCCTGGTAGGGATCGAAGGTGATGCGGACCTCGAAGGGTCGACCGCCCCTCGGGTTGGCCGAAGACACACCAGGCAGGCGTTCCAGTCGTTCCTTGACGACCTCCTCGACCAGGTCGTGATACTCGATGATGGGTCGATCATTGCCCTCCATCGGGCGGATGGAGAACCAGGCAATGGTGTCGCCGAACTGATCAGACCCCACGCGCACGGTCGGTTCGCTGGCATCGGCCGGATAGCGCGGCACCTGGTTGAGACGATTGATGACCTCGATCAGGGCGCGGTTGAGATCGGCACCGACATCGAACTCGAGATTGATCGAGCCACGGCCCTGGCTGGCCGTCGAGATCATGCGCTGCAATCCCGGCACATCGCGCAACTGGTTTTCCTGCGGCTCGATGATCTCCGATTCGATCTCGGCCGGGGCCGCGGCCCGCCAGCCGGTCGATACCGAGATGGTTGGCCGGTCGATATTGGGCGTCATCTGAATCGGCAGGCGCGACAGACTCAGCAGGCCAAAAATGACCAGCAAAATGCAGCCCACGGCAACGGCAACCGGGTTGCTCAGTCCTAAACGTGTAAGAGGCAAGTTGTTTCTCCAGCTCGTAATCCCTCACGCGGAGCGACCTGGGCGACCGCGCGACCACCAGTTGACAGCAGTGAATGTAAATGGTGCCGATGAATTTCAGTTCATCGCGACCGGAGCGCCGCGACCGAGGCAATGCGTGCCTCCCGCAGGGCCCGGGCGATGGCCGGACCTTTCAGCCCCTGCTCGACAAACGCGCGCGCATTGACCGAGGCCGATGCCTCCAGAGCGTCCCGGAGAAAGTCGGCCTGGGGATAGGTTCGGTGTTCCAGCCCCTTGCGACCGCGCCAGTCGGCCTCGCAAGCTTGAAGAAAAGGCGTCAACCGCTGCGGCCGCCGGTAGACATCCAGGCTTTCGAACAATGTCACCACCGTGCCCGGGCGCAGCTCCAGGGCACGATGGGCATGCAGGTGAAGCTCACCGACCAGCAAGGCCAGCTCACGGCATTCCGCCGGCACGCGCAACCGGTCGCTAACGGCGCGAATGGGCGCCAGTCCGGCTTTCTCGTGCCCCCGATGGCGCGGCCACTGATCGCGCGGGGTCAGACCCTTGCCCAGATCATGGACCAGGCTGGCGAAACGGGCAGCCAGCGGCGCGTCGAGGAGGGCCGACTGCTCGAGAACCATGAGGGTATGAATCCCGGTATCGATCTCGGGGTGATACTCCGGGGCCTGCGGTACGCCAAACAGCCGGTCGACTTCGGGCAACAGCACGGCCAGCGCACCGGTTTCCCGCAACACCTCGATAAAGCGCGCCGGGCTGTGCTCCATCAGGGCCCGCGACATCTCTTGCCAGACCCGCTCCGGAACCAGATGATCCACCTCGCCTTCCCGGACCATGCCTCGGCACAGCTTCAGGGTTTGCCGGGCGATGCGGAAGTCCGGAAACCGGGCGGCGAAACGCGCCAGCCTGAGAATGCGCACCGGGTCTTCCCGAAAGGCCGGCGAAACATGCCGAAGCACCCGGTCGATCAGGTCCCGACGACCGTCAAAAGGATCGATCAGGCGGCCATCGGCCGAACGGGCCATGGCGTTAATGGTCAGGTCACGCCGGGCCAGATCGTCTTCCAGGGTGACGTCGGGGCCGGTGTGGAACACGAAACCGTGGTATCCGCGGCCCTGCTTGCGCTCAGTTCGCGCCAGGGCGTACTCTTCGCCGCTGACAGGGTGAAGGAAAACGGGGAAATCCCGGCCAACCGGCCGGAATCCACGCCGGCGCATGTCCTTGGGGCCGGCCCCGACCACGACGTGGTCGGCATCCTCGCTGCCGCGCCCCATCAGTTCGTCGCGAACGACGCCGCCGACACGATAGACCTCCAGCCCGTCGGCCGGATCGCGACTACTCGCGGTCACGACGCGCCTTGCGTCGGTACTGCTGGTAGCGCTGCTGTCGCCCTTGGCGGCCCAGCCAGCTGGGCGCGAGTTCCGACATCCCCCAGGGGCGAATGCCCAATGCGGCGAACCCGTCCTTGGTGCAGACGCTGTCGAGTAGCAGGGAACGGTAATTGTCCGATGAAAAAGGCTTGCCGGGAATGAAGTCGAACACCATGCCCTGCAGCCGACCCAGTGCATCCGGCAGACCGACCACGGCTCGCCTGAGCTCGAGCTGGTCGCGCAGCCAACGCACCAGGTCGATCAGGCGCCACTGCTCGGTACCGCACAAATCGTAGGTCTGACCCGCGCTGTCGTTGCGTGAAAGCACCTGGACAAAAGCCTCGACGACATCGCCGACGTAAACCGGCGCAAAGCGCGCGTCGGGCCGGGCCAGCGGCAGTAGCGGTGAAATCCGAAGCAAGCCGGCGAAGCGATTGAGAAAACTGTCATCGGGACCGAAGATTGTTGAAGGCCGCAGAATGGTGGTCTGCAAACGGCCCTGGCGACCGGCATCCTCAATCATGTTCTCGGCCTCTCCCCGGGTACGCAGGTAGTGACTCTCGCCCTGTCCGGCATTCAGCGCACTCATGTGAATGAGGCGCGGAGTATCCGATCGCACGCAGGCATCGATCAGGGTTTCGACCAGCGTCACATGGGCTTTTCTGAACCCTTGACCACCGCCCAGCAGGCGCTCGTTGAGAATACCGACCAGGTTGATGGCGACATCGTGACCCTTCAGCTCCCTTGCCAGGGCGTTGACATCATGGGGATCGAACTGGCGCACCCGCACTCCTGGCAGCACGGTCAGGTGCCGACAGCGAGGGGCATGTCGGGTGGCAATGGTCAGTTCATGGCCTTCCCGATCCAGCCGCCTGGCCAGGTGGCTGCCGACAAAGCCTGACCCGCCGAGAACCAGGATCTTCATGTCTGTCTACCCAAGTGAGTGCATGGACGAGGATGTCATTCTAACCAATGACACGTCCATGACCGCTCAAGGCTGCTCGTTCCCAGCCGTCAGTCCACGTGGCAGGCGAAACCGGGCCCCGGGGCGTCACTGCCCAGGGCGTATCTGGCCAGCAGCGACGGTCCTTCGCCAAGCTGCCACTCGTAAATCGTGGCAAAGGCCAGCACCCGCGGCACGTAGTCGCGGGTCTCGAAAAACGGCAGCGTCTCCATCCACACGTCGGCATCGGTCGCCGGCCTCGAATCCTGCCACCTCGCCACGGCATTGATCCCCGCGTTGTAGGCAGCGGCTACACGAACCCAGTCGCCGTCATAACGTTCCTGGAGCTCGGCCAGGTGCGCGATCCCCAGAGGCAGATTGATGGCCGGCTCCATCAGGTCAGCCTGCCCGTTGTAACGCAGACCATTGCGACCGGCGACCTCCGCTGCCGTCGCAGGCATGAGTTGCAGCAGGCCGCGGGCGCCAGCCGGTGACAGTGCATCGGCCTGCATGGCGGACTCGGCACGCATCAAGCCGTAGACCAGCGCCGGCTCGACCCGGTACTGCCGGCTCAACGCCAGCACATCTCCCTTTTCGGCCATCGGAAAACGCCATGGATAGGCCCTGCGGTTGCCAGCACTGTTGAGCGCGGCAATGGCACGATCATGCCAGCCATCGGCTGCCGCCATCAGGGCGGCCTGCTCAAGCTCGGCCTGACTCAGACGCCGGCTGACCCGGGTCCAGGTCGTGCGGCCATGCCCGGCAAGCCCCACATGGAAAAGCTCGACGGCACGTTTGAACTCGGCATCGCGCAGCAATCGACGCTGCACATCGGCATCCGGGGACAACTCCTCGCTGCACAGGTTGAGCGGCTGCTGCAGTTGCAGTGCGGCCAGAAAACCGTAGTAGTTGGAGTCACCGGCCAGGGTGCCAAAGGCGACCAGCGCATCGGGACGATTCAGGGCCGCCAGCGCCCGCCCCCGCCAGTAGCGCCAGCGAGACTGGGCCTGCTCATCGACCGACATGCCCTGAATGCTGGCCAGGACCTCGTTCCAGCGATCATGCGCCATTGCCACACGGGCACGCCAGGCCAGGATCTGCTGGTCGCGGACCTCGGCGGGCAGCGCATCGATGGCTTCCAGGGCGTCTTCTTCCAGGGCCACGGCGGCGAACAGTGCCAGTTCGCGCTCAACCCCTGCCCGCTGCTCGGAACTGAAATCAAAACGCGGCGCCAGGCGGGTCCACTGATCCCGGGCACGGGCCTGGTCGCTGCGGGCCAGTTGACGCACACCGGCGCTGACCAGCAGACGACTGTGGGCCTGGTCCGGCCAATGCCGGGCCCGGCGCAATCCATTCTGCGGCCGGGACCGCATCAGCAGCCAGCGCTCGGCCCATTCGCGCTCGCTGGCCGGCAGATAGCGCCTCAGGTAGCGGGCCAGGTTCTGTTCACCGGCATCGACTGCCAGCCGAAACCGTTCCCAGGCCACTTGCGGCGAGGGATTGCCCTGATCGCGCCACCAGGAAAAGACCGGATTGCAGGCATCCGGCTGCGAGCGACCCACTTTCCAAAGTAGCTCGACTTCGGCCTCCAGCCCTTCGTGTTGTCCTTGCACTACCCGGGCATGGGCGACATGACAGCGCACCTCGGTATCCTGGCTTCCCGACCCGTGCAGCAGCAGCGCGTCCCATTGTTCCCGACGCCCCAGGCTGCGCAGCCACGCGGTCTCCAGCCTGCCGGCAAACGACCAGTCCCGGTGGCGGGCGAGAAACTGCTCCATGACGACCTCGGGGACCTTGTCGATGCGCTGGCGCAGCAACTCGAACTCCAGATACGGTGTCAGGGGGTAGTCATCAAGCTCGGAGATGGCCGCCACCACACCGGCCTGGTTACCTCGACGCGCTGCGGCCCACCCCTGGCGAAACACTTCGCGCTGACTATCGCGCGACGACTGGGCGCCATCGGACCCACCCTGGGCGATAGCCGCCAACGGCAACAAGGCCAGGCCGACCAGCGACGCCACAACCATCCGCCAGTAGCTTGCTTTCATCATCGCAACACCCCAAACTGCCTCGCAGTTACCGCATCGCCTGCTGCCGCCTGTCGACTCGTGTTCACCCTGCTTCTCATCCTGCTACTTGTCGGAGTTGTTGCCGGCATTCTCGCCGGACTGCTCGGAATTGGCGGCGGACTGGTCATCGTACCGGCGCTCACCTGGCTCTTGCTAGGACTGGGAGTCAGCGGTGATGCCGCCGTGACCGTGGCCGTTGCCACTTCACTGGCTACCATGTTGCTGACTGCCGGAAGTGCCGTCTGGTTCCAGCACCGACGCGGCGCACTGGACTGGTCTGCCATTGCCCGCCTGGGACCGGCCATGGCCCTGGGCGCGGGCGCGGGCGCCGCACTGGCCGTCTGGGTGCCGGGCCGGGGGCTGGCGATCTTCTTTGCCGTGGTTGCCGCGGCCATTGGCCTGCGCATGCTGCTGGCAGCCAGCCCGCGATACATCGACCGGCCTGCCCGTCCCAGGCTCTGGTGGCTGGCCGGCCCGCTGATCGGTGGCATTTCGGCGATGATCGGCATCGGCGGGGGCACTTTCAGCGTGCCCTACCTGGCTCGCAACGGCTTTGCCATGGTCAAGGCCGTGGCCGTTGCCTCGGCCTGCGGCTGGCCCATTGCCGCGGCCGGTGCCCTGGTCTTTGTACTCTCGGGCCCCGCGCCGGAGGGGCTTGCCTGGTCTGTCGGACAAGTCTGGCTGGCGGGCATGGTCGGCATCGGACTGGGTGGAATGGCAGGCGCCCCGCTGGGCGTGGCTCTGGCCCATCACCTGCCGGCCAGGCGGCTAAGACGCCTGTTTGGGGGCATACTGATCATCGTCGCCATTCGCATGGCCACCGGCATCGGGTAGATCGACATCCTGGTGCAGGTTAACCACCATCGACAGGGGCCGGTGGTCCGAATAGCTCACGGGCAGGACTTCCAGTTCGGCAATGTCCATATTGGGCGAGACCAGGATATGGTCGATGGCGCGCTGCGGTCGCCAGGACGGAAAGGTGAGATGGCTGTCGGGAATGATCAGGCCGGCCTTGTCGCAAAAGCTTCGAAGCTCTCGCGAGTCCGGCCCGGTGTTGAGATCGCCCATGGCCACGACATGCGGATACTCCCTGACCAGCCCGGCGATGTAGTCAAGCTGCTGGGCGCGTGCCCGCCTGCCCAGGGCAAGGTGCAGAACAACCAGCCACAATGCGGCATCGCCCTCGCCAAAGCGCACCACCATCGCGCCCCTGCCGGGAATCGCGCCGGGCAGTTTGTGTTCCTCGATGGCGCTGGGCTCGACACGACTAAGCAGGCCGTTGCCGGCGTGGGCAATCATGCCAACCTTGCGGTTGCCCTGATGGTTCCAGAACGGAAACCGCGCATGGGTGGCGAGGTACTTGGCCTGATTGAGAAACCCGGAGCGCAGGCTGCCGCAGTCGACTTCCTGCAGAGCAACGATGTCGTAGTCGGCAACCAGTTCGGAAATGGCATCCAGGTTGGCGATGCGCTGGTTGTTCGGCAGCACCTGACGCCAGCTACGGGTGACGTACTCGCTATAGCGGCCCGTCGTGGTGCCGGCCTGGATGTTGTAGCTCAGCAGCCTGAGCTGCCGTGAGGGCGCAACCACCTCGGATCAGCTTTCGGCCGCTGCGCCCTGCTCGTCTTCATCCCCGCTCGCGGCGGTTTCGAGTTCGGCCGCTTCGCGTTCGACCAGGTACTGGACCGCTTCGAGCATGTCCTGGTAGCTGTCGAAGCGGTTCGGCTGCACCCGCCACTTGCCATGCACAATCATCGTGGGCGTACTGCGGATACCGAACTGGCGGATCAGGTTGCGATTCTGGCGCATGCGGGAGTCCACCGCAAAGGATTCGGAGGTATTGAGAAACTCCTCGGCCTCGACACCGAACTCGGCATAGAAGTCGGCGATATCATCGAAGCTCTGGAACTGGCGCCCTTCATCGTGCAGGGCATTGAACAGAGCCTCGTGCGCAGCGGAATCGATGTCCATGACCTGGGCCGTGTAATAGGCCCGTGCGAACAGATCCCAGCCCCGCTGCAGGGCAACCGGCAGCCGGCGGAAATTGACATTGTCGTCCAGTTCTTCTTCCCACGCCTTTATATGCGGCAGGAAATTGCGACAGGCAGGACAGGGATAGGCGAACGCCTCGACCACCTCGACCTGTTCGCCCGACACGGAAACCGGGGTGACAACACGATGATAGTGTTCGCCTTCCCGAAACGATTCGGCCATGGCCGTACCGGCCAGGACAATGAACCCCAGCGACAGTGCAGAGAACTTCAGCATGAACGACTCCGTTAGTCTTGTCATATCGTGAATGTCATTGACCCGTGCGGGTCGGCCTAGTTCCACCCCGACACTTCAACAGTGAAACCCTATCGCGCCCGATGCAGGCCCTCGATGTAGGAGCTGACCGCCTGAATTTCCTCATCGGTCAGGTTACGTGCTGCCGCCACCATGATCTGGCTGTAGGGGTCGTCCTCGCCATGGTGTTCACCGGCACGGTAAGCCTCCAGGCGCGCGACCGTGTAGTCGGTATGCTGGGCGCGCACCATCGGAAAGTGAGCCCCCGGAATACCATCACCGGAGGGACCGTGGCAGGCCGCACAGGCCGGAACGCCGGTGTCGTGGTTGCCGGCCTGGTAGACCTTCTTTCCAAGCTCGACCAGGTCTTCGTCGGCCACGCCGGGCTCGATGCGCTGCTGCTCGTAGAACGCCGAAATATCGGCCAGCTCCTGATCGGACAGGTCGGCCACCATGGGATACATCTCCGGCACGTTGCGCTTCTGTTCACGAATCAGAATGCTTTGCCGGGTTGCGTAATCCTGATGCTGACCGGCGAGCTTCGGCCAGATGCTGACCGTGCTGTTGCCGTCCACGCCATGACAGGAGGCGCAGGATGCGGCCAGTTCTTCACCGGCCTCCGGATCGCCGACACCCACCGCCATGGCCGCCATCGGCACCCATGCCATCAGCATCACCAAGAATCGAGCCATTTCCGTGGTACTCCTGAATTGATTGAGAATGTTTGAAAGACTGAACCTGATATTATCGCCGCTCAGCCATCCGTGTGCCAGTCCGTGAGTGCAATTCGTCGTCTGCTCAGGCAGGCAGAGTACCTGATCAGCGTCCACAACCGGTCGCAACTGCCCCCGGATCAGGGGCGGGAAGTCGCCATTGCCGGGCGCTCGAACGCCGGCAAGTCCAGCCTGATCAATCGCCTGTGCCACCGCAAGGCACTGGCGCGCACCAGCCGCACGCCCGGCCGCACGCGCCAGTTGGTGTTTTTTCGACTCGATGACCATCGTCACCTTGTCGACCTGCCAGGTTACGGCTTTGCACGCGTCGGCGGTGACCTCAAACGCCACTGGAAGGGGCTCATCCAGGGCTATCTGGAAAAGCGTCAGGCGCTGGCCGGACTGGTGATCGTGATGGACGTGCGCCATCCGCTCAAGGACAGCGACATCGAACTGGCCAACTGGGCCGGCAGTCGCGGGCTGCCGCTGCACCTGGTACTGACCAAGGCCGACAAGCTCGGCCGGGGCAAGCAGAGCGAGGCGTTGCTGGGTGTGCGCAAGCTGGTTGATGCCAATGTCGGGGTTCAGCTTTTTTCCGCCACCAGCGGGCAGGGAATCGACGAGCTCGAGACGGTGATGGCGGACTGGTTTCTGGGGAGTGCCGACGATCAGTCGGCCGGGCGCAGCGAAAGCCCCGGCCAGTAATCTAGCTGTGTTAGCTCGCGGTCGAGCAGGCTGACATCGCCCAGATTATCTTCGATCAGCAGCTTCAGGCTGCTGAAACTTTCGGGATCGACACCCCGGAAACGGCAGGCCAGTCGCTCGGCTTCAATCCGCACCACCGAGACTTCCATGGTCATGCTGACTTCGGCGCCGTTGATCTCGCCACGTACGCTCAGGCCAAGCTCACCCGCGTTCTCTTCCAGGGAAACCTGAGTCAGGCCGGGCACCTCCAGCAAGGCACCATTGAGCGAAATATCGAGCAGCACGGCTGGCACGCGGGAACTGTCACCGACTCGCAACAGGGCTTGCGCCTGAAACGGGAAGCGGTGAAATCGGCGACGTTCGCTAACTGGGGACACGTGACACTCCGTTCGGCTCGGAACCGGCTTCGCGGCAACAAGGCCCAATGCCTTTCACATGAATGATAGCACCTTCTCCGGATTCTCCATCCCGGCATCCTCAAAGTGTTATATTCGAGCGGTCAGGCTCGCAGACCGCCCCATGCATATCGGCCCCCACCAGATCCGTCCCGCGCTTGGACTGGCGCCCATGGCCGGCGTCACCGACAAGCCGTTCCGCCTGTTGTGCCGGCGACTGGGCGCGGGCCTGGCCACCTCGGAAATGACTACATCCGATCCATCGCTGTGGCATACGCGCAAGTCGCGCGAGCGCATGGACCATGCCGGTGAACCCGGACCGGTGAGCGTGCAGATTGCCGGCACCGTGCCGGAGGTGATGGCCGCGGCGGCGCGCCACAATGTCGAACATGGCGCCGAAATCATCGACATCAACATGGGCTGTCCGGCCAAGAAGGTCTGCAAGGCCTGGGCCGGGTCGGCACTGATGCGCGACGAGGCACTGGTCGTCCGGATCCTCGAGGCCGTGGTTGCGGCCGTCGACGTGCCGGTCACCCTCAAGATCCGCACCGGCTGGGATGCCGAACACCGCAACGGACCGACCATCGCCCTTATCGCCGAAGACTGCGGCATCCAGGCCCTGGCCGTGCACGGCCGCACGCGCGACCAGAAATACCAGGGCGAGGCCGAGTACGACACCATTGCCGCAATCTGCCAGTCGCTTTCCATTCCGGTCTGGGCCAACGGCGATGTCGACAGTCCGGAAAAGGCCAGCAGGGTGCTCCAACACACCGGTGCCGATGGACTGTTGATCGGACGCGCGGCCCAGGGTCGCCCCTGGATTTTCCGCGAAATCGCGCACTTCCTGGCCACCGGCGAGCGACTGGTCGAGCCCGGCCTCGACGAGGTGCAAGATATTCTCGTGGGTCACCTGCGGGCCCTGCACGCCTTCTACGGCGAGACGCGCGGAGTGCGCATCGCGCGCAAGCACCTGGGCTGGTATGCCGCCGGTCGAGCCGACGAGCGCGCGTTTCGTCGCCACGTCAACCGGGCCGAAAGCGCATGCGAACAGCTCGATATCGTGCAGACGTGGTTCGAAGGACTCCAGCGCGGCGAGACGCCGGCGGTACTGGCCGCCTGATCAGTCCGGCCTGGCCGCCACCACCCCAGCCTGCAAGAGCGTCTCTATGTACTCCTCCTCCAGCGCCAGACATTCACGCAGCACGTTCCGCGTGTCGGCCCCAAGCAGCGGCGGGGCCTGCCGGTAATCAACCGGGGTAGCGGAAAACCGCACCGGGTTGGCCACCAGCGGCAGCCCCTCACGCAAAGGGTGATCCATGGGCCGGACCATCTCTCGCTGGCGTACCTGCGGATCGTCAAAAACCGCGTCGAGACTGTTGATCGGAGCGGCCGGAATACCCTCGTCAGCCAGCGTTTCAAGCCAGTCGGAAACGGCACGCCCGGCTATGACCGGCTCGATCGCAGCGATCAGTTCGGTGCGATGCGCCACCCGGTCGTGGTTGCGACGGAAGCGTTCATCATCGATCCAGTCCGGGTGCCCGGCCAGACGGGCAAAGCGCTCGAACTGGGCATCGTTGCCCACTGCCAGCATCAGGTGACCATCAGCACAGGCGAAAGCCTGGTAGGGCACGATATTGGGATGGGCAGTACCCTGGCGCCCGGGCACCTGGCCGCCAATCAGATAATTGGCCGCCTGGTTGGCCAGCCAAGCGACCTGGGTGTCGAGCAGCGACAGGTCGATGTGCTGGCCCTGGCCGGTGGACCAACTATGCAGCAAGGCGGCCTGAATGGCGCTGACTGCGTACATGCCGGCCATCAGGTCGGCCACCGCCACGCCCACCTTCTGCGGCCCGCCGTCGGGCTCGCCGGTGATACTCATCAAACCGCCCATGGCCTGAATCGCCGCATCGTAGCCGGACTGGTGGGCGCGTGGCCCATCCTGTCCGAATCCGGTAATCGAACAAAAGACCAGGCCGGGATGAAGTTCGCGCAGGCTGGCCCAGTCCAGCCCGTAACGGGCCAGGCCACCGACACGGAAATTCTCGATCAATACATCACTCTTGCAGGCCAGCTCACGCACCAATTCCTGGCCACGTGGTTCGGCCAGATTGATCGCCACCGAGCGCTTGCCGCGATTGGTCGAAAGAAAATAGGCCGACTCGCCGGTTTCATGACCGGCATCGTCGCGCAGCCATGGCGGACCCCAGCCGCGCGTATCATCGCCGGCACCCGGACGCTCGATCTTGATCACTTCGGCGCCGAAATCGGCCAGGATCTGGCCGGCCCAGGGTCCCGCGAGAATCCGGGAAAGTTCAAGCACCCGCACGCCAGACAGCGGACCACTCATGTCATGGCATCCGCCAGGGTTTGCAGGGCGCTCATGCAATCGGCATCCACCTTGAAGCGCAACCAGCGCTCGGCCCGCATGCGGCCGCGATTGAGTGCGACCACCGGCAGACCACGGTCCGCCGCCTCGCGCACCAGACGAAAGGCTGAACCGACCACCAGCGAGCTGCCCACGGTCAAAAGCGCATCGGCCCTGGCCAGTTCCCGTGCCACACGTTCACGAGTCGCGGTCGGAATCGACTCGCCGAAGAACACGACCTCGGGCTTCAGGCGCCCTCCGCAGGACTCGCACGGCGCAACTTCAAAACCCGGCCAGTCCCGCGCATCAAGTTCGGCATCACCGTCGGCATTGAACCCCAGCACACGACCGTGCCAGTCCTCGTTCAGTCTGGACAAACGAAGCTGCAGTGCATCCCGGGCCTCGATCTCCCCACAATCCAGGCAACGCACCCGGTCGAGCCGGCCATGCAGATCGATCACGGAGCGCTGGCCGGCCTGATGGTGCAGGCCATCGACATTCTGGGTAATCACTCTGCCGACCCGGCCGGCCCGAGCCAGGCGACTCAGGGCCAGATGCCCGGCATTGGGACGGGCCTTCGACATCGCCGGCCACCCGAAGTAACTGCGCGCCCAGTAACGCCGTCGAGTCGCCGCGCTGGCCATGAACTCGGGATAAAGAATCGGCCGCCGCTGCAACCAGCGCCCCGCGCCATCGCGATAAGCGGGAATCCCCGACCCGGTGGAACAACCCGCCCCCGTCAACACCAACACCCGCCGATGCGAGACCAGAAAATCCCCCAGCGCCGACACCCCAGCCACCGGCGCCACTACCCCGGCACCACCACCCATCTCCGGAATCCGAATCCTCGCCACCATCCCCAAAGTCTACCCCCAAAACCCTCTCCCCACTTCACACTTCACACTTCACACTTAACACCCAACACCTAACACCCAATCTTCACCCCTTATAATCCCCCCATACCCCGATCCAGCGTCTGACCATGTTCCCACTCACCCGCATGCGCCGCACCCGAGCCCACGCTTTCTCGCGCGCACTCGTGCGCGAAACCCGACTGTCCGCCAGCGATCTGATTCTGCCGGTTTTCGTGCTCGAAGATGCCAGTGGTCGCGAAGCCGTGCCTTCCATGCCCGGCGTCGAGCGTCTAGGGCACGATGGACTGTTCGCCCAGGCCGAGCGCTGCCTGGCGCTGGGCATTCCGGCCATGGCGCTGTTTCCGGTGGTGCCTGCCGAGCGCAAGAGTGAGACGGCCGAGGAAGCCTGGCGCGAAGATGGCCTGGTGCAGCAGACCGTGCACGCACTCAAGCAGCGCTTTCCCGAGTTGGGCGTGATTACCGACGTGGCGCTGGACCCGTACACCAGCCACGGTCAGGACGGCATCATCGATGAGACCGGCTATGTGCTCAACGATGAAACCGTCGACGCGCTGGTCAGGCAGGCGCTGAGTCATGCCGCGGTGGGTGCCGACGTGGTCGCGCCTTCCGACATGATGGATGGACGGATCGGCGCGATCCGCGAGCAACTCGAAGCCGACGGCTTCGCCAACACCATGATTCTCAGCTATGCGGCCAAGTACGCCTCGAGCTACTACGGGCCGTTTCGCGACGCGGTGGGCTCGGCCGGCAACCTTAAGGGGGCGACCAAGGACAACTACCAGATGGACCCGGCCAATTCCGACGAGGCCCTGCGCGAAGTCGCCCTGGATCTCGACGAGGGCGCCGACCTGGTGATGGTCAAGCCGGCCCTGCCCTACCTGGACATCATCCGGCGCATCAAGGATGAATTCGGCACACCAACGCTGGCCTATCACGTCTCCGGCGAGTACGCCATGCTCAAGGCCGCCGCGGCCAACGGCTGGCTGGACAACGACAAGGTACTGCTGGAAACACTGACCGCCATTCGCCGGGCCGGCGCCGAGGGTATTCTGAGCTATGCCGCCATCGAGGCAGCCGAGATCCTGGAAAGGAGAGTGTAAAGACAAGACCAAGGAGCGCGAGGAAAAAGCCATCACTCAATGCCGTCAAACCACTCCCCGCCTCCCGCCTCCCGTCTTCCGTCTCCCCAAACCGATCACATGCAATCAGCTCACCCCATCAAACTTGCAGTATTCGGCCAACCGATCAGCCACAGCCTGTCACCGCGCATTCATGAAATGTTCGGCAATCAACTCGGCATTCCGGTGGACTACCAGGCCATCGAATCGTCACCGGAACAACTGCCCGAGCGGCTGATCGAGTTCCGGGACAGCGGCGGCATGGGGGCCAACCTGACCCTGCCGCTGAAAGAAACCGGACTTGAGCTGTGCGAGTACGTTGACATCGGGGCCCGCTATGCCGGGGCGGTCAACACGCTCAAGGCCATCAAGTCGGGCTGGCATGGCTACAACACCGATGGTGCGGGCATGATGCTCGACCTCGATCGGCTCGGATTGCAGGTCAACGGCCGCAATGTGCTGCTGATCGGCGCCGGTGGCGCCGCTGCCGGCCTGCTCGAACCTCTGCTGGCCGCGGGACCGAACTTACTGTGCATCCTCAATCGCACACCGGAGCGAGCCAGCACACTGGTCGACCGCTTTGCCCACCGCGGCAACCTCTCCGCGGGCGGACTGGAAGAAGGGCCGGATTTAACAGGATTCGACCTGCTGATCCAGTCCACCAGCGCCGGCCATAACCAGGATGGGCTGACGCTCAGGCGCGACTGGCTTAACGACAATGCCCGGGCCTACGACCTCAACTACGGCCGGGCTCACACCGGCTTCAACCAGTGGTGCCAGAACAACGAACTGCCGGTCCACGACGGACTGGGCATGCTGGTGGGCCAGGCAGCTCTCGCCTTCGAGATCTGGACCGGCAAACGCCCCGAAATCCAGCCTGTTCTGACGTCAATCAGGGGAGTTGTCTAAAACGTGAGTCGTTGATACGGGAAAACCATGGCAAACGCTCATCCCCCGTTCACCTTTCACCTCTCACCTTTTCCCTTTCATCATCAACTCACCACCGTCACCGGCGTATGAGTATGACGAATCACCTTGTCGGAAACGCTGCCGAGCAATAGCGAACCGATCTTCGACTGTCCCCGCCTGCCCATCACCAGAAGGATGTCGCGGGAGTTACCCAGCCATTCGATGATTTCTTCGGCCGGGTCGCCGATCAAGGCCAGCTCTTCCGGCTTTTCCGGCCGGTCGCTGAGCTGTGAAAGCGTTTCATCAAAGACCTTGCGGGCTGACTGTTGGCGCGCCTGCTCCAGTGCCTCCGGCCCGAAGCCCAGGGCGCCGCTGGCATCATCTGTCGCCATCGGGAAAACGTGCAGCATGGTCAGTGAAGCATTCATGCTGTCGGCAAGACGTGCCGCCACGCGCGCGGCGCGCAGTGCTGCATCCGAGCCATCCACAGCCACCACCACTTTGCGAAACTCATTCATGTCGTTCTCCTGTTGTCGGGGAAGTCTGCTTCAATCCCCAGAGCATGCCACAGTGACTATTATGTTGATCGCTTCAGCCGGGCCTGCGGCGCCTTTCACACTCAACCGCAACCAGTTGCTTCCGCCCTTCTTCGAGTACCAGCGCGGTCAACTCGCCACCCCAGACACAGCCACTGTCCAGACAGATGACCTGGCCCTCGCGGTAACATCCCAGCATCGACCAGTGACCGAATACGATGGTCCAGTCCGCCCAGGCTGCATGCAGGTACCGGAACCAGGGGCTCACGCCGTCAGGCGCGTGATCAGGATCGCCCTTGTAGTCGAGATCGAGAATACCGTCCTTGCTGCAGAAACGCATTCGTGTCAACACATTGGTGATGGCACGCAAACGTTCCTTTTCCGGTTGATCCGGTTGCCACTGTTTCGGGTGATCGCCATACATGTGCTCAAAGAAGGCCCGCGGATCAGCGGCCAGGGCCGATTCGAGTTCCGCAGCACGGGCCTTGGCCGTATCCGGACTCCAGCGAGGATCGACACCGGCATGTACCAGCGCCAGGCGCCGCCGATCACTGGCCCACATGAGCGGCTGCCGACAAAGCCAGTCAAGCAGCTCCCTGCCATCACCGGCATCGAGAATGGCATCAAACTCGGCATGCCCTCGCTGTCGCCGGCGCACACCCCAGGCATAGGCCAGCAGATGCAGATCGTGATTGCCCAGCACCGTCATGGCGCGATCGCCCAGTGAACGAATCAGGCGCAATGTCTCCAGCGACTGCCCCCCACGATTGACCAGATCGCCGGCCAGGCGCAGCTGATCGCGGGACGGATCGAATCGCAGCTTTTCCAGAAGACTGGCCAGACCGTCGTAATGCCCCTGGATATCGCCGATGAAGATCTCGCGTGTCATGGGCTGTGCTGGCGATCAATGTGCGGGGCGATGCTCACCACGACATCGGCAACGGAAGCCGACTGCTCAAGCAGCCGACGCCGAACCCTGGCCGCAATCAGATCGGCTTGCTCAAGCGCCAGATCCGGATCAAGCAGCACGGTGACGTCCATGACCACCGCACCCCCCATTCGCCGCGTGCGAAGGTTGCGAAAGTCACGCACACCATCCACGCCCATGATGATGGAGACCAGCTCGCGCCGCTCACGCTCGGGAATGGCGGTATCGACCAGTTCGACCACGGCCGAGGCCACGAACTGCCAGCCCATCCAGCCGACCATTGCCGCCACGACGATAGCGGCGGCGGAATCCAGCCAGGCCACGCCGATCATGACGCCGGCCACGCCGACGATCACGACGATCGAGGAATACGCATCGGAGCGATGATGCCAGGCGTTGGCCTCGATCAGTTTCGAGTCGGTCTTGCGCGCCACCCGGCGGGTATAGTGAAAGAGCACTTCCTTGACCACCACCGACGCCACGGCCGCCGCCAGCGCCAGAAGACCCGGCTGCTGCAACCGGTCGGGTTCGAGCAGCCGGCCGACCGCGTCGATCAGAAACCCGGCGGCAACTCCCAGCAGCAGAAAGCCGACAAGGGCAGATGCCATGGTTTCGATGCGGGCATGGCCGTACTGATGATTGTGATCAGCTTCCAGCGAACCCCAGCGTGCCGCGCCCAGCACCACGGCGTCGCTGACCAGATCGGAAAACGAATGCACGCCGTCGACCACCAACGCCTGCGATTGACCCAGAATGCCGGCAATGACTTTGCCGATACCCAGCAACAGGTTCCAGACCGCACCGACCACGGTCACGCGACGTTTGGCCGGCCAGTGCTCGATCATGGCTGCGGGCGGCGGCAGAAGGAGCAGAAGCTGAGCGGAAAAGGATTGGCATCGTCGGCGGCGCGGACCGCCATGGACTCAAGCTGCCATTGCTCGGTCGGCCAGGCCGGGAAGTGGGTGTCGGCCTCGACATCCGCATCGATAAAGGTTAGCTCCATGTGCGTGGCCACCGCCAGGGCCTGGGCGTAGATCTCGCCGCCGCCGATGACCATGACACGCTCATGTTCCCGGCAGACCGAGAGCGCCTGGTCCAGTCCAGCGGCCAGTTCCACGCCTTCGGGCAGTTCCGGGCGTCGCCGACTGATCACCACATTGAGACGCCCGGGCAGCGGCCGGCCGATGGACTCGAAGGTCCGCCGCCCCATGATCACCGGATGGCCCAGCGTGACCGCCTTGAAATGCCTCAGATCGGCAGGCAGGTGCCAGGGCATGCCCCCATCCCGCCCGATGGCTCGGCGGCGGGCCATGGCGGCAACCAGTACGATGTCCTGGGTCATGAAAAAGGGGCAACTGCAGTCATTTGTCGCAAATGATAACCGCCCGCCCCATCCGATACTGCTTTGATCTGTCTTCCGCCTGCAGTATGTTGGAACCGGCAAGGGCATTCGGAGAAAGCACATGACGGTAGGCGAACACCTGCAGCAGCTCCAGGAAACCGCGCGCCGCTTCCTGCGCAGCGTGGTGGACACACCCGTGCATCACCTATTCGGACAGCCGCAGCGCAGCAGCCAGCGCAAGTCCGGGGCGCCGCCCGGCACCCTGTTCATCGCACCCGATGCCGCCGCCACCCGCGTGCGGGTGTGGCGGATCGACGAGCAGGGAGTGGAATTTCTGGACGACCCGGACACCCAGGCCATTGCCGAAGCACGCCTGAAAGGCGGTCGCATCTGGCTGGATGTGGCCGGGTTTGCCGATGACGAGCGCCTGCGCGCCCTGGGCGAACTGTTCGATCTGCACCCCATGGTGCTGGCCGACCTGGTCAACATCGACCGCCAGACCAAGGTCAACACGCTTGACGAGCAGGCGCTGATCGTCCTGCAAATGCTGCAACTGGAAAGCGAGCAGCATCTGCCGGGGCTGGGACAGCTCGGCCTGCTCATCGACGGCGACCTGCTGCTGAGCTTTCGCGAGCGCCCCGAAGACATCTTCTCGCCGGTGCTCGAGCGCCTGAACCGTCCCACCAGCCGGCTCAGAAAGGAACCCTTGGATTACCTGGCCTGCGCCCTGCTCAACCTGGCCGTCGATGCCAGCTTCCCCGTGGTCGAGGCCCTGGCCGACCAGATCGACGAGGCCGAGGACGAGGTCATGTCCGGGCGCGGCAATGAACTGCTCGGTGACATCCATCGCCAGCGCCGCGCCCTGATCACGCTGGGCCGCATCTTCTGGCGCCAGCGCGACCTGATGGCCCGCCTGCTCAGGGACGAGGAAATCTTCCGGCGCGAAACCCACATCTATCTCAGGGACGTCTATGACTGCACCGTGCAACTCATGGACATGGTCGAGACCACCCGCGAACTGGCCGCCAGCCTGGTCGAGATCCACCTGTCGATCAGCGCCAACCGCACCAACGAGATCATGAAGACGCTCACCATCATGGCCAGCATCTTCATCCCACTGACCTTCATCGCCGGCGTCTATGGCATGAATTTCGAGCATATGCCCGAGCTGATGCATCCCTGGGGCTATTTCGGGGTGCTCGGCGTCATGCTGGCCATCGCCGTCGGCCTGCTGCTTTGGTTCCGCTACCGCGGCTGGCTGGGAGACAAATCCTGACCCGCCACGGGGTGCGGGGCGGTGTCCTGGTGCACGGGCATTCAGACTTGTCCGGATCCGGACCCCGGGTGAACTCATCTCACCGGGAACCTTCGGTTACCCGAGCAGTTCGCGAAGCTCTTTCACCCGCCGAAACCGCACCTCCTCGAACTGCTTGAAATGACGCTTGCCGCACTTGACCTTCATGCGCTCGATGGGCCGCAACAGCTCGGCGCCCGGATCCTCGCGCTCGCTGGTGCCCTTGGTCTCGGCGACGAAGTAGAGGGTGTCTTCGCCGCGCAGCACCAGCGCCCAGTCGGGGTTGTACTGGCCTACCGGAGTATCGATGGTGAACCAGCGCGGCAGCTTGAAATAGAACAGCACGTCGTCGTTGTTCTCGCAATCCTCGGCAAAACGACGCTCGGGTGCAGACTGCCCGTCCAGCACGATATGGGAAAACAGGGTCTTGTCCGGCTCGTTGACCGGGTACACATTGCTGGCGAAGACCTCCATCAGGTCCGAGTCTTCGAAGCGCCGCATCTCATAGACACGGTCACCCACCTTCTGGTATTCAACGCCGGCAACCAGCAACTCGCGCAACACGGTACGGATCAGGGCGGCGGTCTGATCGATAAAAGCCTGGGGATGATTCAGGGCCTCTTCCAGCCGCCCGCAATCGAGCAGAATCTGGCCTACCGTGGCCCGTGACAATCCAGTGCGGCCCTGCACCTCGGCAATCAGGTCCGGCATCTGAAACGTCGCGGTCACGTACTCGGGACGAATGCCGGTCACGCGCGAATCGATACCGGCCCGGGTAATGTCCAGCTCAGTCCGGGTCAGCACCACCTGCGGGCGCTCAATCCCGGGCAGGTCGGTGCGGATGCGTTCCGCCGCCTGCTCGATCAGGTCATCGGTCGAGTAATTCACGCGATACCGGGTGCGCTGACGA